>NZ_CP096040.1:0-317692 GCF_023935105.1 Caulobacter segnis | reverse complement strand
CACCGCCCGCAAAGGCGTATCCGGCGTGACGCCCCGCGCCATCGGCGTCGGGCCGGGCGTCGAGTTCGGGCGACAGGCTCAGCGACCAGTCGCCGTTTAGCGGGATCGAGACCGGGACGATCACCCCGCCCGGCCATTCGCCGCCGCCGATCCCGTCCGCCCCGGTCGGCGCGGTCACGAATGGCTGGACGGCGATCGACAGGCCATCGCCGGCCGGGTTCTTCAACGACCACCGCAGGGCCAGGCCAAGGTCGCCCGCGCCCGACACCGTCGAGACGACGCCATGGTCCTTGGTCCGCACGCGCTCGTAGGGTGTCCAGGACATCTGCCCCTCGACCATCGAGGTCAGACCCAACCGTAGCTCCAGCCCGCCATAGGCGATGTCACGGGTCGAGACGCCGTCGCTCTTGTCGAGCGTCGCGTCGACGCCGCTGACCTCGACCTGGAAACGGCCTTTGTCCATCACGCACGGCGGCGAGCCCTTGCCGGGTCGATCGGGACAGAAATCGCGCTCCTCGGCGCGGGCGGCGCCCGCCAGGGTCAACACGGTCAGCGCCAGCGCGGCGATACGGATCGAAGCCATGCGTCTCTCCCCTTTTCCGGGCGACGCTAGAGCCTAGGCCTCAACGATCCCTGAAGCGAGACCTCTAGAGCGACGCGTACGCCGCCTCGATCAGGCGCACAGCGCGCGGGTCGCCGATCAGGGCGACGCCCTGCTTGTTCATCACATAGGCTCCGGACACCCCGCGCGTCGGGTCGGCGAAGGCGCACGACCCACCCCAGCCCGAATGGCCGAACGCCTCGGCCGTCGGGCCGTAAAACAGGTTCGGCTCGTTGCGCATGAAGCCCGCGCCCCAGCTGATCTCATAGGGCAGGACGAGGTCCCGGCCACGGATCCGCTCGGCGCTGGCGGCCTTGATTCCGGCCGGGTTCAGGATCGAGCGGCCCTCCAGGCTTCCGCCGCTGGCCAGGGCGCCCATCAGGCGGGCCAGGGCGGGCGCGGTGGCGTGGCCGTTGGCCGAGGGGATCTCGACCCGACGCCACTCGGCCGCCCCCTTGCCGCCCGGTGAGGACCAGGGCTTGAGGAAGGCGGCGGTGACGGCGGCGTTGATCTCGCCGAACTGCGGCAGGGCCGTCGGGCGCATCAGCTCGGCCACCCGGCCGTGCTCGCTGTCGGGCAGGCCGATCCACAGGTCCAGGCCCAGCGGCCCGGCGATGTCCTCGCGCAGGGCCGTCCCCATGGTCCGGCCGTCGACGCGACGGAAGATCTCGCCGGCGATGTAGCCAAAGGTCACCGGGTGGTAGCCGCTGGCCGAGCCGATCGGAAACAGCGGGGCCATGGCCGCCAGCTTGGCGCAGGTGGCGTCCCAGTCGAACCAGATCGCCGGGTCGGTCTCGTCGGGAAAGCCCGACAGGCCGGCCTGGTGCGACATGGCCTGCTCGACGGTCACCTCACCCTTGCCGTTCTGGGCGAACTCGGGCCAGACGTCGGCGACGGGCTGGTCGTAGGCCAGGCGCCCCTCGTCGACCAGGCGCGCGACCAGCAAGGCCGCCACCGCCTTGGTGGTCGAGAACAGGGCCGTCAGGGTGTCGGGACCGAACGCGACCTCGCGCTTGCGATCGGCGAAGCCGCCCATCAGGTCGACGACGATCTCGCCGTCGAGGGCGAAGGAAAAGCGCGCGCCCAGTTCGCCGTTATTCTCGAAATTGGCCGCGAAGGCGTCGCGGACGCGGGCGAAGCGGTCGGGGCACAGCCCGGTGATGTCGACGGTCATGTCTTAAGCCAAGCGCTCGATGCGGACGGTGGGAGAGGTCTGCTTGATCCGCGCGCCCATGGCCACGATCGGCAGCTCGGGCGCGCTCCACAGCTTGGCGGCGGCGACGGTCTCGGCCACGCCGCCGACGGCCCGCGCCAGGGCGTGCGAGGCCGTCTGCCCCTCGATCAGGGCGGCGGCGTAGAGGGCGGTCAGGAGGTCGCCCGTCCCGTTGGGCGCGCGGTCGGCCTCGGCGTGCAGGGCCAGCCAGGCCTCGTCGGCGTCGGTCAGCACCGCGCCGATCTCGTCGCCGCGTCGGACGGACGAGACCAGGGTGGTCTTGCCCAGCGCCCGCGCGGCGGTCGCGGCCGCCATGGGCTCGTGGGCGTCGGCGCCGGTCAGCCGCTCGAGCTCCCAGGCATTGCAGGCGATGACGTCGGCGCGCGGCGCCAGCTCGGCGACGATCGCTTCGGCGGTCTCGGCGGGCACGTACAGCCCCTTGCCCTCGTCGCCCATGGTGGGATCGACGACGACGGTCGGCGCGGAGGTGAAAGCCTTGCCGCGCGGCGCGGCGCGGACGGCGTCGATCGCTCGGGCAGCGCCATGGACCTGGGCGGCGGTGGCGAAGTAGCCGGTGATCAGCACGTCGACCAGGCCAAGTAGGCCGTTGGCCTGGATCCCGTCCAGCATGCCCTCGAAGGTCTCGATCGGCGTCGCCGCGCCGCCGGGCGCGCCCCAGCCGGGATGGCGGCCGAACAGCACCGTGGGCACGACCATCGCGTCGATCCCGAACGGGGCCAAGGCGGCGGCCTGAGCGGTCGCGCCGACCTGACTGCCGGCGACATGGCTGGAGAGGATCAGGGCTAGCGGCATGCCAAGCGATTAGCCGAGCGAGGCGGACTTGAACAGGGCGCCAGACCCCTGAAACGCAGAAGGGCCCGCCGCATGCGCGACGGGCCCTCCGAACGCTGGCGCGAGCGCGCGCCTTAGTAGCGGTAGTGGTCCGGCTTGAACGGACCGGCTTCCGGCACGCCGATATAGTCGGCCTGGTCCTTGCGCAGCTGGGTCAGCTTCGCGCCCAGCTTTTCCAGGTGCAAGAAGGCGACCTTCTCGTCCAGGTGCTTGGGCAGGGTGTAGACTTGGTTCTCGTACTTGGCCTTGTTGGTCCACAGTTCGATCTGGGCCAGGGTCTGGTTGGTGAACGAGGCCGACATCACGAACGAGGGGTGGCCGGTGGCGTTGCCCAGGTTCACCAGGCGGCCTTCCGACAGCACGATCAGCTTCTTGCCGTCCGGGAATTCCACGTGGTGGACCTGCGGCTTGATCTCGTCCCACTTGAAGTTGCGCAGGCCGGCGATCTGAATTTCGCTGTCGAAGTGGCCGATGTTGCAGACGATGGCGTTGTTTTTCATCTTCCGCATGTCGTCGACGGTGATGACGTCCTTGTTGCCCGTCGCCGTGACGAAGATGTCAGCCTTGTCGGCGACGTCGTTCAGGGTCTGGACTTCATAGCCTTCCATCGCCGCCTGCAGGGCGCAGATCGGGTCAACTTCGGTGACGATCACGCGAGCGCCGCCTTGACGCAGGCTGGCGGCCGAGCCCTTGCCCACATCGCCGTAGCCGCAGACCACCGCGACCTTGCCCGACAGCATGACGTCGGTGCCGCGACGGATCGCGTCGACCAGCGATTCACGGCAGCCATAGAGGTTGTCGAACTTGCTCTTGGTGACGCTGTCGTTGACGTTGATGGCCGGGAACGGCAGCTCGCCCTTCTGGGCCATCTGGTACAGGCGGTGGACGCCCGTGGTGGTCTCTTCCGAGACGCCGGTGACGGCCGAGCGGATGGCCGAATAGAAGCCCGGCTTCTCCGCCAGGTACTTCTTCATCACGGCGTAGAGGGCTTCTTCTTCCTCGTTCTGCGGATTGTTCAGGATCGACGGATCCTTCTCGGCCTTCGGGCCCAGCACGCATAGCAGAGTGGCGTCGCCGCCGTCGTCGAGGATCAGGTTCGGATAGCCGCCGTCATGCCACTCGAAGATCTTGTGGGCGTATTCCCAGTACTCGACCAGGTTCTCGCCCTTGAAGGCGAAGACCGGGATGTTGGCGGCGGCGATGGCGGCCGCGGCGTGATCCTGGGTCGAGAAGATGTTGCACGAGGCCCAGCGGACCTCGGCGCCGAGCGCGACGAGCGTCTCGATCAGCACCGCGGTCTGGATGGTCATGTGCAGGCTGCCGGCGATGCGGGCGCCCTTCAGGATCTGCTTGGGGCCGTACTCGGCGCGCGTGGCCATCAGGCCCGGCATCTCGGTCTCGGCGATGGCGATTTCCTTGCGACCGTAGTCGGCGAGCGAGATGTCCTTGACGATATAGTCGGCCACGTGCGGCTCCTGCGTCGTTGAAGTCGTAGGGGAGTTCTGGGCGAGCTTATACAACCCCGAGCCCTTCCGAGCAATTAACGCATAAAGATATCTTTATGTCCGATGGAGATTGACAGATCGTGCTCTGGCGCGCGCAATGATTGAGTGCGAAGGGGCGCTCAATGTCAGGATATCTTCTCGCCGCAGCCTTGTTCATGGCTGGGACCTCCATGGACGAAGGGCCGGTTCTGGACCAGCAGAGCCTGCGCCAAGCCATGGTCGAGGCCGCCGCCAGCGCCGCCGCGCCATCCCTGACCGGCCGTCGCTTTCGGCTGACGACCCGCTTCGTCGAGGAGAAGCCGCGCAAGTACGGGATCTTCAAGCAATCGGGCCGGTGGCTATACGACAAGCGCACCGGAAGCTTGGTCACCTCGATCGGGTTCGGCGAGATCACCGAACGCAACTTCGGAAGCTTCAAGAACAGCGGCCTACAGGTCCTGCCGCCGCTGCAGTCGTTCTTCTTCGACGTCGAAACCCACAGAGGACAACCGTTGGACGCCGAAGGCCGGCCCATCGGACTGATGGCGCCGTCCGCAGCCATCGGCATGACGCCTGGCCGCGCGCCGCCGCCCAGCATCAGCTACCAGCTGGCGGACTCGACCAAGGCCATCAGCTTTGGCCTCGCCATTCCCTATGAAGAGAACGGCCCCTCGGCGCTGCCGGCGGGCATGGCCCCACTGGAGGTCAGTCAGGCGCGCGGGCGCCGCGACCACGCCGAGCGTTTCGCCCGCGACCTGACGCTGGTGGTCGAGGGCGAAATCACCGATCTGGGCCAGAAGCCGCAGGTGTTTTGCGGCGGCTATCGCGGCGCGCTGACCTTCAAGGAGATCACCGGCTACACGCCGAATTGGATCAAGGACCAGCAGTGCTTCGTCACGGCGCGGATCGACCGGGTGCAGGTCATGCGCGGCGAAACCGTGGTCAGCGCCTGGCCGAAGGCGGCCAAGGCGGCCGACTAGAAGCCCAGCTCCGGCTGCATGGCGCCCGGCTGCTGGGTCTCGGGCAGGTGGCAGGTGAAAGTCGAGCCGGCGCCCGGCTCGCTTTCCAGGGCCACCCAGCCGCCGTGTAGCTCGACCAAAGCCTTGACCAGGGCCAGGCCCAGGCCCGGACCGCCACGATCCCGGCCGACGAAGCGGTCGAAGATGTGGGCCTGGACATGGAACGGCACGCCCCGGCCCGTGTCGGAGACGTCCAGCCGCACCTCGCCCAGGGCGCGACGCGCCTGCAGGGTCACGCGGCCGCCGGGCGGTGTCTGGCGCAGAGCGTTGTCGACCAGGTGGGCCAGGGTCTGGGCCAGGCGCTTGGCGTCGCCCCGGATCAGGCCGACGTCTTCCTCGCACTCGACGGCAAGCGTCACCGCGCCCAGCTGGGCGTCCTTCAAGGCGCGCTCCTGGGCGTTCAGCAGCAGGTCGGCGACGCGGATGTCCTCGATCTCCAGCGCCATCTCGCCGGCGTCGATCTGGGCCATGTCCAGCACGTCGTCGATCGAGCGGGCCAGCTGGGTGGCGGCGGCGCGGACGGCGGCCACGTGGTTGCGGCCACGTTCCGAGATGCCGTCGGCGCGCTCCAGCAGCTCGGAATAGCCGATGATCGTCGTCAGCGGCGTGCGCAGTTCGTACGAGACGTTGCCGACGAAGTCGCGCTTCAGCCGTTCGGCCTCGGCCAGGGCGGCGGAACGGTCGGCCAGGGCGCTTTGCAGGTCGCGGGTGTCGGTGACGTCGGCGAAGGCGATCAGGGTCGCGCCGTCCGGCAGCGGCCGGCTCTGATAGACGACGATGCGGTCGTCCGAGGTGCGCACCTCGCCCGAGGTCGGGGCGCGCATCTGCGGATCGGGATCGGCCACCCGCCCCTTCAGCTCGCGCCAGAAGGCCAGGTCATGCAGGCGCGGCACGCACAGCTCGACCACGCCCTCGAAGTCGCCGGCCGCCTCCAGGGCGAAGGCGCTGACGTTCCAGAAGGTCTCGAAGGCCTCGTTATGCAGCCGCAGGCGGCCGTCGGAGCCGAACACGGCGACGGCGTCGTTCAGCTTATCCAGCGTGGCCTGCTGCACCTGGATCAGGGCGTTGTACTGGGCCTTCAGGCGCAGCTCGCCGGTGATGTCGGAATAGATCAGCAGCATGCCGCCCAGCGGGTGGGGCTGGCGCACGACCTTCAGCGTGCGGCCGTCGGGCAGGTGCCACAAGTCGTCGGCCTGCGGCCCCAGGTCCTCGTAGCGGGTCAGCTCGGCGGCTTTCCAACCGGCGTAGTCGATCGTCTCAGGCAGGCGGCGACGCTGGCGCAGACGGTCCAGCACCTCGCCGTGGGTCGGCCGCTCGGCCAGCCAGGCCGGCTCCAGGCCCCACAGCTCGGCGAAGGCGGTGTTGTGGTAGGACAGACGCCGCGTCTGGCTGAAGATCGCCACCGCCTCGGCGATGTGGTTCAGGGTCTCGTCGTGGGCCTCGACATGCTTCTTGAAGGCGTCGCGGACGTCCTCGATCTCGGTGACGTCGACACAGAACACCCCCACCCCACCGCCTTCCAGCGGCTGGGCCGAGACGCGGAACGCCCGACGGCGGCCCTCCAGGTTGATCCAGCGCAGGGTCTCCCGGCGCTCGCCCGTTTCGGCGGCCTCGATGGCCAGGGCGTCGGCGGCGCGATCGAAGCTCTTGCCGGCCAGGGCCTGGGCCGAGGCGGACGTCGCCCCGACCGCGCGGACGAACGCGTCGTTGGCCCAGGTCGGCTGGCCGTCGGCGGCGGCGGCGATCCAGGCGGGCTCGGCGACGCTGTCGACAAAGGCGGCGAAGCGCGGCGCGGACGGCAGGCCGGCCTCGCCGCCGCTGGCGGGCGCCAGGCGCAGCCAGGCCAGGGCGCCGGCCGAACGGCCCTCGATCGAGATCCAGCCGCCGTTCCCCCGCGCCTCGAAGACGCAGGCCTCGCCGCGCTCGAACAGGGCGGTCAGCTTGTGGGCGTTCTCGGGATCGGTCGCGGCCAGGGCGGCGACCACCGCCTGGGGCTCGGCGGCCACACCCAGCACCTGGGCGCAGGCCGAAAGCCCCTCGGCGCCGGCGGCCAGGCGAGCCTGGCCGTCCTCGACAGCCAGCACGGCGGCGTCGAACGCCTCGACCCAGGCCGGCGCGTCATCCTCGCCGCCGCCTTGCAGGACGAGCCGCGCCTTCAGCGCCGCGATGCGCGCCTCGAAGCGCCGGCGCTGGCCCAGCGACCACAGGGTCACGCAAAGGGCCAAGCAAACCGCGCCGGCCGCCGCCGCGAGGATCAGGTCGTACGAAGTCATCAGGCGCGTCGCTTACCCTGGCGGGTCCCCAGCGGATCGTCGAATCAGAATCCCAGATTAGTCGGGCCATGACCAGAGCGCGATCAAGGGCGGGTGTGACGGTCCGTCGCGATTTCCTTCCCGGCCTGGGTGGCGTCCCGCCCCAATCGCTCTATTTGGGAGGTCATGACCTGGTCCGCCCGCCTAGCCCCCTCGCTCGACGACTTCGCCGTCCTGGCCAAGCAGGCCTTCGACGCCCTGCCCGACGGCTTTCGCAAGCTGTCGGGCGACGTGGTGATCCGGGTCGACGATTTCCCATCCGAGGACGTGCTGGACTCGCTGGGCATCGAGGACGCCTTCGAGCTGACCGGCCTCTACCAGGGCGTGGACCTGGGCCGCCGCTCGGTGCTGGACTACGGGACCGAGCCGTCGCGGGTGTTTCTCTATCGCCGCCCGATCTTGGACGAATGGGCCGAGCGCGGCGACGTCAGCCTCGGCGACCTGATCACCCACGTGCTGGTCCATGAGATCGGCCACCATTTCGGCCTGTCGGACGACGACATCCACCGCATCGAGGACGAGGAATGAGCCAGCTGTTTGACGCCGACGCCTGGAAGGAGCGGATGGACGAGCGCTGGTTCGACACCGGCGTGGCCATGGCCGAGAAGGGCGACGTCGACCTCGTGGCGATCGAGGACGAGAAGGTCACCGCTCACGTCACCGGCAGCGTCGGCGACCTCTATGTCGTGCAGCTATGGGCCCCGGCCGGCGAAGGAACCTGCACCTGCCCCGGCTTCGAGAAGTTCGGCGCCTGCAAGCACCAGGCGGCCGTGGTCACCGCCGCCAACGCCGCCGACCTCTCCAAGGTCCGCGACCGCATGGCCCGCCTACGCGACGGCCTGGCCGTGGACAGCAAGGAAGCCCTGGTCGAGCGCCTGGCAGAACTGGCGCGGCTGCAGCCGGCCGTGCTGGCGGCGCTGGAAGGCGCGCGGGACTGATGGAGACGTTCGCGACCGCCAGGCTGCGGGCCTCCAAGCTCTCCCTGACGGATCGCGATGACCTGGTCGCGCTGCATCTCGACCCCGAGGTCTCGCGCTTCCTGGGCGGCGTTCGTTCGCCCGAAGCCACCGACGCCTATATTGACACTGGCCTGCGCCACTGGGCCGACCACGGCGTCGGCCTGTGGACCCTGCGCGACGAGGACGGCGCCTTCACGGGCCGGGCGGCGCTGCGCTATATCGAGCTGGAAGACACCCGCGAATTCGAGATCGCCTACGCCCTGGCGCGCGACGCCTGGGGCCGAGGCTTGGCGACCGAGATCGCCACGGCGCTGGTCGAGCTCTGGCGGACCCGGTGCGATCCGCCTGAGCTGGTCGGCGTTGTCGTGAAGGGCAATGCCGGATCCGAGACCGTGCTGCGCAAGGCCGGCTTCGCCTATGAACGCGACGCCCGCTTCCACGACGCCGACTGCGGCGTCTTCCGCCTCAAGCGGTAGCTCACAGAAAGTCGTCGATCGCGGCGCGCTTCCGCTTCGGCTTGGGTCGCTCCCACATCACGCCGGGATAGCCCTTCAGCGGAATCAGCTTGCCGCCGGCATAGGCCCAGTCCGGCGCCTGGTCGAGGGACGTGTGATAGCGCGGCTCGCGGCCCGTACGGGTCTCGAAGAGGGCCCGCGGCAGGTTGATCATGGTCGGCGAGCGCTTGCGCTCCATGAACAGCGGCGTGCCGCAGCAGCCGCAGAAGCCGCGCGTGGTCCCCTCGTGCTCGTAGCGGGTGACGGCGTTCTCGCCCGCCAGCCAGCGGAAGCGACTGCGGTAGCTGCCGACATAGGTGACATAGGCGCAGCCCTGGGCGCGACGGGCCTCACCCGAGTGGTCGTGGAACGCCCAGCGGGCCGGGACGCCGATGGCCAGGCGGACCACGCCGCAGGCGCAGGCGCCTTCGGCTTCCTCGGCGGGCGGCTTGAGGGTCTTGGGCATCGAAAGCTCCGGAACGCGTGCGCCCGAATAGACCCCATTGCTGCCAGATCTGTCAGGAGGTCGTCTTGACCGACGCCGCCGGCGAGCGGCCTGCTGTCGGCGGGGAGGAACGCCGCATGGCCACCTGGTACGACCGCCACATCCTGCCGAGGCTGCTGTGCTGCGCCTGCGGCGCGCCGGCCATTCGCGAGCAGCGCGAGAAGATCGTGCCCCTGGCGCGGGGCCGCGTCCTGGAACTGGGGATCGGCGGCGGGCTGAACCTGGCCTTCTACGACCCGAGGACCGCGACCAGCGTGACCGGCGTCGATCCATCCCCCGAACTGCGCGCGATCGCCGAGGCCGCCCCGCGCGCCGAGGGCCTGGCCGTCGAGGTCACCGCCGGCGAGGCCGAACGTCTGCCGTTCGCCGACGCCAGCTTCGACACCGTGCTGTGCACCTTCACCCTGTGCTCGGTGCGCTCGACCGCGGCCGTGCTGGCCGAGGCGCGGCGGGTGCTGAGGCCCGACGGCCGGTTCCTTTTCTGCGAGCACGGCCTGTCGCCCGACGACGGGGTGGTCCGCTGGCAACGGCGCCTGGAGCCGCTCTGGACGCGCCTGGCCGGCGGCTGCCACCTGACCCGGCCGGTCTCGGCGGCGATCGCGGCGGCCGGCTTCACCCTGGACGAGACCCGGCGGTTCTACCTGGACAAGGTCCCGCGCCCGATGGGCTGGTGCGAGCAGGGCGTCGCGCGCCTGGCCTAGAGGCCGTCGAGCACCCGCTCCACCCAGGCCGGCACGGTCTCGCTGGCCGGCCCATAGACCTTCTCGTCGAACACATAGGCGTTCGACGAAGGCTCCAGATTGATCTCGCAGGTCGCGATCCCCATCGCCCGCGCCTCGCTGACAAAGCCGGCCGCCGGATAGACCGAGCCCGAAGTCCCGATGGAGACGAAGAGATCGGCGTCGGCCAGGGCGTCCTCGATCGCGTCCATGAACAGCGGCGTTTCACCGAACCAGACCACGTGCGGACGCGCGCCGCCGTCACGACCGCAGGCCGCGCACACGGCCTCGGCGGTCAGCGCCTGGGTGTCCGGTCGCGTGGCCTGACAGTGATGGCAGCGGGTCACCGCCAACTCGCCATGCATGTGGATCACGCGCTGGGATCCGGCCTTCTCATGCAGGTCGTCGACGTTCTGGGTGCACAGCCACAGCTCGCCGCCGCGCGCGGCCAGTCCGGCCTCCAGCCGCGCCAGAGCGACATGCGCCGCGTTCGGCGCGGCGCCCGCCAGGTTGGCCCGGCGGGCGTTGTAGAAGTCCCGCACCAAGGCCGGATTCCTCGCGAAGCCTTCGGGCGTGGCGACCTCGGACAGGTCGTACTTCGTCCACACCCCGTCCTTGTCGCGAAAGGTGCCCAGGCCGCTCTCGGCCGAAACCCCGGCCCCGGTCAGCACGAAGATCTTCATTCCGTTCACCAACTTAAGCCGCGCCGCAAACCTGACGCCTCCGTCATTTTTAATTTGACCGGCGTCAAGAGTTGAGTTGACAGTGTTTAGATCGCCGAGAGCCCGCGCAAGACGGATCCGGTCGGATGGACGGGCCACGGCCGACAGGGAGCGCCGACATGACCGACAAGAACATCACCAAGGACGCCATGTACGACGCGGTCGCGCCGGACGATTTCGAGTCGATGCTCGAACTCGACCGCTACGGCAACCGCTCCAGCGCCTTCGACAAGATCATCTCGGCCACCCACGACCACTTCTGGGACCCGTTGGACAAGGCCTATATCGATTTCGACGAGCCGTTCGACATGGAAAACCAGGCCCTGGTTCCCGAGGATCTGGTGATCGCCCTGTCGACCGACTACGTCTCCAACCACCTGTCCGACCCCAAGCAGCGCATCCGCTTCATCAACCAGTCGGTGCTGCGCAGCTTCTCGTCGATCCTGCACGGCGAGCAAGGCGCGCTGAACCTGTCGGCCAGCCTGTGCCATGTGCTGAAGGACCAGGGCGCCCAGGAATACGCCGCCAACCAGACCCGGGAAGAGGCCCGTCACGTCACGGCCTTCGCCAAGTACATCAAGGCCCGCTGGGGCAGGCCCGTCGAGTGCGGCCCGGCCCTGAAGACCCTGCTGGTCGAGATCATCGGCGCGCCCGAGGTCTACAAGAAGATCATCGGCATGCAGATGCTGGTGGAAGGCCTGGCCATGGGCGCCTTCGCCACCTTCTTCACCAAGATCCACGATCCGGTCGGCAAGAAGCTGCTGCAGCTGGTGATGACCGACGAGGCCTTCCACCACAAGTTCGGGAAGATCTGGGCCGACCGCACGGTGCCCAAGCTGTCGGCCGAGGAACACGCCATCATCGAGGACTGGGCCGCGCACTGCTTCCAGACCCTGCTGTTCAACCTTGTCTCGCCGCACCAGCAGCTGGATCTCTACGCCGAGTTCGGCCTGGATCCGGACAAGGTGGTCGAGGAGTACGGGAAGATCATGACCGACGACCTGCGTCGGGAGACCATGAAGGAGCAGACCAACATCTTCCGGGTGCTGGTCAAGACCCTGCTCAACGCCGGCATCATCACCGACCGCACCAAGGCGTTCTACGCCATGTATGTCGACCTCGAGGAGCTGAAGAGCGAGGGCGACAGGATGGTCGGCGACGACATCGCAGAGGAAGGCATCCGCCACCTGCAGGCCATCAACTTCAAGAACCGCCCCGTCAACGGCGTCAGCATCGCGGCCGAGTAGTTCGGAACTTCACCTCGAGCCATCGCGTTTGGGCGGACCTGGGACAAAGGTCCGCCCATGCTTTCTTCGAAGACCCTGCTTGGCGCCGTGGCGGCTTGCGCACTGACGAGCAGCATCGCCCTGGCGGCGGCCCAGCCGCCGGCCAAGGCCGTCGCGCCCGACTTCTATTCGGGCCGCTGGTACGAGATCGCCCGCACGCCCAACTTCGGTCAACGCGACTGCGAGGCGCCGACCACCGACTTCACCGCCCAAGGGACCAGCTTCAAGGTCCGTCAGGTCTGCCATCGCGGCTCGCCGCTGGGCCTGGAGAAGGTCTTCACGACCACAGGCAAGATCATTCCGGGCAGCCAGAACACCCGCTTCACCATGAGCTTTCTGGGCGGGCTCAAGAAGCAGGAATATTGGGTGCTCGATCGCGCCGCCGACGGGTCGTGGGCGATCATGGGCACGCCGGGCGGCAACTATGTCTGGCTGATCTCCCGCGTCGCCGACATGCCGACCTCGACCAAGGCCGTCGCCCTCGAGCGGGTGAAGACACTGGGTTACGCCAAGCTGGAATTTCCCCACCATCCGCCAGGAGCCGGCGCGTGAAACCTTCTCTCCTCCTCGCCGCCGCCGTGGGCGCGCTCGGCCTGTCGGCCTGCGTCGCCGGCCCGGTGGGCAATCGCAATCCGCCGCAGCCAGCTAAGACCGTCGACCTCGATCGCTATGTCGGACGCTGGTACGAGGTCGCCCGCTACGACATGCGGTTCGAGAAGGGCTGCGAAGGCGTCACCGCCGACTACGCCAAGCGTCCGGACGGCTTGATCCGCGTGCTCAACACCTGCCACCAGGGCGCGGTGGACGGCCCGGTCAAAACCAGCGAGGGCAAGGCCAAGGTCGTCGACACGGCCACCAACGCCAAGCTGAAGGTCAGCTTCTTCGGACCGTTCTGGGGCGACTACTGGGTGCTGGACCACGCCGACGACTACAGCTGGTCGATCGTCGGCGAGGGCTCGGGCCGCTATCTGTGGCTGCTGTCGCGCAAGCTCCCGACCGAGGCCGATCGCGCGGCGCTGACGGCGCGAGCCAAGGCGCTGGGTTATGACGTGGGCATGCTGCGCCCGACCAAGCAGCCGACGCCGTAGGCCCCAGCCCTTGATCATCCCTTCACCACCGCCGCCACGACCCGGTTCACGGGTTCGCGGCCGGCCTCGACCTCGGCCAGGCTGGCCAGGGTCGTCCTGGCGATGGCGCCCAGGGCCTCTTCCGTCAGGAAGGCCTGGTGGCCGGTGATCAGCACGTTGGGAAAGGTCAGCAGGCGCTGGAAGACGTCGTCCTGGATGATCTCGTTGGACAGGTCCTCGAAGAACAGGTCGGCCTCCTGCTCGTAGACGTCCAGCGCCACGCCGCCGACCTTGCGTGACTTCAGCCCTTCGATCAGGGCGTTGGTGTCGATCAGCGCGCCACGGCTGGTGTTGACGATCAGGACGCCGGGCCGGGCGTCGGCGATCGCCCGGGCGTCGATCAGGTGACGGGTGGCGGGCGTCAGCGGGCAATGCAGCGAGATCAGATCGGCCTCGCGCAGCAGCGTCTCCACGGGGACGTAGCGGACGCCGGCCGCGACCAGGTCGGGATCCTGGAAAACGTCGCTGGCCAGGACCTCGCAGCCAAAGCCGATGCGCAGCATGCGCGCGACCAGGGCGCCGATGCGTCCCGTGCCGACCACCCCGGCGACACGCCCCGACAGGTTGCGCCCGATCAGCCCGTCCAGCGCGAAGTTGTTCTCGCGGACCCGGCTCCACGCCCTCGGAATGTTGCGATCGACGGCCAGGATCAGGCCCAGGGTGAACTCGGCCACCGCCTCGGGCGAATAGGCCGGCACGCGCACGACCGTGACGCCCAGTGTCTCGGCGGCGGTTAGGTCGACATTGTTGTAGCCGGCGCAGCGCAGGGCGACCGTCCGGACCCCCACGGCCGCGAGGGCGTCCAGCGTGGCGGCGTCCAGCCGGTCGTTGACGAACACGCAGACGGCGGGATAGCCGCTGGCCAGCCGCGCCGTCGCCGCGTCCAGGCGCGCGTCGAAATAGTCGAGCTCATGCCCGAACTCGCTATTGGCCGCCTCCAGGAAGCGGCGGTCATAGGCCTTGGCCGAAAAGACGGCGACGCGCATCCTGCCTCCAGTGTCCGTCCATCGCGGCGATCATTCCGTCGACCGCGGTCCTTGAACAGAGCCCCTTGAACAGAGGCCGGCGCGACCACGCAACTCCGTAGATGACCTTGTCGCAAGGCGCTTGCCCCACGAACAAAGCTGGAACATGATCGCGCCGTGGACGTGATCATCGAACTCCAACCCTCCCGCCCCGAGACGACCCTGACGGTGACGCGCGGGGCCGCGCGGCTGCTCGTCGACCTGGGCTATGCGCCGCTGGCCGAGGTGACCCTGCCGAACGGGCGGCGCGCCGACCTGATGGCGCTGGGTCCAAAAGGCGACGTGCTGATCGTCGAGGTGAAATCGGGATTGGAGGACTTCCGGGTCGACCGAAAGTGGGGCGAGTACGCCCCCTATTGCGACGCCTTCTATTTCGCCGTCGCGCCCAGCTTTCCGGACGGAATCCTGCCGGACGAGCCGGGGCTGGTCGTCGCCGACGGATTCGGCGGCGCGGTCGTGCGCGAAGCGCCGGTCACCCTCCTGGCGCCGGCGCGTCGCAAGGCCCTGACGCTGGCGTTCGCCCGCCTCGCGGCCTTGCGGGCCGCGGGCGTGAACGCCGAACGGCTGGCGCTCTGATCCGCCTCTGCTCCCCCTTTTGGGGGAGGAGAGGTTGGATCCAGCCCTAGTCGAGGTTCCGCGCGATCAGGAACCCCACGCCCAGGCCGATGGCGAAGGCGCCCAGGGCCACGCCCATCGGGTGGTCCTCGGCGACGTGGTGGGCCACCTGGGCCTTGTCGCGAGTCCAGGCGGCGCCGACCTTGGCCTTCTCACTGGCGAAGGTGCGGGTCTGCTGGGCCACTTCGGTGGCGGTCTCGCGGGCCGACTTCACGGCCTTGCTGACCGCTTCCTTGGCCTGCTTGGTCTTTTCGGCGGTCGTCTTCTTCGCGCCGTCCAGCGCCGCGGCGGCGGACGAAGTGTCGGGGGTGAAGCTGCTGATGTCCGTCATGGGGGGAGGCTCCTCGGCTTGACCCCGTACCAACACATCGAGAGCGGTTTAGTTCTCTCGCACGACCTTCAAAACCGCCTCGCCGTAGCGATCCAGCTTGCCCTGGCCCACCCCGCCGGCCTTGCCGAGGGCCGCCAGGCTGCCGGGCCGGGCGGCGGCGATCTCGGCCAGGGTGGCGTCGTGGAAGATGACATAAGGCGGCACGTGCTGGGCCTGCGCCTGCTCCTTGCGCCACGATCGTAGCGCTTCGAACAGCACCTGGTCCTCGGCCGGAATGGTCAGGGCCTTGCCCTCGCGGCGCTTGCGCGCGCCCGAGGCGCGGCCGCTCTCGGGCGCCTCGGCCATCTGGCGCAGGGCGACCCGCCGCTCGCCGCGATAGACCTGGCGCACGCCCTCGACATCGCCCAGGCCGATCAGCGGCCGGCCGTCATTGGGGTCCTCGCGCAGCAGCCCCTCGAAGATCAGGGTGTCGAACAGGTCGCGCCAGACGGGCTGGCTGAACTCGCGACCGATGCCGAAGGTCGGCAGCTGGGCCTCCTGCGGCGTGACGTCCTTGGTCTTGCCCAGCAGGTGCTCGATGATCCGTCCGCGCCCGAAGCGCCCGCCCATGCGGTGGACGGCCGACAGGGCCTTCTGGGCGGCCTCGGTGGCGTCGATGCCGGTCGGCGGCGAGACGCAGACGTCGCAAACCCCGCAGCGGGCCACGCCCTCCTCGCCGAAATAGCGGCGGACAGCGGCGGCGCGGCAGGTGACGCCTTCCAGCATGGAATAGAACTGGCGCAGCTTGCGCGACTGGACCTGCTTGACCTCGTCGGGCGCCTCGCGGGTCTCGATCCGGCGGCCGGCCCAGGCCATGTCGGCCGAACCGTAGAGCGTGATGCCCTCGGCCGGCTGGCCGTCGCGCCCGGCGCGGCCGACCTCCTGCCAGTAGGCCTCGATGGCGGCCGGCGGATCGGCGTGGATCACGAAGCGGACGTCGGGCTTGTCCACGCCCATGCCGAACGCGATCGTCGCCACCATCACCGCCGCGTCGGCTTCGAGGAAGTCCTCCAGCCGGCGGGCGCGGACGGCCTTGTCCAGGCCGGCATGGTAGGCCAGCGCGGGCACGCCCTCGGCGCTCAGCTTCTCGGCCAGCTTCTCGGTGCTGTCGCGGCTGCCGGCATAGACGACGCCGGCCCGGCCGGGGCGCTCCAGAACCAGCTCGACCACCCGGTCGTGGCCCTTGCCGCGCTTGCGTTCGGCCGACAGGGCCAGTTCGGGGCGGGCGAAGCTGTCGACGAACTCGGCCGCGCCCTGCAGGCGCAGTTCGGCGCGGATGTCGTCGCGAGTCCGGGCGTCGGCGGTGGCGGTCACCGCCAGGCGCGGGACATCGGGGAAGAGCTCGGCCAGTCGCCCCAGCATTCGGTACTCGGGCCGGAAGTCGTGGCCCCACTGGCTGACGCAGTGGGCCTCGTCGACGGCGATCAGGGCCAGCGGCGTGCGGCCCAGGCGGTCCAGCATCCACGGCTGCATCAGGCCCTCGGGCGAGAGGTACAGCATGTCGACCTCGCCGGCGTCGATGCGCCGCCAGATGTCCGAGCGCTCGTCCATCGAGATATTGCTGTCCAGCCGCTCGGCCGCCACGCCCGCCTGGCGCAGGCCCTGGACCTGGTCGGCCATCAGCGCGATCAGCGGCGAGATCACCAGGCCCACCCCCGGCCGGATCAGCGACGGGATCTGGTAGCACAGCGACTTGCCGCCGCCGGTCGGCAGCACGGCCATGGCGCTGTGGCCGGCCAGGATCTCGTTGATCACCCCGGCCTGCATGCCCCGAAAGTCGGCATGGCCGAACGTGCGCCGCAGGACGTCGCGGGCGTGGTCGAGGGCGGGGGATTCGGGAGGAACGTACACGGCCGCCCTTTTGGCAGCCTCGGACGGCTTGGCCAAGTGTTGGCGGGCCAAGGGCGTCATGGTCGTTCGTCGCTCCTCGGGGCTCAATTATAGGTAGCAATATGACGTGAGGGAACCTTCGCCACAAGGGCGCCTTAAGGATCGTTCACGTCTCGTCAATCTTGTCGCGCGTTGTGTGGGCTTCAGCTAAACGAGACGCGCGGGCGCGAGCCCTCGCGCGTTTCTTCGCGCCGTATCTTGGAACAGGACGACCATGGCGAACGGACCCTTCGGCGGGAACAAGGCGGCCAGGCCGCAGCGCACCCCGCTTCAGGCCCTTGTCTACTGGGGGACCGTGCTGGGCGTCTGGGGGCTGATCTTCGTGGTCGCCTTCTTCGCCGTGTTCGCCAGCGACCTGCCCGACACGTCCAAGCTCTACGACGTCAAGCGCCAGCCCTCGATCAACTATCTGGACCGCTCGGGCGCCCTGCTCGCGGTGCGCGGCAGCCAGTACGCGCCGCCGGTCGACATCGACGCCCTGCCCAAGTACGTGCCTGCCGCCTTCGTGGCGATCGAGGACCGCCAGTTCTACCACCACTTCGGCTTCAACCCCTGGGGCATCGCCCGCTCGCTGGTGTGGAACGCCACCCATGACGGCGGCCCCCAGCGCGGCGGCTCGACCATCACCCAGCAGCTGGCCCGCAACCTGTTCCTGAGCCCGGCCCAGAACTATCGCCGCAAGGCCCAGGAGCTGATCCTGGCCGTCTGGCTGGAGATGAAGTTCTCCAAGAAGCAGATCCTGGCCCTCTATATGAACCGGGTCTATTTCGGGGCCGGCGCCTACGGCATCGAGGCCGCCTCCCAGCGCTATTTCAACAAGCCCGCCAAGGACCTGTCGATCGGCGAGGCCGCCCTGCTGGCCGGCATGATGAAGGGCCCGGCCCGCTATTCGCCTGTCTCGGCCAAGGAGCGCGCCGCCCGCCGCGCCACCATCGTCCTGGACGAGATGGTCCGCATCAAGGCCATCACCCCCGAACAGCGCGACCAGGCCTTCAGCACCCCCGTGCAGGTCTCGGCCACCCTGGCCAACCAGCGCGCCCAATATTTCACCGACTATATCGACGCCCAGGTCCGCTCGCTGGTCGGCGAACCGACCGAGGATCTGGTGGTCGAGACCACCCTGGACCTGCCGATCCAGGTTTCGGCCGAGCGCGCCGTGAAGCTGGGCGTCGAGGGGCACGAAGCCCAGGGCGTGCAGCAGGCGGCCCTGGTGGCCATCGACGGCGAAGGCCGCATCCGCGCCTATGTCGGCGGCGCCGACTACGCCGACAGCCAGTTCGACCGCGCCACCACCGCCCGCCGCCAGGCCGGCTCGGCCTTCAAGCCGTTCGTCTACCTGACCGCCATGGAGCAGGGCCGCACGCCCGCCGTCGTGGTCGTCGACGAGCCGATCAAGATCGGCAACTGGGAGCCGAAGAACTACACCAACAAGTACCTGGGGCCGATGACCCTGCAGACGGCCCTGGCCCAGTCGATCAACACGGTCGCCGCCCGCCTGGCCAACGAGGTGGGCACCAGCAACGTCGCCAACACCGCCCACCGCCTGGGCATCACCAGCAAGATCCAGCTGGACCCGTCGATGGCCCTGGGCGCGGTCGAGGTCAGCCCCCTGGAGATGGCCCAGGCCTACGCCCCGTTCTCGAACGGCGGCTTCCTGGCCAAGGGCTATGGCATCGAGCGCATTCGCACCGCCAGCGGCAAGGTCCTCTACGACCACAGCGTCGACAAGCAGCCCCGCTCGGCGGTCATCGGCTCGCCGGCCCTGCAGTACATGAACCAGATGATGCGGACGGTCGTGGCCTCGGGCACCGGGACCCGCGCGAGGGTCGACGGCTACGATATCGCCGGCAAGACCGGCACGACCAGCGACTACAAGGACGCCTGGTTCGTCGGCTATACCGGCGGCTTCGTCACCGCCGTCTGGACCGGCAAGGATGACAACACGGCGATGAAGCGGGTCAGCGGCGCCGGCGCTCCGGCGGAGATCTGGCATACCTTCATGGCCGCCGCCCTGCCGCGCCTGAAGGCCGCCCCCATCCCTGGCGGCTTTGTCGAGCCGCCGCCGTCAACCGACCCCATCGGCGATCTGATCGATCCCTCGGCCGCGCCGGCCGGCCAGGCCGCGGAGACTCCCGCGGGCGCGCCGCCGCCGGCGGATCAGCTGCCTTATTAATCTGCATCTCCGCCCCTCGAAGGGGAGCAGAGCCTCACTAAGCCCCGATCGCGTGCAGTTCCGCCGCGTGGGCGCGGAGCCAGGCGCGGTGGGGCGCGGGATTTCCCGCCAGCTGCTCGCACAGCGCCCAGAATCTCGGGCCATGATTGGCCTCGATCAGATGGGCGCATTCGTGGGCGGCGACATAGTCGGCCACCGCCGCCGGGGCCAGGATCAGCCGCCAGCTGTAGCGGATCGCCGCCGGCGCCCGGGGCGTCGCGGGACGGCACGAGCCCCAACGGGCCTTGGGGTCGGCGACCGCCACCGACGGCATCGGGCGGCCCAGGGCCGCGGCGTGGATGGCGGTGCGCTCGGTCAGCACGGCCAAGGCCTCGCGCTTGGCCAGGCGGATGACTTTCAGGCCCCAATTGGCGTCGTCGGGCGCGACGATGCGACCGTCCTCGAGCCGGGCGCCGCCGGGGCCGACCTCCAGACGATAGGGCCGATCGTTCAGACGCAGGATCCCGCCGGGGGCCAGGCTCATCCGCTCGGGCAAGGCCGCCAGCTGCTTGGCGATCCAGCCGGACTTCTCCTGGGCGAAGGCCACGGCCTCGTTCAGGCGCTTGGGATTGGGGGCCAGGGCGACGATCTCGGACTTGGCGCGGTCGACGCGCAGCGAGATCCGTCGGGCCCGGCCGTCCACCCGCAGGCGGACGGGCCAGCCGCCGATCTCCAGTCGATCACCGTCAGAAAAGCGTTGGGCCGAGCGCGCGAACATCTAGCTCTAAGATCGGGTGCGTTGAGGTTCACCGCAAGCGCGGAGGAGCCGCCCTCGTCCTTCGACAGGCTTAGGATGAGGGCTACTTTGAGCCGCTTCAGTAGAAAACCTCACCCTGAGCTCGTCGCAGGGCGGGGTTTCGGTCCCTCAGGCCTCTTCCCCGAAATTCGGGTCGCACTTGAGGATGAACGATCGCACGCGTGGATAGATCTCCTCGCGGAACCGACGACCGTTGAACACGCCGTAGTGGCCGACGCCCGGCTGCACATAGTCCAGCTTCAGATCCTCGGGGAGGCTGGAGCACAGGCCGTGGGCGGCCTGGGTCTGGCCGATGCCGGAAATGTCGTCGTTCTCGCCCTCAACCGTCATCAGGCCGATGTCGGTGATCGCCTCGGGCTTCACCCGCGCGCCGCGATGCATCAGCTCGCCCTTGGGCAGCAGGTACTGCTGGAAGACGATGTCGATGGTCTGGAGGTAGAATTCCTCGGTCAGGTCCAGGACCGACAGGTACTCGTCGTAGAACTCCAGGTGCTTGTCGGCGCTGTCGCCGTCGCCTTTCACCAGGTCGTTGAAGTAGCGGCGGTGGGCCTCCTGGTGGCGCTCGGCGTTCATGCTCATGAAGCTGGCCAGCTGGACAAAGCCCGGATAGACGCGCCGGCCCGCGCCCGCATAGGGCGGCGGCACGGTGTAGATCATGTTCGACTGGAACCAGGTGAACGGCTTTTCCTCGGCCAGCTGGTTGGTCACCGTCGGTGACAGGCGCGCGTCGATCGGCGAGCCCATGAAGGTCATGCTGGCCGGACGCGAGGGGTGGTTCTGCTCGGCCATCAGGGCGGCGGCGGCCAGGACCGGCGGGCCGGGCTGGCAGACGGCCACGACATTGGGGCGCGGGCCCAGCACGGCCAGCATCTGGATGATGTGGTCGATATAGTCGTGGAAGTCGAAGCGACCCTCCAGGACCGAGACCTCGCGGGCGTTGATCCAGTCGACGATGAACACGGCGTGGTCGGGCAGGAAGGCCTCGACCGTGCCGCGCAGCAGGGTGGCGTAGTGGCCCGACAGCGGCGCGACGATCAGCACGGCGGGGTCCAGCGAGAACTTGCCGGCCCGGCGCATGTCGGCCATGTCGCGATCGAACTGGATCAGGCGCGCCCAGGGGCTTTCCCAGACCACGGTCGGGCGGACGCGGACGTCGACCTGGCCGACCTTGACCGTGTCGATGTTCCACTTCGGCTTGCCATAGCGCCGGGTGACGTTGGCGAACAGGTCCGCGCCGGCGTGCATGCGCCGGCCCAGGGCCGAGTCATGGGCCGGGTTCAACGGCGATCCCCAGAAGTCCCGGGCCGCCAGCGCCGCGAGGCGCATCGGGGTGGAGGCGTAGTAAGCCGCCTCGTGCAGGGCGTAGAGCATGGCGCATCCGCTATGTTGCAATGCAACATAGCACGCCCAAGCCTAATAGAGTCTACCCTTTCGAGACTTTTTGCGTCGCGTCATGGCGTCGCTCGCGCGAGTCATGGCGCGACCGACTTTCCTACGACCTCCACGCGCGTTCCCAGGCTGAAGGCGCCGCTCGTCGCGTCCCATCCTTGCCCCTTGGCCCCATCGTCGGCATTGGCCAGTCGGATGGCGAAGCGCGCATCGCCCTTCAGCCTCGGCGCGGCGTCCGGCAGGGCCAACAAGATCTCCTGAGGGCCCGCCGCGTCATCCGGCACGGTGACGGTGAGGGTCGCGCCGGAGTCCGACCCCGGCAGCCAGCGGCGTGGCTCGCCGCCCCGCGCCGGAAGGCGGCGCATCACGCCAGACTGGCCGTCACGCAGGATGATCTCCACGGGACGGGGATTGTAGAGCCGCGCCCAACCCAGGTTGCGCACCACGATCGAGACGGCAAGCTCGCCGCCGGGCGCCACGCGCGCTGGGTGGTTGGCGGTGACGAGGGCCAGGCGATAGCCCATGCGGGCGCGCACGGCGTCCAGGCATCCTCGCGCGCGCCAACGGTCATGGAAGGGTCGGCGGTAGTAGCCCTCGTTCAGATAGGTGAGGTTGAAACGCTGGCCCTCGATGAGAATGTCGTCGCAGGTGGTGCGCGGCCTGGGGCTGGGATCATCGGCGGGATTGCAGGTCTCGCCGCCGAACGGCGCCAGGTCGCCCAGCGCGTCGACATAGCGGCGCTGGCGCTCGCGCGGGACCGGATCGTCGTCGTAGGTGCCGACATCGGTATCGCTGGCCAGAAAGCAGTCGTTGTGGAAGCCGAGCCGAAACCCGCCATCGAGCGCGGCGGCGAGGTCCGGCGGCTCGGGCGACCAATCCTGGATATACGGCGGATAGCGGAACTGGACGAAGCGGTTGGGGGTGGCGGCGAGCAAGGCGTCCTTGATCCGCGTCCGCGCCTCGGGCGCGGTGAGATCGTGCGAGGATGTGTGCCACTCGCCCCAGGCGCCGATGAACCCCGCCTGCATGAAGGCGATCGCGTCCTCGTTGCGCTGGAGCAGCGGCTTGAGCGCCGCCAGATGCGCCAGGACCCACGGGAGGGACGCGTCCTGGGCGTCCCTGTACTCGGTTTCACCACGGGGATAGTTGTAGGTCGCCCGGATGATCAGCTTCACCCCGCCCCGACGCGCGGTTTCGAAGCCCCTCTCCAGCCGCTCGAGAAAGGCGGCGGGCAGGTCGCGGTCGCGATAGGGGGCGAGATCGATGCGGGCATAGATCAGCCGGTCGCCCTCGGCATAGGTCTTGGCCACGAAGGCCGGATCCAGTGCGCCCAGATCCGTGTCGGCAGCGCGGTAGAAGCCACGCTCGGGATTGGGAAGATCGGCGTCCGAGACGCGGAAATCGGCGACGCGATTCGGCGAGACCGCCTGAGCCGTCGCCGCATCGCCAAGGGATCCCGCCGCGACGGCGGCGACCGACAGCAGCGCCAGGGACGCGTGGCCAAGCCATCGCTGCGCTCTTGGCGACCGGACCAATGCGCGCCCCCTTTATTGTCGTGGAATGGAATGATTTGGCAAAGAGACCGCCGCCGGCCCCGCGCGATGGCGGACCGACGGCGGACAGGGGGAGGCTTAGAAACGGTAGCTCACGCCCAGTTTCACCGAGCGGCCGTAGCGGTAGTAACCCTGTGGCAGCATCGGATTGCCGTTGATGCTGTAGGTGTTGGCCTTGTCGAGGAGGTTCTGGCCCTCCAGCGAGATGTCCATCTTTTCGGTGATCTTGTAGGCCGCGTGCGCCGTGACCCAGGTGATCGGATCGGCCTTTTCGTTGTAGCCGTTGCCCAGAACGTTGACGGCCGTGGTGAAGCCGGCGGTGCGGTCGCCCGAGAGGCTGAGCGAGACCGGACCGTGGTCGTAGAAGACCCCCAGCGAGTAGACCGACGGCGCGATGCCTTCCAGCGGACGCTCCTGGTCGCCGACGAAGCTCTTAGCCCAGTTGCGGGTGTACTGCGCCCGAACGCCCAGGCCGTTGTCGAGGAAGTGCTGCAGGCCCACTTCGACGCCCTTGACCTCGGCGTGGTCGCCATTGATCGGGCGGCTGATGTTGAACAGGTGACCCGCGACGCCGATGTCCTGGCCGGGCTCCCAGCTCGTGGTGATCTGGTCCTTGATGCGCTTGCCGAAGACGGCGACGTTGAAGATCGAGTTCGGGCGGAAATAGTACTCGACCGACAGGTCCAGCTGCTTGGCCGAATAGGGCTTCAGCTCGGCGTTGCCGCTATAGACCTGGGTGAAGTCGCCCCACGAGACGCTTTCGGTGGTGCTGGTCGGCGCCAGGGTCGCGACCGACGGACGAGCCATGGTCTTGGCCGCGCCGAAACGCACGCGCAGTTCGTCGGTGATCCGATAGTTCAGGTTCAGCGACGGCAGGGCGTAGGTATAGGTGTTGCCCTGCTCGATGGCGGTCGGCGGCGCGTAGACGGCCGTATAGTTGAACGCGCCGTTCTCGATCACCTGCACGATCTTGGCGTCCCAGGCCTGGGCGTTGGTCTTGGTGCGCACGACCCGCAGGCCGACATTGCCGCTCCAGCGCTCGCCTTCCAGATTGGCCTGGACGAAGCCCGACCAGGTCTCTTCGCCCACCCGGTAGCTTTGCAGCGGGTTCCAGACCGGCGCGGCCTTGGAATAGTCGTAGGTCCCGCCGCCCGGACGCGGCTTGCCGTTGTAGGCCGCCAGGGCCGCCTGGTACTTCGGGATGTCGAAGGCCAGGAACGTGCGCGGGAACCTCGAGTCGACCTCGTCCATGAAGTTGGGCAGCGAGAAGCTGTTGGAGATCACCTTGCCGCCCAGGGCGCCGACATTGATCGCGTAGTTGCCCGAGTAGTAGTCGGCCCCGCCGGTCAGGGCGTTGTTGACCAGGTCGCGCGACTTCTTGCGATCGGTGTAGTTGACGCCGAACAGCACGCCGCCCAGCCAGCCCTTTTCGATCGCCCAGCTGCCCTTGAACGAGCCGCCGGTGATCTTGTCGTCGATATTGTCGCCGGCGAGCGAGAAGTAGTGGGTGTTGAAATCCGAGTCCTTGAACTGACCCTTGTCGAGCCCGCTGATCAGTTCGCGGCCGTCGGCGAAGTTGACCGTGACGTTGGGCACCCGATCGCCGGAGAGTTCGATGTGTGCGGTGTTGGGCTGGTTCATCCGCAAGACGACGTAGCTGTCCTGGCCGCCCGAGTGGCGCTTGGAGGTCGAGCGATAGACGTCGCCGGTCAGGGTCAGGTTGTCGGTGACGCTCCACTCGGCGTTGGCGCCGTAGAGCTGGGTCTCCACGACCCGGTACGAGGTCTGGTTCAGCAGCTCCGGATTGAGGCGCATCTCCGGGTCGGGATTGTTCATGTCGAAGCTGGTGACGATGCCGTTCTTGACCACCATGTTCGACCAGCGTCCCGGCGCGTAGAGCGGGTAGAACGACTGCTGGTAGCCGACTTGCGGGGAGTCGAGCTTGGTGGTCAGGCCGTCGACGACGACCTTGAACTTGTCGCTGGGACGCCATTCCAGCTTGCCCGTGAAGGCGCGACGCTTCTTGTTCTCCAGGATCGAGCCAACGCGGAACTGGCCCGGGCCGATCAGGCCGTATTCCTCCGGATCAAGCACGCCGTTGTTGTTGGGATCGATCGCGCCGCCCCAGGCGTTGCCGAAGGCCCAGCTTTCGTCGTTGGGATCGGCATTGCGCGTCCAGCCGCCGTCATTGCCGGCCACATCCGTGCGGTCGTCGCGCTTTTCCAGGACGACGCCCAGCAGAACGCCCAGCGTGTCGCCGGCGAAGGTGTTGCTGTAGACGGCCGAGAGCTTGCGCCCGTCCAGCTTGGACATCTGGTTGCGGTCGCCTTCGAGGCGCACGATGCCCTGCTGGCCACGCCGGTCGAAGGGGCTGGCCGAGCGCAGGTTGATCAGGCCGCCGATGGCGCCTTCGGTGTTGGCCGCCTCGGCCCCCTTGATGACATCAGCGCCGCTGATCACGTCGGACGGCAGCACGTCGTAGGCGAAGTCGCGCCCCGCGCCGTCGGTGGCGAGGATGCGGCCGTTGAAGGTCGAGAGCGTATATTCCGGACCCAGGCCCCGGACGCTGACCTTCTGGCCTTCGCCGCCGGCCGTGCGCGAGATCGAAACGCCGGTGATGTGGCTGAGCGAGTCGGCGACGTTGTCGTCCGGGAACATGCCCAGCTCCAGGGCGCTGATCGAATCCTGGACCGTGGTGGCGTCGCGCTTGGTCTTGACGGCGCGCGCCACGCTGGCGCGGACGCCGACGACCACGACTTCCTCGACCGTGTCGCCGGTCTTGGCGGTCGTTTCGCTGGTGGGCGTTTGCGCGAAAGCCGCGCTGGCCGACAACAATGCGGCGATGCCCGCGCCGGCCATGACGGCCCCCCGGTGCGATGGGCGACGTGACATAACGAACCCCTTTCCTTCCTCTGGTGGCGCAAACTCCGAAGTTTCGGTCTGCGGCCTATTTATCGTATTAATCCTAGCTAAGGTTTCGCAACGTTGTCAAACCGCTACTTAACGAAACTTTCTATCAAGCGCGTATCCGTTGCACAAATGCCGACCCTCCGCCCACAAACTCAGCAAATATCTGTTTTCAAAGTAATTTCTTTAACGCACCCCCAGCGCGTCGCGCGTTGCGCGTCGACTGGTACCGTGAACATTGGTTGCGATTGAGCAACGCCGTCGTGAGGCCGCACCGAAATCAGGCGCCGCCGGTGGCTCGCCGAACCGCGAAACTGGCCGCTAGGAAGGAGACTCACGGCGAACAGCCCGGCGTCAGCGCGACCGGCGCCGAAACCCGCGCGCCTGGAGCGCAACATTCCGAAACCGGCGCGGTCACGCATCGACCGGCAGCCTCAGACGCCGCCCGCTGAGGCGCGCGGCATAGAGCGCCGCTCCGATCGCCGGCGTGAAGCGCGGCTCGACCAGGCGATAGTCGGGGCTGTGGGCGAGCAATTGCTGGCGAAAAGGCGCCAGGATCGGCTCACCGCCTTGAAAGACGCCGCCCGAATAGGACAGGTCCACCGTCTCGCCCGGCTCATAGCCCAGGCGCTTGCGGATCGACTCGACGATCGCGGCCAGCTCGCGACCGGCCTCCTCGAAGATTCGCCGAGCGGCGACGTCGCCCCGCGCCGCCGCGCGGGCGACCAGGCGCGAGAGGGCGGCGATGCGGTCGCGCTGGGGCGCGGACTTGGCATAGACGAAGGCGCAGATGTCCAGGTCGCTGGCCAGCTCGAGCTCCCGGGTCAGGATCTCGTGCAGCGGCCCGCGCGGCAGACGCCCGTCGGCCATGCGCGAGAACGCGTTGAGGCCCTGCACGGCGATCCAGTAGGCCGAGCCCTCGTCGGAGAAGACCTCGCCCCAGCCGCCGCCCCGGGCCGAGCGACCCTGGCGCTCGCCGTAGCCGATCGAGCCGGTGCCCGCGACGATATTGATACCGTCGCCGCCACCGAGCGATCCGGCCCAGCCGCAGATCATGTCATTGCCGCAGGCGTAGCGTTGATGGCCCAGCACCGCCTCGGGAATGACGTCTAGAAATGGCTGGACCTGGGAGTCCTCGCCATGGGCCGGCAGGCCGAAGAAGGCGAAGATGACGTCCTGGGGCGTCGCGCCGGCCTCGGCCAGGACCGCGGCCACGCCGTCGTGCAGCAGGGTGTGAAGCGCTTCGAACCCGATCTGGATGTGGTAGCTGGAGCCGCCCTCGTGGCGGGCCAGCTCCCGCCCCTCCGCATCGGTGAGGACGAAGGCGGTCTTGGTGCCCCCGCCATCCACGCCCAGAAAACATCCTGCGGACAGGTTCGGCTTGTCCATCGTCAGCTCAGTTCGTGGATGCGCACGCCCTGCACGACGCGATTGACGGTGCCGGAGGTGTTGGGCTTGTCGGGCCGCAGGCCCAGGCGCAGGGACTGGAAGAAGGCGAAGATCTGCGGCGCGACGATGAACGGGAACAGCAGATCGGCGTCGTCGGCCGTCTCCAGGCCCTGGATCGCGATCTCGTCGCCCTTGGCCAGGCCGACTCCGTCCTGCGCGGTGATGGCCACCACGCGCGCGGCGTCGCCATCGCCCCGCAGCTCGTAGAGCAAATCCAGATCGTAGCTGCGCGTATAAGCGTTGTTGGAGAAGAAGACGACGATCAGGGTGCGATCGTTGACGATGGTCTTGGGGCCGTGGCGGAAGCCCAGCGGCGAGTCGAACATCGTCACCAGCGCGCCGTTGGTCAGCTCCAGAAGCTTCAGGCCGGACTCCCGCGCCAGCCCCTGGAAGATGTGGCTGCCCAGATAGACCACCCGCTCATAGCCCTCGTCAGCCAAGGCCCGCATCACGCCGGCATGGTCGGCGATCGCGCCCTGCATGGCCCGCGCGATGGATTCGACCCGCTCGCCCATGGCCTCGACGCCGCTGAACAACGCCAGCGCCGCATAGGTCATCGACGAGAAGCTGGAGGTCATGGCGAAGCTGCGGTCGTGCGTCGCCTCGGGCAGCTGCACGGTCAGACCCCGCGCGCCTCGCCCATGGCCGGCCAGCGCCCCGTCGGGATTGCAGGTGATGACGAGGTGATGGAGATCCTCGACCAGACGGTCGGCCAGCTCGACGGCCGCCACGCTCTCGGGGCTATTGCCCGAGCGCCCGAACGACACCAGGACGGTCGGCGTCTGGGGCTCGAAATAGAGGTGGGGCGCGCAGACCAGGTCGGTTGTCGGCATGGCCTCGACGCGGCGACGCAGTCGCGTCGACAACACCGGCGCCAGGCACTCGCCGATGAAGGCCGAGGTGCCCGCGCCCGTCAGGATGATGCGGAGATCCGGCCTGGCCAGCAGCGGGGCCAGAAAAGCCTCGATCTCCTCCCGACGCTCGGCCAGCAGTGCTTGGGTCTCGCGCAGCATGGTCGGTTGCTGCGCGATCTCGCGGGCGGTCCACAGCCCGCCCAGGCGCTCCAGCGTCGCTTCGTCCAGACCCAGATGCGTCACGTCAGGCATAGGCGTACTCCGGCTGCGCCACGCACGCGGCGCGATAGCTTTCCAGGATCGCGCCGATATGGGCGATCACCAGGTTCGCCGGGCTGGGCGTCAGGGCCGCGTTGCGCACGGCCGCGTAAGCGTCGGGCAGGTATTGGCTGATCAGGGCCAGCGGCGGGGGATTGTCGGCGAGATTGGCGAACATCGCTTCCTGGGCGGCGGTGATCTCGGGATCGGGCCAATAGTAGCGTATCCGATCCGAGAGGCTGTACTGCAGGTCGAACCGCAGCGCCGCGCCGGTGGCGTGATAGTATTTGCCCCAGTTGCGAGGGTCGGCGCGCATACGCTCGATGGCGATGTGGCGGAAGCGCGAGGCGCGATCCTCGCCGATCCATTCGCGCTCGATGGCGTCCAGCGCCCAGAAGGCCTCACGCAGCGCGAAGGTCACGCCCGGCCCGACCTTGAGGATGGCGAAGTGATCCTCGACCAGAGCCTTCAGCGCCTTGGGGGTCTGATAGTCGGTCGAGTGGGCCTCGAAGACCAGGCTCGGCTGATCATCGAGCGCATGACTCAGGGCGACGGCCTTGGCGCGGTCGTAGTCGATGACCTTGTGATGATCGAATTCGACGCCCGGCTGCACCACCGCGGCGATCACACGGGGCCAGGCGGCCGACAGGCCTTCTTCCGCGAAGATCGTGCGATGGGCCTCGATGGTGTCGCGCGCCGCTGACGGTGTCGTCACCTCCAGCTCCGGCAAATCCTCGGCCGCTCCACCGGGCACGGGCACCTCGGTGCCGATCACATAGACGCAAGGCTCGCCGCCGACACGGGCCTGCGTCGCCTCGGCGATCCCGATCAGGCGGGCGGCGCGGCGGGCGATGGTTTCCTCGGGCAGCGGCGTCGGGTCGTCGGCGCAGGACATCGAGCAATCGGCATGGATCTTGCGGAAGCCCGCGGCCACGTACTGTTCGATCAGCACATCGGCCTTGGCCATGGCCTCGTCGGCCGAAAGGCTGGTCCAGGGGTTGGGGCCCAGGTGATCCCCGCCCAGCAGGATCCGCTCGCGCGGCAACCCGACGCGATCGGCGATGGCGTGGACGAAGTCGCGGAAGTCGTTGGGCGTCATGCCCGTATAGCCGCCGTCCTGGTTGACCTGATTGCAGGTGGCTTCGATCAGAACCACGCCCGCGCCGGTCGCCAGCGCATGGGCCAGGGTCGCCTCGATGACCAGCGGATGGGCCGAGCAGACCGAATATATCCCGCACGCCTCGCCGGCCTTATGCCGGGCGACCAGATCGAGCATCGCCTTCATGTCGAACCCTTCGTTGAATGAGGGGCACGCTAACGCAACCTTCGACACAACGCAATCAAAGCAATGAAAACGAAACATCATAATTTCGTTTTGAATACCTCGCGACCAGCGATGTCGGCGCGCAAAAAAGGGAGCGGTCGCCGCAGGCCCGACCGCTCCCGAGGGGAAAAGGCGGGAAATGTCCTCGCTAAGGCGCCAGGGCCAGCAGCGCCGAGGCGATGAAGGCCAGGGCCAGGCCGATCAGCTTCAGCTCGCCCGGCACGACACCGGCGATCAGCAACGAAAGCACGGCCGTCACCAGCGGTCCGCCGGCGTTGGTCAGCGGGGCCACCACGATCGCCTTGCCGTGTCGGAAGGCGTAAACGAGGGTCAGGGCGCCGATGGCGTTGAGCACCTGGATGGCCGCGGCCAGACCCGGACCGTCCCAGCCCCAGTTGATCGGCTTGGAGAAGTCGGTCATGGCCAGCGCCGCGGGGGCGACCAGGAGACCGCTGACCATCATGTAGAAGAAGATGCTCTCGGCGCTCATGCGCGCGTTGGCCAGCTTCATGAAATAGGCCTGCACGCCCCAGCAGAGCATGACGATCAGGGCCAGCGGAAACCAGCCGGCGCCTTGCGCGAACGAAAAGCCCTGGGGCGAGAAGTCGAACAGCGGCAGGGCGATCAGCGCCAGGGCGACGCCCAGCGCGCCCCAGCGGTTGGTCCGCTCCCTGAGCAGGACGAGCGACATCAGGATGGTGACCAGCGGCGACAGCGAGATGATCGGAAAGATCAGATAGGGCGGCCCGCGCGTCACCGCGTAGAACAGGATCATCTGACCACCGGCCCCGGTCAGGCCGATCAGCAGCCCGTAGAGGATCGAAAGGCGGTCGCGGTCCAGCTTCCACTTTTCCCGGTGCATGACGACGACCGCCGGGACGATCATGGTCAGGGCCCAGACGCAGTAGACGAGGGTTTCGGGGAAGCCGTGGCGCGCCGAGACGCTGGCCAGCGCGCCCCATACCCCCCACAGCACGACGGTCGTCAGCGCGAAGACCAGCCAGCGACGAGCGCCGACCGGCGCCACGGCCGGCGCGGCGACGGAGGTGCCGGTCATGCGCGGGCGCCTTTCATCGGGGTGGCCTCGATCAGCAGGAACTTCTCGAACTTGGCGGGAATGCGCGGCGACTTGGCGCTGGCGGTCCCCAGCGCCTGGCCGTTGTAGTAGTCGAGGAGGCGATAGGCGCCCTGCCCCAGGCCGCGAAGCTCGACCTGGCCGTCCCACGCCGGCGCGTAGAAGGCGTAGTACAGCCGCCCGCCCTTCTCGATCGCGTGGGCCTCGGGCTTGTCGAAGCCGATATCGTAGAGCTCGCCCAGATATTGGCCCTTGGGCAGCATCTTGTCGGCATAGAGCCCGGCCCACTTTCGCCAGGCCGCTTCGCGCTGGGGCGTCAGCCGGAAATTGGCGTCCTTGCCACGCCCCTCGTTCGGCCAGGTGAACTTGGTGGAGATCACCGCGCCGATGCCGACGCTGGAGGCGAAGTCATCGCCGCCGTCGCTCAGCTCGACATGGTCGCCGGCATAGGCGGCGTCGCGGCCCATCAGCGCCTTGAGCGACTTGCCCTTCAGGCGCACCTGCCAGGACGACAGCGGATCCGAGGCCGGGACCTGGTTGGTGTAAGGCAGGTTGTGGAAGGCATAGGACGTGCCGCAGGGACAGAACTCGACCACCGCGTTGGGATTGATCTCCCGCGCCGTGTCGTAGACCAGCTTCCAGAAGTCCTGCAGCTTTTCGACCGACTCCTCGGGGCGAGCGTGCTTGTGGGCCGGGTTGTAGCAGGGGGCCACGCCGTTCATGTGCTGGCCGTCGAGCTTCAGGCCCTCATAGCCCCACTCGCCGATGATCTTGCGCACCAGCTTCTGGGTGTAATCGCGCGTCGGCTGGTAGGCGGGGCAGAGATAGAAGGCGTTCCACCAGGTGACGTTCTGCACCGCGCCATTGGCGTCCAGCAGCAGCATGTCGGTGTGGTCGTGCAGCAGGTCCGAACCGGGATCGACGGCCAACGGCGCCAGCCACAGCTTGGGCTTGAGGCCCGCCGCGCGGATGGTCTTGACGAAGGCGACCATGTCCGCCTCGCTGCGGAACTTGCGCGGGTCCAGCGCCCAGTCGCCCTCGTTGGTCTGCCAGCCGTCGTCGAGCACGGCCCACTTGAAGCCCAGCGCCTTGACCTTGCCGTAGGTGCCTTCGACCTCGGCGACGTTGAAGTCGCGATCATAGCCCCAGGCGCACCAGATCGGCTCATAGGCGCCCTCCGGCGCCTTGGGCGCGGCGAGGCCGCGATCGGCCATCACCCGGCGATAGGCGTCGAGCGTGGCGTAGTAGTCGCGCTGGTGGACGGTGATGAAGCCGTCGAGCGCGGTCAGGGTCTCGCCGGGCTTGAGGGTGACGGCGCGCTCTTCCTCGAGCGCCACGGCCGCGCCGGCGCTGGAGGCGATGATCGGCAGGGAGACCAGCTTGGGAACGCGCTCGACATGACCGACGGCGATGCCGGCGTCGGGCCGCCAGACGTCGGCGATCGGCGTGCCCGAACCGTAGTCCGACCCGTTCATGCCCATGAAGTTGGCCTGCTCGAAGCCGTCCTTGACCGGCTGAACCCAGTCGCGGCGGTCCGGATGGGTCGAGCCCGACCACGACCAGAACCCCGCGCCCGAGGACTTCAGCAGGTGGGCGCCGATCCGGTAGCGCTCGATGACGATGGGTTCGCCTCGCGTGTGCCGCCAGTCGACCTTGAGCAGGGCAAAGCCGGGATAGCGCTCGTAGAAGGTCAGTTCGACGGTCTTTTCCAAGCCCTCGGCCGAGACGCCGCGCACGGTGTGGCGAACCCCGCGGCCATGCAGGTCGGCGACCGGCGCCTGACGGCGCTCGACAAAGGCGAAACGGTCGATGACCTGGCCGCCCTTGAGGGTGAGAGTCTCGGAAGGCGCGAAGTCGGTGAGCGCCACCGCCTGGCCCGAAAGCCTGCTGATCAGGCGGCTGCCCAGCGCGGAATCGAACTCGACGGTGAGGACCGCGTCGCCGGCCTGCGCCACGGGCGCCGCGGCCAGGGCGCGGCCCGAGAAAGCGACGGCCGCTAGGGCCGTGCCGCCGAAAAGCGCCAGAACGCCGCGCCGATCCATCAGCGGTTTGGTGATCACTCGCGGCCTCCCATGCGCCTGCATATTTGATCTTGCACAGCCGGATTTTAGAAGGCAAACAAAAAGTCACATAAACGAAACAACAAGTTTCGCTTCGTTGCTTTTTGGCGCGTTGGGGTGTTGGAGGTGGTTATGAGGCTCAAGACGCGTTTGCTTGCCGCCCTGGCGGCGCCCCTGGCGCTGTTGGCCTGCGCGCCGCCCGCGACCCACGCCGCAGCGGCTTCATCTTCGTACGGCGTCGCCGACTTCGCCAAGGTGCGCAAGTTCGACGCCCACGTGCACGTCAATGTCGAGGACCCCGCCTTCGTCGATCAGGCGCGCGCCGACAATTTCGAGCTGCTGTCGATCAACGTCGACTATCCGGCGTTCCCGTCGCTGGCGCTGCAGGCCAGCGCCGCCCACCATTTCACCAAGCTCGACCCGCAGCATTTCCACTACGCCACGACCTTCTCGATGAAGGGCTTCGGCGGCGCGGACTGGGCGCGGAAGACCACGGCCGCGCTCGACGCCGAATTCCAGCAGGGCGCCTTGGCGGTCAAGGTCTGGAAGAACATCGGCATGGTCGAGCGGGACTCGGCCGGCCAGCTGATCTTCATCGACGACAAGGGCTTCGATCCGGTGTTCGACCACCTCGCGTCGCGCGACATCCCCCTGATCGCCCACCAGGGCGAGCCGAAGAACTGCTGGCTGCCGCTGGACCAGATGACGACCAAGAACGACCGGTCCTATTTCAGCGCCCATCCGGAGTACCACATGTATCTCCACCCGGAGATGCCGCGATACGAGACCCTGATGGCCAAGCGCGACCACATGGTCGCCAGCCACCCCAAGCTCCGCGTCGTCGGCGCCCATGTGGCGAGCCTGGAATGGAGCGTCGACGAGGCGGGGAAGTTTCTCGACGCCCACCCCAACGCCGTGGTCGAGCTGGCCGCGCGCATGGCCCAGATCCAGTACCAGTCTGTCCGCGACCACCAGAAGGTCCGCGACTTCTTCCTCAAGCACCAGGACCGCATCCTCTACGGCACCGACCTGACGCTGAACCCCGGCGAGGACGCCCAGGCCTTCAAGACGCAGGCCCATGCCGTCTGGCTGGCGGACTGGACATATCTGGCGACCGGCGAGACCCGGCGCGTCGACGACATCGACGCCGACGTGCGCGGCCTGGCGCTTCCCCGGTCGGTGATCGACAAGATCTACTACGGCAACGCCAAGCGCGTGTTCCTCGCCAAGCAGCCGTCCTGACGAAGGCCCCGATGACCGTACGCTCCCTGCTGGCCTCCGCCGCCGCGATCGGCCTTGTGGCCCTCGCCGCCCCGGTCCTGGCCCAGACCGCGCCGACCGATCCCCTGACGGCGACCGGCAAGTGGTCCCTGCCCGAGCGCGCCCAGGCGCGCACGCCGCCGATGGGCTGGAACTCCTGGAACGCCTTCCGCACCGAGGTCGACGAGGCCAAGGTCGTGGGCGCGGCCAAGGTCCTGGTCGACAGCGGCCTTTCCAGGCTCGGCTACACCTACGTCAATATCGACGACGGCTGGTGGCTCAAGCGCCGACAATCGGACGGCCGGCTGGAGATCCGCACGGCGATCTTCCCGTCGGCCAGGATCAAGGGGGCCAGGATCAAGGGCAAGGACACCAGCTTCCGGCCCTATACCGACGCCCTGCACAGGATGGGGCTGAAGGCGGGCATCTATACCGACATCGGCCGCAACGCCTGCTCGCAGGCCTACGACCTGCACTCGCCGAACCTGCCCGAAGGTACGACGGCCGAGCGCGAGGTGGGCCTGGCCGGCCACGTCGACCAGGACATCGGCCTGTATTTCAAGGAATGGGGCTTCGACTACATCAAGGTCGACGCCTGCGGGATCAATGTCTACGGGCCCGACGCGGCGATCGTGCGCGAGCACGGCTACCGGCCCATGCCGCCGCTGATCGACCAGGTCTCTATCAACCGTACGGACATCGGCGCGGTGCGCGCGCTCTATGCCGAGGTGGCCCAGGCGCTGAAGGCGAACAATCCGGACGGCGACTACATCCTGGCGATCTGCAACTGGGGTTCGGCCAATGTCCGCGCCTGGGGCAAGGATGTCGGCCACCTGTGGCGCACCAGCGGCGACATCACGCCCAGTTGGACCCGGATGCTGCACAACTTCGACAGCGCCTCCACCCGCGCCCTCTACGCCAAGCCGGGGGCATGGAACGATCCCGACATCCTGTTCATCGGCCACGGCGATTTCGACCAGAACCACCTGACCGAGGCCCAGTCGCATTTCGCGCTTTGGGCGATGATCAACGCCCCGCTGCTGATCAGCTACGACCTGCGCCAGGCCCCCAAGAGCCTGATGGATATCTGGGGCAATGCCGACATCGTGCGGCTGAACCAGGACCCGGGCGGCCACCAGGGCGTCATCGCCTATGCGTCCGACGACGTGCAGATCATCGTCAAGACCCTGTCGAACGGCAGGAAGGCCGTGGCGCTGTTCAACCGGGGCCTCGACAGGACCGAGGTGACCCTGACGGCCGCGCAGCTGAAGTTCACGGACGATGCGCCCATCCAGCTGAGGAACCTCTGGGACAAGTCCTCGCCCGCGCCCTTCACCGGCGAGACCAAGTTCACCCTGGCGCCGCGCCAGACGCTGATCTTCGAGGCCTCGGGCAAGCATCAGATCGACGACGGCGTCTATCTGTCGGAGATCCCCGGCGACGTGAACGTGGCGGTCGACGGCGTGATCACGCCCGAGCCCGATCCGGTCATCCACCGGATGCGCAACGCCTGGGGCGAGACCCGCGGCTCGGGCGAGCGTCCCAGCTATGCCGGTTGGGGCGGCGCCCAGGCCGATGCGACTCCTTACGACCAGGCGCTGCGCATCGGCGGCCAGGGCTTCGACAGCGGCATTGGCGTCCTGAGCAATTCGCGCCTGGAGATCCGCAACGCGGGCCATGGCCGCTTCGAGGCCAAGGTCGGCGTCGACGATTCCACCCGCAACACCAAGGACAAGGCCGTGTTCTACGTCTATGGCGACGGCAAGCTGCTGGCCCAGAGCCCCGCCCTGGGGCTTGGCGACCGGCCCAGCCCGCTGAGCGCCGACATCAAGGGCGTGCGCCTGGTCGAGATCGTCGCGCGCTCGCAAACCAGCACCAGCGACCAGCCGCTGGTCGTCACCTGGGGCGAGGCGGCTCTGCGCCGCTGATCGCTCCACGACGTCCACGGCGGCGCTTGCCACCCGCCCGATCCCGTCGGACCGTGAGCGATCCGGCGGGAGAGCCTTGATGAAAGCTGTGTTCCTGATGGTCGTCGGGCTTGGCCTCGCCTCCAGCGCCTTGGCGGCTGAGGCCCGTCGAGAGACCTTCGGCCAGATCGACGGACGGCCCGTGCCGGCCGTGGTGCTGACCAACGCCGGGGGCGTCAAGGCGCGGATCATCGCCTACGGCGCGGCGCTGCAAGCGCTGGAAACCCCCGACCGCGACGGCCAGGTCGCGGACATCGTCCTGGGCTATGACGATGTCGCCCAGTACGTCGCCAACCCCTCCTATCTTGGCGTGACGCTGGGGCGCTACGCCAACCGGATCGCCAAGGCCGGCTTCACGCTGGACGGCCAGCGCTACGCCTTGGCGGCCACCAACGGCCCCAACACCCTGCATGGCGGCCAAGTCGGGTTCGGCCGCGTGCTCTGGGCCATCGCCGAACTCAAGAGCGGCGACGAGGCGAGCGTCACCCTGACCCATGTCAGCCCCGACGGCGACGAGGGCTTCCCCGGCGCGCTCAGCGTCAGCGTGACCTATGCGCTCAACGACAGGAACGAACTGGCGATCCGCTACAGCGCCACGACGACCAGGCCGACCGTCGTCAACCTCAGCAACCACAGCTACTTCAACCTGGCGGGCGCGGGCTCGGGCCGGACGATCCTCGACGATCGCCTGACGCTGGCGGCCGAACGCTACACGCCGGTCGACGCCACGGGGATTCCGACCGGCGAGCTGGCGCCGGTGGCCGGCGGTCCGTTCGACTTCAAAGCCGCGCGGGTGATCGGCCAGGCCTATGATCACAACTTCGTCCTGGACGGCACCGTCACCGCCGAACCGCGCGCCGTGGCCCGGCTCGAGGATCCCCGCTCGGGCCGCGCGGTCCAGCTCCTGACCACAGAGCCGGGCCTGCAGGTCTACACCGGCGCCTGGCTGAAGGGCGCGGGACGCGGCAAGGGCGGCCATGCCTACGGCGCCTACGAGGGCGTCGCCCTGGAGCCCCAGCACTTTCCCGACAGCCCCAACCAACCCGCGTTTCCGAGCGTGCGCCTGGAGCCCGGCCAGACCTACCGGCAGACCTCGATCTTCCGGCTTTCCGCCGACGCGGCGCCCTAGCTTTCAGGGGCCGCCAAGACGGAGAGATCGGCGCGCCGCGACAAGCTTCGTTTCCGCAACATCATCTCGCCGGCAGGCACGCGCCCCACGCCCGGTTTGTCGTATGATTGACGGTGAGTCGGTAGGAAGGCACGCTGTTGCGCGCTATACCGAAACCGGCGCCGCGCGCTCCGGTTCGGCGATGGAGACACGGTTCATGGCGGACGGTTCGGTCAAGGCGATGCGCGATACGTCCGAGCGCCGGCGGGAAATCACCGGCATGCTGCGCTCGCGCGGCAGCGTCCAGGTCACGCACCTGTCCGAGGTTTTCGGCGTGTCGATGCAGACGATCCGCAAGGACCTGGCGTATCTCGAGGACCATGGGATCGCCACGCGCGCCTATGGCGGGGCGATCTCCTCGGAGGTGGTCAACGCCGGCGTGGAGCCGGCCATAGAGACCAAGCGTGTCAGCCACACCGAGGAAAAGGAGCGGATCGGCAAGCTGGCGGCCAGCATGGTCAAGCCCGGCGAGTCGATCATGCTGGATTCGGGCACCACGACGCTGCAGATCGCCCGCTTCCTGCCCGACGAGGAAGACATAACCGTCGTCACCAACGACTTCGATGTCCTGAGCGTCCTCAACCAGAAGCGACGGATCAAGATCGTCATGCTCGGCGGCGAGCTGCGCCGCCGCAACATGGCCTTCTACGGCGCCCAGACCGTCGCGGCGCTGGACGACCTGCTGCTCGACAAGCTGTTCCTGGGGGTCGACGGCTTCGACGTCGAACGCGGCATCACCACGCATCACGAGCCCGAGGCGCAGCTGAACCGCAAGATGGTCGAGACCGCGCGCGAGGTGATCGCCGTCAGCGACGCGTCGAAGTTCGGCAAGGTATGCCTGCACCGCATCATCGAGGTGGCCGATCTGGACGCCCTGATCACCGACGCGGCCGCGCCCGAGTACATCAGCCAGGCGGCCGAACGCCTCGGCGTGGTGCTCCACAAGGCCTAGAGCGGATAGACATCAGCATCCGCGCCAAGCTCGCATCCCCCATCACCGTTTCCCCCGGCTTTCGCCGGGGAGATCTGATTGGGGGCGCTCAAGGCTGATGAGGTCTCGGGCCTCTATCGCCGCTCACCCTTCGCGCATCGCGTCCGAGATCCGGCGGGCGATGTCCTCGGGCGGCAGGTTGTAGGGGATCACCGTCTTGAAGCGGCCCTTGGGATCCATCAGGTAGATCGCCGTCGAGTGGTCCATGGTGTAGCCGGGACCGTCGCCGACCTTGGCGTAATAGACCTTGTAGGCCTTGGCCGCCGCCTTGACCTGGTCCTCGGTCCCGGTCAGGCCGATCGTCGTCTTCGGGACGTAGTCGGCCGACAGGTAGGTCTTCATCTGCTGGGGCGTGTCGCGCGCCGGGTCGATCGAGATGAACACGATCTGCAGATCCTTGGCCTTCGGACCCAGCTGCTCGGTCGCCGCCGACAGGCCCTGCAGCGTGCCGGGGCAGACGTCGGGGCAATAGGTGAAGCCGAAGAACACCGCGCTCCACTTGCCCTTCAGGACCTTCTCGGTCGCCGGGACATTGTTCTGGTCGACCAGTTGGAACGGACCGCCGACCGCCGCCACCGACCGCGGCTTGAAGACCCCGGCGTTCCACGCCAGTCCCGCGACCACCGCGAGGCCCAGGAGACAAGCCAGAATCAGAACGAGGCGGTGGCGAGGCATGTGCGTTTCATCCTTTTGGGTCCGCCCGATCTTTTCACTCTCGCCAGGCGGGAGATTATGGTCAATCTTGCGGTCATGACCGACGTTTCGTTCGCGAGAGCGCCCGACGATCAACGTCATAAGGGGCTCGATAAGCCGGGCGAAGAACCGGCGCAAGACGACGCCTGGTCTTGGACCGCGCCCGGGCTTCGCCGTGGACGCTTAAGGGTTCGCACCCTGCTGGCGCAGCGCTGGCTGTCGGTGGTGGGCCAGACCGCCGTGCTACTGGTCGCCGGCCTCGCGCTCAAGCTGCAAGTGCCCTGGGCCCTGTGCTTCACCCTGATCGCCCTGTCGGCGTGGCTGAACGTCCTGTTGGGCCTGGCGTCCAGCGGCCAGCGGCTGGCGCGCGACGGCGAGGCCACCGCCCAGATCGCGTTCGACATCCTGCAGCTGTCGGGCCTGCTCTATCTGACCGGCGGGGCGCTGAACCCGTTCTCGCTGTTGCTGATAGCGCCCGTGACCCTGTCGGCGGCGACCCTGCCGGCGCGCTACGCCCTGGGCCTGGGCCTGTTGGCCATCGCCTCGTCGGTGGCGCTGGCGCTGTTCCACATGCCGCTGCCGACCGTGGCGGGCCATGCGCCCGTGCCCGATCCCAGCCCGCTGATGCTGTGGTCGATCGTCACCGCGCGGATCTTCGGCATCGTCATCACCGCCGCCTACGCCTGGCAGGCGGCCAGCGAATCCGCGCGGATGGAGCTGGCCCTGAACGTCACCGAGACGGTGCTGGCCCGCGAGCAGCGCCTGTCGGCCCTGGGCGCCCTGGCCGCCGCCGCCGCCCACGAGCTGGGCACGCCGCTGGCCACCATCTCGGTCGTCTCGCGCGAGATGGCCCGCAACGCCGTCAGCGAGGAGATCCGCGAGGACGCCGAGTTGCTGATCGGCCAAGCCGCCCGTTGCCGCGAGATCCTGCAGCGCCTGACCGAGATGCCCGAGGCCAAGGACGCCGTGCACGAACGCATGAGCCTGGTCCAGCTAGTTCAGGACGTGATCGAGCCGCATCTGGTGCATGGCATCCGCGTCGAGGCCGTAGTCAACGGTCCGGCCGGCGAGGCCGCGCCGGACATCTGGCGACGCCCCGAGATCATCCACGCCATGACCTCGATCGTCGAGAACGCGGTCGACTTCGCCCGCAGCGAGGTGATCGTCATCGCCCGCTTCGACGCGCGCTACATCGTCATCGAGGCCCGCGACGACGGCGCCGGCTTCTCGCCCGAGGTGCTGGCCAAGCTGGGCGAGCCCTATGTGACGACCCGCCCCGGCGCGGAGGGGTCGCGCACCGGCCACATCGGCATGGGGCTGGGCTTCTTCATCGCCAAGACCCTTCTGGAACGAACCGGCGCAACGGTGGATTTCCGCAATGGTCGACGGGGTGGCGCCGTGGTCTCGGCCCGCTGGCCGAGACACGCGCTTGAAGCTCCCGGATATACGGGGGCTTGATGTACGGCGCGGATAAGGGAAAGTATGGGTCGTTATTTGGCCTGTTGAGTATTGGCCCGGGGAGGGGCTGACTTCTATGGCGGATATCGGAGAGCTGGTTTCGGCGCTGCCGGACAAGTCGCTTCTTCTGTTGGACGATGACGGGCCGCTGCGGACGCGGCTTGGCCGAGCGCTGGAGCAGCGCGGCTTCGAGGTGACTTTGGCCGCCTCGGTCGCCGAGGCGCTGACCATCCTGCGCGGCGCGGCGCCGGCCCACGCGGTGCTGGACATGCGGCTGGAGGACGGCTCGGGCCTGAAGGTGGTCGAGGCGGTGCGCGACGCGCGGCCCGACGCCAAGGTCATCATGCTGACCGGCTATGGCAACATCGCCACGGCCGTGGCGGCGGTGAAGGCGGGGGTGGTCGACTATCTGTCCAAGCCCGCAGACGCTGATGACGTGGCCCGCGCCCTGCTGGCCGCCAAGGACGCCGCCCCGACGCCGCCGGAAAACCCGATGAGCGCCGACCGCGTCCGCTGGGAGCACATCCAGCGCGTCTACGAGATGTGCGGCCACAACGTCTCGGAAACCGCGCGCCGCCTGAACATGCACCGCCGGACCCTGCAGCGGATCCTGGCCAAGCGCGCGCCGCGGTAAGGAAATCTGCTCCCCCGTGTCACGGGGGAGCTGTCGCGGAGCGACTGAGGGGGCTAATGCGGCGTTCGCCCAGCTGGCCCCCTCCGACCCTCTGGGCCACCTCCCCCGCGCCGCGGGGGAGGAGAACTTCACTCACATCGCCGAGATGCCGCCATCCAGGCGCATCTCCGCGCCGGTCATGAACTTGCTCTCGTCGCTGGCCAGGTAGAGCACGGCGTTGGCGATGTCGTTGGGCTCGCCGATGTGGCCCAGCGGGATCTGGCGGCCCAGCTTGGCGTGGGCCTCTTCCTTGCCCAGGCGCTGGCTCAGCGGGTCCAGGATCGGCGTGTCGATGAAGGTCGGGTGGATCGAGTTCGAGCGGATATCCAGTCCCTGCTTGGCGCAGTAGAGGGCGATGTTCTTGCTGAGCAGCCAGACCGCCGCCTTCGAGGCGTTGTAGGCCGGCGAATTGTGGTTGGCGATCAAGCCGGCGATCGAGCTGATGTTGACGATCGAGCCCGGCTGGTTCTCGCGCATGTAGGTCAGGGCGTGCTTGGCCCCCAGGAAGACGCTGTCGACATTGATCGCCATGATCCGCTTCCAGAGGTCGAACTCCATGGCCTCCAGCGGCTTGTCGCCCGCCACGCCGGCGTTGTTCAGCAGCACCGAGATGCCGCCCATCAGGCCATTGGCCTTCTCCAGGGCCTCGATCCACTGGTCTTCCTGGGTGACGTCCAAAGGCAGGGCGAAGGCGGTGCCGGCGCCGTGCCTGGCGTTGAGCTCGGCCGCCACGGCCTCGGCCCCGGCCAGGTTGATGTCGGCCACCGTGACCTTGGCGCCTTCCTCGGCCAGGCGGCGCGCGGCCGCCGCGCCCAAGCCCTGTGCCCCACCGGTGATGAAGGCCTTCTTGCCGGCGACCCGGCCCGTGCTCTGCGCCATGTTCGGCGTCCTCCCGCATAATTCAAACGGGAGTTTGAATTCTTCAGGCCGCGCTGTCCATGAACTTCGCGAGCTGGACGTCCAGTTCGGTCACCCCGTCGGCGTCGTGGGTGGTCAGCAGCACCTCGACGCGGTTGTAGACGTTGAACCACTCGGGGTGATGGTCGAGCTTGTCGGCCATCAGGGCCACGCGCGTCATGAACCCGAAGGCCGCGTTGAAGTCGGCGAACTTGAACGTCTTGGCGATGGCGTCCTTGTGATCCGGCGCGGCGCTCCAGCCATCGAGCTGGGCGATCGCGGCGGCGGCGCCGATCCTGGGGCGGGACATGGACCTTCTCCGGAAGAACTTCGCCCTCTCAGAACGCCAATCCGGTCGCTTCGGCAAGGTCGGCCAGCAGCTGATCCTCGGTCGAGACCTTGATCGCCGTCATGCCCAGGGCCGCCGCCGGCTTGCAGTTGATCCCCAGGTCGTCGAGATAGACGCAGGCCTCCGGCGCGACGTCCAGCCGCTCGCACATCATCTGGTAGATGCGCGGGTCGGGCTTGCGCACCCCGGCCTTGGAGCTTTCGATCACCGCGTCGAACAGGGCCATGATCTCGCCGACCGCCCGCCCCTTCTCGGCGCTCTGGGCCATGCCGGGTCCGTGGCCGGTGGGGACGTTGTTGGTGATGCAGCCGACCTTGAATCGCGCCTTGCAGGCTTTCAGCGCGTCCATCACCCGAGGCCGCAGGTCGCCATAGAGCAGCGGCAGCACCTCGCCCCCGCGCACGGCGTGGCCCAGTCGCGTCGCCTCCTCCAGGAACAGCCCATCGAAGGCGGCGGCGTCGATCTCGGCCCGCTCGAACCGCGCCCAGGCGTTCACGTCCGGGTCGGTGGCGTTGACGGTACGGATGAAGTCGCGGGGCAGGCCCTTCTCGGTCTCGTAGCGGCGAAAGGCCTCGAACGGCGAGGTGGTGAACACGCCGCCGAAATCCCAGATCACCGCCTCGATCGCCATCGGCCGCCCCCATGAAACAACTGTTTGACTCAAGCTATAGCCGCCGAGCGCCAAGGGGAAGCCCGACCCGATCGGGAACGCGACCGTGGGCCTCGCGCGTTGAGAGGGATCAATCGGAGCCACGATCCTGTCGACCGCCGACGCCACTCTCGCCCCCAAGCCGCCGCGGAATCCCTTCCGGGGCCTGTCGCGGCGCGCCCGGATCGGCATCGGCGCGGCCCTGGCGCTGGTGGCGGCGATCATCGTCTTCCTGGTCATCTTCGACTGGAACTGGCTGCGCGGTCCGGTCAGCCGCTACGCCTCGGCCCAGATGCAGCGCGAGGTGACCATCACCGGCGACCTGCGCGTCCATCCCTGGTCGTTCCAGCCCAAGGCCGAGGTCTATGGCGTCCGCATCGGCCAGCCGGACTGGGCCAAGGGCGTCGATCCCGAGGCCGGCCAGATGGCCCGGATCCAGCGCATCGCCGTGCAAATCAAGATCCTGCCGCTGCTGCGCGGCGACGTCATCCTACCGTTCCTGGCCGTCGACAAGCCCGACGTGCGTCTGCTGCGCGCCAAGGACGGCAAGGCCAACTGGACCTTCGGGGCGCGCAAGAGCGACAAGCCGCTGAAGCTGCCGGCCATCCAGCGCTTCGTGATCAACGACGGCAAGCTGCGCGTCGACGACCGCCAGCGCGGCGCGCTGTTCGTCGGCACGGTCAACGCCCAGGAAAGGGCGGGCCAGCAGGGCGGCCGCTTCGTGCTGGAAGGCAAGGGCAGCCTCAACCGGTCCGCGTTCGTGGCCCAGGTCACCGGCGGACCGCTGCTGAACATCTCGCCCCATCGGCCCTATCCCTTCGACGCGGACATCCGCGCCGGCGCGACCCACATCACCGCCGAGGGCAATGTCACCAAGCCGTTCGACCTGGGCCGCTTCGAGACCCAGCTTTCCATCTCGGGCGCCGACCTGAACCGCCTGCACGACCTGACCGGCCTGACCCTGCCCAACACGCCGCCCTACAAGGTCTCGGGCCATCTGGTGCGCAAGGGCGACCGCTACGACTTCGAGAAGCTGTCGGGTCGCGTCGGCGACAGCGACATCGGCGGCGATCTGTTCGTGCTGACCGGGCGCGAACGGCCCTATCTGGAGGCTGACCTGCGCTCACGCCGCCTGGACTTCGACGACCTGGGCAGCCTGTTCGGCGCCGCCCCCGCCACCGGGCGTGGCGAGACCGCCTCGGCCGGCCAGAAGATCGAGGCCGCCCAGCGCGACGCCACCCAGCGCCTGCTGCCCGACGCCACCCTGCAGGTCGATCGCGTGCGGGCCATGGACGCCAAGGTCAGCTATCGCGCCGACGCGGTGAACGCGCCCAACCTGCCGCTGCGCAAGGTCAGCCTGGAGCTGACCCTGGACAAGGGCGTGCTGACCATGGACCCGCTAGCCTTCACCTTCTCGCGCGGCGATCTCAAGGGGACCGTGCGGCTGGACGCCCGTCCGGCCACGCCGAAGACCGATGTCGACCTGCGCCTGACCAACGCCCGGCTCGAGGACTTCATCCCGATCATGAGCGACGGCAAGCGCGCCATCGAAGGGCCGGTCATGGCCCGCGCCAAGCTGTCGGGGAGCGGGAACAGCGTTCACCGCGCCGCCTCGACCGCCAACGGTTCGGTCACCTTCGTGGCCCCGCGCGGCGAGATCCGCCAGGCCTTCGCCGAACTGCTGGGTGTCAACGCCTCCAAGGGCCTGATCCTGCTGCTGTCGAAGAGCGACAAGGAAACGCCGGTGCGCTGCGCCGTCGCCGACTTCGACGTCCGGAACGGCGTCATGACCACCAACCACCTGGTGGCCGACACCGGCGTCGTGCTGGCCAAGGGGCGCGGCACGATCAATCTGGAGACCGAGCGGATGGATCTCCGCATCGAGGGCGACAGCAAGAAGCCGCGCCTGGTGCGTCTGTTCATCCCCATCACCATCAAGGGTCCGTTCCTGGCCCCGAAGATCGGGCTGGAGCCCGGCAAGGCCGTCGGCCAGGGCGGCGTCGCCGCGGCTCTGGGCTCGCTGATCAACCCGCTCGCCGCCCTGCTGCCCTTCGTCACCACCGGTGAGGCCAAGGACGCCGACTGCGCCGGCCTGGTCAGCGAGGCCCGCCAGTCCGGCGCCCCGGTCAAGGTGACCCAGACGACGCCGGCTAAGCCCAAGAAATAAAACCCGCGAGCGGCGCCACCTCTAGTGGAGCCTTCGTGCGGCTCGCGCATTTAAGCTCAAGCTGACGCCGCGCCTCGAAGGCCTGGCGCGCTTTCCTGTCGCCTTGAAGGATCTCCACGATGGTCTTCACCGCCCTGCTCGCGCTCGTCGCTGGTCTCGCCGCCGGCCCCGCCAAGGCGCCGATCGAAATCAGCGGTGTGGAGCATCAGCGCTCGATCGACTGCGAGGGGCGCGACGTCGTCGTCGACGGGGTGGATCACGTCCTGACCTTCACCGGCGCCTGCGCCAGCCTGACGCTGTCGGGCAGCGGCAGCAAGATCGTCATCGACCTCAAGCCCGGCGCCCTCGTGGAGGTCAACGGCACGGATCAGTCGGTCCGCTGGCGCTCGGCCAAGCCGCCCCGCGTCAACATCTCGGGCGTCGACAACAGCGTCAGCAAGGCGCCGTAGGACGACGGCCCCGGGGCGCCTCGTCGTTCGTCGGCGATTCGCGAAAACAGGGACCCAAGCCGAGCCTAAACCATCCCCGTTTTCCCGGGCCTTGCGCCTAGGACCCAGCGTTCCGGGACGGGTGAGCGGACCGCTCATGGCGGAATGGCGCGCGTCGGCGCCGCGAGAAGACATAGGTCCTCGGCGCCGACGCTCGCCTGTTCGTCAGCGCTCCAAGGTCATGGCGACCTCGTAGAGACCCGGATGGGCCTCGCCGAACCGCCGGTTGCGATCGATGAACCCGGCCTCCGTCAGGCGCGCGACCACCGCCCGGGCGGCGTCGAGGCTTTCGCTCTGGGCATAGTTGGCCACGCGGGTCCCATCCAGGCTGCGATGCAGGCTGGCCGACAGCCATCCCGGCTCCTGGCGGGCATAGGCGGCCGCCTCGGCCAGGTGGTCGATCAGCGCCTGCTGGCCGCCTTCGGGCACGGTGAAGATGTTGATCTGGGTGATGACGCCGGTGGCGGCTCGGATCAGAGGCACGCGCATTGCTCCATTCGAAATGGCCCGCGCGCGGTCGTGGGATCGAATGTTCGCCACGCGCAGACCGCCGGCGCGGGGCGCGCCGAAGCCTGCCGTGGGTTCGCCGCATGGGGGCGGGAACGGAGCCTCGTCCAGCGACGAAGGGATCGGGCTTACCGTCTGCCGATCCAGGTCCTTTTCGACCGCGCGACCCTATACCGCCGGCCGCCGCGCGGGAAGATCACGGCTTGAGCTTCGCCACGTCCTGCCCCATCTTTCCGCCACCAACCTCTCTTGTGTGGTTCATGTCCGAGATTGTGCGCGAGGTCCGGGCCTAACAGGCTCCGAGCCCTCGGTTCGAAAGTCGATAGGCCCGCTCCGCCCGCGCTCCCCCAGCCGGTGGACGCGCGATTACGCGCCTCGATCTCTCGGACAATTCCCTTGAACATCTCCAAACCGCAGCAGCGGACCCTGCACGCCCTGGCCCAGGGCGGCCGCATCGAACTCGAACGCGACGACAACGGCAAGATCACCTCGGCGGACTGCCTCACCCGCGACGGCTGGACCCTCACCGACTGCACGGTCGGCGTCTTCCAATCCCTGAAGCGCAAGCGGCTGATCGCTAGCCAGGACGGGGGCCCCTACCGGATCACCCGGCTGGGCCTGGGCAGCCTGCGCGCCCAGCTCGACAATCGGGTGGGCGCGAAGGCGTGGTGAGGCCCACCACCTGAACCGCTTTCTTTCGTGTCATCCCGGAAGCCTCACTGAGGCTGTCCGGGGTGACACATTGGGGTGCGGTTGAGGTCTTTTACAGCCGCTTGAAAAACAGCACCCGCGCGGCGCCGTAGTCGCGCGCGTCGATCTGCTCTAAGCCGTCCAGCACGGGGTCGATCTCGCTGCGGCCGCGCTCGAACATCAGGATCGCGCCGGGAGCCAGCCAGTCGTGGGCCTTCAGCTCGGCGACCGCCTTCTCGCCCAGACCCTTGGCGTAGGGCGGATCCAGGAAGGCGATGTCGAACGGCGCGCCGGCGCTGGCGGGACGAGGCCCCAGGTCGGTGGCGTCGCGGCGATGCACGCGGGTGACGCCGAACAGGTGCATGGCGTCGATGTTCTCGCGGATCGCCCCGCGCGCGGCGTCGTCGGTCTCGACGAACAGGCAGAAGCTCGCGCCCCGCGACAGGGCCTCCAGCCCCAGCGCGCCCGAGCCAGCGAAGACGTCGATCACCCGCGCGCCGTGCAGTTCCGGCGCCCAGGCGGCATGCTCCAGGATATTGAACACGGCCTGGCGGGCGCGGTCGGAGGTGGGACGGGTGGCCTCGCCTGGCGGCGCGACGATGGCCTTGCCGCGATACTGGCCCGAGACGATGCGCATCAGGCGACCTTCAGCTTGCGGCCCAGCCAGGACAGGCCCGCCAGCAGCGCGGCGATCAGAATCCAGCCCCATGGCCGCACCAGGCTGAACAGGGTCAGGCCGCACAGCAGGCCCGGCAGCACCGTCACCCGCAGCAGCATGAACCAGGCCTCGCCGGTCGGCGTCGGCTGGACCAGCTTGCCGACGAAGGCGGCGTAGGCCCAAAGCAAGCCCATGGCCAGGCCGCTCAGCGCCACCAGCCCGACATAGATCGGCAGCGCCTGACCACCGCCTTCCCACAAGAGTTCGGTGGCCAGCGGCAGAAGGGCGATCACGCCCAGCACCAGGAAATTCAGGAAGTCGAGGCGGCCGTCGGCGCGGGCCAGGCGGGCGAACACCCGGCGATGGCTGAACCAGCAGATTCCGATCACCGCGAACGAGACAGCATAGGCCAGCAGCTTGGGGCCCATCTGGCTGAACAGGTCCGCCACGCCATGCCAGTGGTGGGGCGGGTGGATCTCGATGGCCAGCAGGGTGATGGCGATCGCGAAGACGGCGTCCGAGAACAGCACCAGCCGGTGCAGGTGCCCGGGGCTGGAATCGCCCGAATTCTTGTCGCTCATGCCAATCCCCTTACTGCCCCTTACACACGGTAACCGGATGTGTGCCGTTCTCGCGCTGTCGCGGCAAGCGCGCGCTTTACAAGATCGCGGTCGCGCCCTCTTAGTCGCCGAAATGGCCGAGGGCCAAGACAAGGGACGATGAAGCGATGCGCGTGGGCGAGCTGATGGAGGCGGTGAGGCGGTCGCGCTTCCTGGCCGACCTGTCGCCCTATGACCGCGACCCTTGGCGCAGCGTGTTCGCCGTGCCGGTCGGCGTCCTGGCCGGCGCCGTGGCGGCGCTGGCGGGCGGAGCCATCGCGATCCTGGTGACGATGCTGGTGGTCAGCGGCCTGGACGGCGCGCCCGTCGCCGGCGACCTGTTCGCCGTGTTCTCCGATCCCAACCTGGCCGAGCCCAGCGCTCGCCAGTCGCTGTTCATCCTGGCGGTGCTGGCGGGCGTGAACCTGGGCGCGGCGGTCGGCTTCGTGTTCGCGGCCGGCGCCATCCACCACCGCAAGATCACCGACTACGTCAATCGCGGCGAGCCCGTGCGCTGGCGCCTGCTGGTCGGCGGCCTCGTCCTGGTCGGGGTGGCGATGATCGCCATGACCGCCGTCGCGGCCCTGACCGGCGAGGCGCTGGACCCGCCGCTGTGGAAGGTCTCGCCGAACCTGGCCGGCCGGGCGCTCTACGCGATGGTGGCCGTGGGCCTGCTGGTCCTGGCCGCAGCGGCCGAGGAACTGGTGTTCCGAGGCTGGCTGCTCAAGCAGAGCGCCGCTTATGTGCGCGACCCGGTCGTGCTGATGGTCCTGAACGGCCTGCTGTTCGCCGCCATCCACCTGGACCCCAACATCGACGCCTTCGTGGTCCGCGCGGCCATGGGCATGGGCCTGACCTGGATGGCGCTGCGGCTGGGCGGCATCGAGCTGGGCATCGGCGCCCACGCGGCCAACAACGCCGTGATCCTGCTGCTGATCCGGCCGATGACCACCCGCCCCGACGCGCCGCACGAGTTCAAGGCCGGGCTGATCGCCAGCGCCTTGGTGGTTCTGGCCGGCTTCATCGGCGTGGCCGAGCTGTCGGTCCGCTGGCCGGCCCTGCGTCGCTGGACCGGCGTGCGGACGGCGGCGGCTTAGGGGCGCTTCCCCCTTGTGCCCTATCCCAAAATTGCCTTCCTAGGCCTTGTGCCTAGGACCCATGGATCTGCAGGGCGCAGGCGCGCCATCGAGTGCGCTCCGCCAGCACGGGCGAGCACCCGGGACGCTCAGCGACGCGGAACGCTGGGTCCTAGGCACAAGGCCTAGGAAATCAGTTTGAGGATTGAGCGGAAAACCTATCGCTTGGGGCCACCCCGCGGGACGGGTCCGCCGCGCGACGGCGCCGAACCCCGCGAAGGCTTGGCTGCGCTGGGTCGGGGCGCCGCACGTCCCGGCTTTTCCGACACCCGCCGAGCCGCGCCGTCGGCGGGCTTGGCCCCGGGACGCGCCGCCGCCGGCTTGCCCCGCACGGCGGGCTTGCCGATGTCGATGAACTTGCTCTCGATCGATTTCGGGGCTCGCTTGGCGGGGGCCTTGGCGCCCTTGGCCAAACCACCCTTGCTCGGCGCGTGGGGCGAGACCTTCTTCTTCGGCTTGGCCCAGCCGGCCTTGTAGACCGGCTTCTCGGGCTTTTCGGCGCCCTGGGGCTGCGGGATCCGGTCGGCGCGCGGCGCGCCGCGACGCTGGAGATCACCGCCGCCCGCCGTGCCGGGCGCCTTCACGGCGTTGGCGACGCCGCCGAACTTCGGGCGGTCGCCCGTCGGCATGTTCTCGTCCGAGACGATGCCTTCCAGCAGTTCGCGGATCACCCGAGGCCCGACTTCCTCGATCTGGCCGGCTTCCAGGGGCCCCAGCGCGAACGGGCCGTAGGACATGCGGATCAGGCGGTTGACCTTGAGGCCCAGCGCTTCCAGCACCTTGCGGACCTCGCGGTTCTTGCCTTCCGAGAGCGAGACCGTGATCCAGACGTTCTTGCCGCCGCCGGCCTTTTCGTGGGCCTTGTCCAGCCGGGCCTCGATCGCCCCGTACTTGACGCCCTCGACGGTGATGCCGTCCTTCAGCGCGTCCAGCTTGGCCTGGGTGGTGTCGCCGAAGGCCCGGGCGCGATAGCGGCGGACCCAGGCGTTGCTGGGGGTCTCCAGCGCCCGCGACAGCTCGCCGTCATTGGTCAGTAGCAGCAGGCCCTCGGAGTTGAGGTCGAGGCGTCCCACCGAGATCAGGCGCGGCAGCTCCTTGGGCAGCGAGCCGAACACCGTCGGCCGGCCCTTGGGGTCGTTGTGGGTGGTCATCAGCCCGGTGGGCTTGTGGTAACGGAAGATCCGCGTCGGCTCGCGCTCGGCCACGAGCTGACCGTCGACGGTGAGGAAGTCGCCGGGCGCGACCTTGACCGCCGGGGTGGTCAGCACCTTGCCGTTGATCGCCACGCGGCCAGCCTCGATCAGCCGCTCGACCTCGCGCCGCGACGCCACGCCGGCCCGCGCCAGGGCCTTGGCGACCCGCTCGCCGGGACCGCCGTCGAGCTCCCCGTCTTGACCGTCCAGTTCAGGCTCGTACAGGGGATCGTGTGGCTTGGTCATTTTCGGCGTCCTTCTCGGGCTGGGCGCATCTCTCGATGGGCTGTTTCAGGTAATGCACACCGATCAGGACGAGGATCAAGGCTCGGAGCAGGATCGGCGGATGATGCGCCTAGCCCTCGACGCCGCCCGGGCGGCCGCCGAGGCGGGGAGACCCCGTGGGCGCGGTGATCCTGGATCCCCGGACCGGCGAGGTCATCGCCACGGCCGGCAACGGTCCGATCGCCGCCCACGATCCCACCGCCCACGCCGAGATCGCGGCGATGCGCGCGGCCGCCGCCAGGCTGGAAAACTACCGCCTGACCGACCTGACCCTGGTCGTGACCCTGGAGCCCTGCGCCATGTGCGCCGGGGCGATCAGCCACGCGCGGATTGGACGGGTGGTGTTCGGGGCCGAGGATCCGAAGGGCGGCGCGGTCGTCCACGGCCCGAAGTTCTTCGCCCAGCCCACCTGCCACTGGCGGCCGGAGGTCACCGGCGGCGTGCTCGCCGAGGAAAGCGCCACATTGCTGCGGAGCTTCTTCAGGGCCCGTCGCAAGAAGCCTAGCTGAGCATCGCCGAGCCCATCAGGACCCGCGCGCCGGGCTTGCCCAGCACCTGATCGCAGGCCTTCTGCAGCTCGCGGCCGACATAGTCCATGTCCGGCGCGATGCCGCCGCGCAGGCCGGCGGCATAGACCATCAGCACCTGGGCGAAGGCCGCCCGCAGGCGCGGCGTCGAGGCCTGGGCCCGCGCCATCAGCACCGGATCCTTGGCCTCGATGCCGGTCTCCACCGACATCACCCCCCGGCGACCGTCGCGGCGCAGGACCACCGCGTTGATCGGATCCAGCTGGAAATAGGTCGGCGGCGCCTTCTGCTCCTCCTTGCCGTGCGAGGAGGCGAAGGCGGGAGCGGGCACGGCCAGCGGACCGCCGACGAGGGCGGCGGCCAGGGCGATCGAAAGGAGACGATGGCGGCGCATGCCACCTTGCTACCGCGAGGCGGTTGACGTCCTCTTTACGCCTCTGCGCGCATCAAGGGGCGTTAACCACGATTCGTCGCCGAGCCCCTCTTGGACCTGGAAGCCGGTGAACGTCGCAGGAGGCTGACCTTGGGCCGTTTCTCCCCCAAATCCCTCGATCTGGACGGCAAGGTGATCCTGATCACCGGCGGGACCGGCTCGTTCGGCCGGCGCTTCATCGAGACCGTGCTGCGCCGCTATGACCCGCGGAAGGTCATCGTCTATTCCCGCGACGAATTGAAGCAGAGCGACATGCAGATCGAGCTGCGCGAGCAGTTCGACGACAAGACCGTCAGCAAGATGCGCTTCTTCCTGGGCGACGTCCGCGACCGCGAGCGCCTGACCCTGGCCCTGCGCGGCGTCGACATCGTCATCCACGCCGCGGCCCTCAAGCAGGTGCCGGCGGCCGAATACAATCCGTCCGAATGCATCCACACCAACGTGCTGGGCGCCGAGAACGTGGTCTGGGCCAGCCTGACCAACCACGTGAAGCAGGTGGTGGCCCTGTCGACCGACAAGGCCTGCAACCCGACCAACCTCTATGGCGCCACCAAGCTGGCCTCGGACAAGACCTTCGTGGCGGCCAACAACCTGTCGGGCGACATCGGCACGCGCTTCTGCGTCGTGCGCTATGGCAACGTCGTCGGCTCGCGCGGCAGCGTGGTGCCGCTGTACCGCCGGCTGCTGGCCAATGGCGCGACCGAGCTGCCGGTCACCGATCCGCGCATGACCCGCTTCTGGATCACCCTGAACGAGGGCGTCGACTTCGTGCTGTCGTCGCTGACCCTGATGCGCGGCGGCGAGATCTTCGTGCCCAAGATCCCCTCCATGGCCATGCCCGACCTGGTCAAGGCCATGTCGCCGGACGCCGGCATAAAGGTGATCGGCATCCGTCCCGGCGAAAAGCTGCACGAGATCATGATCAGCGCCGACGACGCGCGCTCGACCGTCGAGTTCGAGGACCGCTTCGCCATCGAGCCCAACTTCGCCGAGTTCGGCCGCACGCCCTACGCCGCCGCCGACGGCGCCAAGCCGGTGGCCGAGGACTTCTCGTACAGCAGCGACAACAACCACGACTGGCTTTCGCCCGAGGGCCTGCTGGCCATGCTGGAGGAGAAGACCGCGCGATGAGCGGGGCCTTTCTTCCCTACGGCCGGCAGACGATCGAGGACGATGATGTCGCCGCCGTCGCGGAAGCCCTGCGCGGCGACTTCCTGACCACCGGCCCGACGGTCGAGGCATTCGAGACCGCCTTCGCCGCGAAGGTCGGGGCCCGGCACGCCGTCGCCGTCTCGAACGGCACGGCCACCCTGCACCTGGCGATGCTGGCGCTGGGGGTCGGTGGAGGCGATGTCTGCATCGCGCCCTCGGTCACCTTCCTGGCCACCGCCAACTGCTCCCGCTACGTCGGAGCCGAGGTGGTGTTCGCCGACGTCGATCCCGACAGCGGCCTGATGACCCCGGAGACGTTGGCGAAGGCCCTGGACGACGCGCACGGCCGGCGGGTTCGGGCGGTGCTGCCCGTCCACCTGCGCGGCGACGTCTGCGACCTGCCGGCGCTGAAGACCCTGGCCGAGGCGGCCGGCGCGGTTCTGGTCGAGGACGCCCCCCACGCCCTGGGCTCGATCGGAACCTTCGACGACGTCGAACATCCGGTCGGCGACGGCGCCTATTCCAGTTTCGCCAGCTTCTCGTTCCACCCGGTCAAGACCCTGGCCACCGGCGAGGGCGGCATGCTGACCACGAACGACGCCGCGCTCGCGGCCCGGGCCCGCCTGTTGCGCTCGCACGGCATGGTCCGCCCGCCCGGCGGCGATCCGTGGTGGTACGAGATGCCCGAGCTGGGCTTCAACTACCGCATCCCCGACGTGCTGTGCGCCCTGGGCTTGTCGCAGCTGGCCAAGCTGGACCGGTTCGTGGCGCGCCGGCGGGCGCTGACCGCGCTGTACGCCACGCTGCTGGCCGAACGCGCGCCCCGCGCCCGCCTGGCCGCCAGCCCGGCGCACTCGAACCCGGCCCTGCACCTGTTGACGGTGCTGATCGACTTCGAGGCCCTGGGCGTCACGCGCCGCGCGGTCGTCGAGGATCTGAAGGCGCGCGGGATCGGGACCCAGGTCCACTACATCCCGGTGCACCGCCAGCCCTACTATGTGAACCGCCAAGGCCTGGCCGACCTGCCCGGCGCCGACGCCTGGTACGCCCGCTGCCTGACCCTGCCGCTGTATCCCGCGATGACCGACGGCGACGTCGAGCGGGTGGTCGACGCCTTGGCGGCGGTCTTGGGGTAGCTGGGCTCGGGCGCCAGACGCCCGGACCGGCAACATCGCCACGCGCTGGCCGCGCCTATGCGGCGTCGGCGCTTGGCGAACTCGTGTTTTCCAGAAAGCTCGGCCCGTTGGCGACAGCCCAGTCGCAGAGCGCCTCGAAGGGGACCCGGAGCGAGTGGCCAAGAGGCGTAATCGCATATTCGACGCCGACGGGGCTGGTTGGCAGCACCGTGCGGGTCACCAGCCCATTGCGTTCGAGGCGCTTCAAAGCGTCCGCCAAGGCCTTGTGTGTGATGCACCCCACGCGCCTCTTGATCTCATTGAAGCGAGCGGGCCGGGGGCAAAGGACCGTCAGGATCAGGATCGTCCACTTGTCCGCGATCCGATCAAGCACCGGGCGCACCAGCGTCATATTCTGCAGCGCGCAGGCGGACACGATGTCGAGGTCGGTATCGTCGGCCATATCTACTCACCTCAAAGTGCGTAATTGATACCAGATATAAGCGCTATATCTAGATCGCCATCATCACCTTGGAGGTTTCGATGGCGAGAATGACGGACAAGATCGCCCTGGTCGTGGGCGGTGCGAAGGGCATCGGCCTGTCCATTGCCGAGCGGCTCGCGGCGGAAGGCGCCAGCGTCGCCATTACAGGCCGCAATGCTTCGGAGGTCACCACCGCCGCGGCGTCGATTGGCCCGAGCGTTCGCGGCCTGGTGGCTGACGCAGGCAAACCGGAGGAGATCGAGGCCGCCGTCTCCGCCGTTCAAAAGGCCTTCGGGCGGATCGACGCGCTCGTTCTCAATGCCGGGATTTCGGAGCCGGCTTCACTGGACGAGGAAAGCGCCGACAACTTCGACCGACATTTTTCGCTGAATGTTCGCGGCCCTGTTCTGGCCGCGCGGGCCGCCCTGAAAGCCATGGGCGCTGGCGGATCTATCGTCCTGATCGGCTCGATCGCCGACACGATTGGCGTGCCCACACGGGGCTCCTACTCCGCCTCGAAGGCGGCGCTTCGCTCCTATGCGCGGACATGGACCGCGGAGCTGGCGCCGCGAGGCATCCGCGTAAATGTCGTCAGCCCCGGGCCGACCGACACCGCGATGATGGCCGCGGTGGGTCCTGAGGAACGAGCGGCGCTGCTTGCGCCCATCCCGCTCGGTCGGCTTGGTCGACCCGACGAAGTCGCGTCCGCCGTCGTTTTCCTGCTGAGCGACGAGGCGAGCTACATCGCCGGCGCGGAACTGTGCGTGGATGGCGGCATGGCCCAGGTCTGAAGGCTCACAACGCCCGCATGGAGCCTTGGCGGCTTGCTGGCCGATCGGTTGATCGCCATGTCCGCTAAGGGCCGTGGTGGTCAGGGACTGGACTGTCCGCAATCCACCCGTCGCGAACTCTGCTCCCCTTTTGGGGGAGCTGTCGGCGAAGCCGACTGAGGGGGCTAATGCGGCCTATGCCGAGCTAGCCCCCTCCGGCCCTCTGGGCCACCTCCCCCCAGAGGGGAGGAAAGGTTCACCGCCCTACGCCTCCGTGCTGATCTGGACGATCGGCTGGACGTTGGTGAAGTTGGCGACGTCGGCCGTCACCTCGGCCCCGCGCGGGCCGCCCAGGGACGCCTGCAGCGCCTCGGCGTCGCGGAAGATCAGGTTGACGATGACCAGGTAAGGCGCCGGCGCGCCGCCCCCGCCGGCCAGGCCCTTCAGGATCTGAACGCCCGTCAGGCCGGTGGCGGTGAACGCCGCCTTGGCCAGCGGGATGTGCGTGTTCTCGTAGTAGGCGTAGTCGAACTTCGCGCCGTCGCTGGCGGGATAGAGGACGGTGAACACGGCCATGACGATCTCCAGAAGGGCGGAGCGATGGCGGCCCCAACGGCCGCCCGGATCTCAAGCTACCGGGCGCCGTCGGGGAAGAGTCAAAGGGTTCGTCAGAAAACCAGGAAGACCGAGCCTGGCGGACCGGACTGGGCGATCGCGGCCAGCTCCTTGACGTCCAGGGCGCCGGTGTCGCGAACGGTCATCCGAGCGCCGTTCACCAGCTTGTTGGCGACCGCCTCCAGCTCCTCGGGGGTGTAATCATTGGCGCTCAGCTCGAAGCCGCCGCCCGCGCGCGCGATGGCGATCAGGTCGCCCACGCTCTTCTTCGACATGGTGGTTCTCTCGATATGAAGTGTCAGGACGTCGCGCCGCCCGGTCAGACCGATTCAACCGACAAGCGAAGGGAAGTCGAGTCGCCCGCGAATGTCGAGACCGGGGCGGCGGAAACTTGACCGTAGGGCGCGACTTTCGCCCGACTCAGGCCGCCTGGCCGACCAGCGTCTTGATCAGGTCCATGGTCTGGGGCGAGTCCTGGAGCTGCTCGCGAGAGCCCGGATCCCGCGCCAGCTTCAGCGCCTCGACCCGGGCCTTTTCGGCCACCGGACCGGTCGGACCGGCCTCGCCCATGGCCAGCTTGGCCAGCAGGGTGAGGCGGTGCGGCAACGGCGCCGGCGCGCGGACCAGCATGGTCAGCAGGCGCGAGTCGGCTTCGATCAGGGCGCCGATGTCGCCCAGCTTGGCGCAAAGCGGCTGGTAGTCCTCGCACACCAGACCCGACCGGGTCAGCGAACGCTGGAGGACGGCCAGGTGACTGAGCTTGGCGACCGGCGAGTCGGGGCCCTGGCGCAGTTCCTTCTCGAAGCGCATGGCGCTGATATTGGCGTTCAGCCAGCGGGCGGCGTTGCGCTTGTTGACCGCGCCCATGACGTTCTCGGCCAGGCGGATCAGCATCTTGATCTCTTCGTGGGCCGAGCGGTCGCGGCCCAGCAGCGACTCGATGAAGTCGCCGTTCAGCAGGGTCTTGGAGCGCGTGGTGAACGCGCCCTGGATGTCCTCGGCCTGCAGGATACGGCCGGCGGCGGCCGTCAGGCTCATGGCCAGGGCGCGCAGATATTCGATCTCGGCCTCGGCGTCGGCCGGCTTCAGGCGACGCACGCCGTTCAGCTCGGTCAGGACGCGCTCGGCGATGGCCTTGCGGACGCTGGGAAAATCGTCGCCGCCCAGCCATTCGCTGAGACGGCGCGCCGTGCCCGACAGCTCGGGCATGCAGCCGCGGACGCTGGCCTCGATGCGGATCAGGGCCTCGACGGCGGCGCCGCCGGTCATGCGGGTCATGGCCGCCAGGGTCGAGCCCAGGTCGTCCTTGGTGTCGAGAAGGTCGGCCATGCCGGCGCGCGAGCCAATGATCTCGGCCAGCGGCTGCTCGATGGCGGCCAGCGCGGCGGCGCGGGCGCGCGGGTCTTGCGGCGCGGCGTCGGCCAGGTCCAGCAGGCGGGCGATCTTCTCCGACCAGTTGGCGGCCGGGGCGATCGAGGCGGCGACGCCGGCGCCCAGCAGGAAGGCGCGGTCCGGATCGGCGACCAGGCGCTCGGCGGCCTTGGCGAAGCCTTCCTTGTCGAGGTCCGGCAGGTCGCCCCGCTTGAAGGCCTTCATCAGGTTGGCGACGGTGCGCTCGACCAGGCCCTGGAAGTGGCGGATGACCTCGTGCACGGTCTGGCCGCGCGCCTCGGCTTCCGGAATGGCGATCTTCTGCAGCGCGTGCTGCAGGTCGGTGCCGGACGCCTCGAGCTGTTCGACCAGGTCGGGGCGGTGCAACAGTTCGAACGGGGTGGCCTTGTGCCGGTTCAGCCAGCCTTCCAGCAGGCGGCCGATGCGGTCACGGGCGTGGGCGGTATAGAGGTCGGCCGGCTGCACGCAGAGGGGGTCGCGTTCCTCGACCTCCTTCTTGGGCTTGCCGCCGTCCACCATGCCCTTGGTGAAGATGGCGATGGACTTGTATTCGCCCGACGACGGGTCGAGGGTTTCCTTGCTGACCCGGACGGCGACGGCCCGGCCCTGTTCCAGGACGTCCTCGGCGACCTGCAGCGCGTGCGCGCGGTTTTCCGAGGCGATCTCGAGCGTCCACTGCGCGCCGGCTTTCCGCCGGACAAAAAGCTCGTAATGGACTTGGCTCATGCCCCACTCGCCCCAGGAAACCTTAATGGTCCAGGAACCCTCACTATGGGTCTCAAGACCTTAAGGTGAGGTTGAGGCGCAGGTTTTCGATACAGAGACGGGCATCCACGCCCCAATCACGCCTTCCTGGGGCCGCAAAGCCCGGAGAGAAGCTCTGGGAAAGCTTTACCGCGCCACGCGTTGAAGCTGTGTCGGTCGATCGATAAGATCGCCTGACGGACGAGTGTGGCAGCCGAAAGTGTGAGCGGTTTCGGCGCCTGCCACACTCTGACTATTGAAGCGTAGCCTGTTCATCCGTTCTGATGGCCTCCATCGGAACGGACAGGCTCCGAAGATACAGGACAAGAACGACGAAATGGCCGCCATCACCCTCATTGACGACGACGAGAACATCGTCGCCTCGGTTTCGCTGGCGCTGGAAAGCCACGGCCACGCGGTGAAGGCCTATTACGACGGGGTCGCGGGGCTCGAAGCCGTCGAGGCCAGCCCGCCCGACCTGGTGATCCTGGACGTGAAGATGCCGCGCATGGACGGCATGGAAGTGCTGCGCCGCCTGCGCCAGACGACCGAGATCCCGGTGATCATGCTGACGTCCAAGGACGACGAGATCGACGAGATCCTCGGCTTCAACCTCGGCGCCGACGACTACATGCACAAGCCGTTCAGCCAGCGCCTGCTGCTCGAGCGGGTGAAGGCCGTGCTGCGTCGCGCCCGCCCCGAGGAAGAAGAGCTCGCCGGCTCGGCGTCGGCCGGGGCCGCCGGCTCCAAGGTCATGAAGCGCGGCAAGCTGACCCTCGACCCGGCCCGCCACGACAGCCTGTGGGACGGTCGCCCCGTGCGCCTGACCGTCACCGAGTTCCTGCTGCTGCAGGCCCTGGCCCAGCGCCCCGGCTTCGTGAAGAGCCGCGACAACCTGATGGACGCCGCCTACGACGATCAGGTCTATGTCGACGACCGCACGATCGACAGCCACATCAAGCGCATGCGCAAGAAGTTCCGTCAGGTCGATCCGGAATTCGACTCCATCGAGACCCTGTACGGCGTTGGCTACCGTTATCGCGAAGCCTGAGCCAGACTCTCAAGGCGCCGTCGGGTCCCCGGGCGAGACCGGGCCCCGGCGGCGCTTCGCCTGGCCGCGCGGCTCGCGGCTGGGCCGGCTGATCATCACCCTGAACGTCCTGGCCCTGGCGATCGTGATCGTCGGGGCCTTGGTGCTGAACGAACTGCGCTCGGGCCTGGTCAACGCCCGCATCGACAGCCTGACCACCCAGGGCCAGCTGATCGCCAAGGTGATCAACGAACTGGCCACCAGCCAGGGCGACACCGAGCCCACCCTCGACGCCGCCGCCGCCAGCCAGATCCTGCAGGTGCTGTTCATCCAGCACTCGCAGCGCGCCCGGCTGTTCGACGCCCAGGGCAAGGTCCTGGCGGACTCCTTCGTGGTCGCCGACCGCGTGGACTGGAAGGTCCTGCCCCCCGCCCGCAAGCCCGGCCAGAACAACGACGGCGACCGCCTGGGCCCGCGCGAGGAGGCCAAGGCCGAGGCGGCCCGCCAGGCGCTCACCAGCGAAATCGCCCAGGCCACGCGAACCGGCCGCCCCGTCACCGGCATGCGCGTCTCCGAGGACGGCGAGCGGGTCGTGTCGGTCTCGATCCCGATCCAGCGGGTCCAGGCGGTGCTGGGCGTGCTGACTCTAGAGGCCGGTGGCGTCGACGAGATCATCTCGGCCGAGCGCAAGGCCCTGCTGCCGTTCATCGTCGTGGCGATGATCGCGATCATCATCTCCAGCGTGCTGCTGCACCGCCTGATCGCCGTGCCGGTGCTGCGCCTGGCCCGCGCCGCCGACCATGTCCGCCTGCAGGGCGCGCGCGCCATCTCGCTGCCCGACCTCTCCGAGCGCCGTGACGAGGTCGGCGACCTGTCCCGCTCGCTGGAAGACATGACCCACTCGCTGTCCGAGCGCATGGACGCCATCGAGCGCTTCGCCGCCGACGTGGCCCATGAGATCAAGAACCCGCTGACCTCGATCCGCTCGGCCATCGAGACCCTGGACCTGGTCACCGACCCCGCCGCCCGCGCCCGGCTGCTGGCCATCCTGCAGAACGACGTCAACCGCCTGGACCGGCTGGTCACCGACATCTCCAACGCCTCGCGCCTGGACGCCGAGCTGTCGCGCGAGCATCCCAAGGTGCTGGACCTCTCACGCCTGCTGACCGAGATCGCCAGCCTCTACGAGGCGCAGTTGCGGCCCGGCGACGCCCCCGGCAGCGTACGGGTCGGCCTGCGGATCACCGATCCCTCGCCGCCGTCCACGATCCTGGCCCGCGAGACGCCGATCGGCCAAGTGTTCCGCAACCTGATCGACAACGCCCGCTCGTTCAGCCCCGCCGATGGCGAGGTGCGGATCCAGATGGCCCGCACCCGCGGCCATCTGCTGATCTCGGTCGAGGACGACGGTCCCGGCATCCCGCCCGACAATCTCGAGACCATCTTCGAGCGTTTCTATACCTCGCGTCCCAAGGGCCGGGCCTTCGGCGGCAATTCGGGCCTCGGCCTGTCGATCGCCCGCCAGATCGTCGAGGCGCATGGCGGGACGATTCGCGCCGAGAACCGGATGGACGTCGCCGGGGCCATCGCCGGGGCCCGCTTCGTGGTCGAGCTGCCGAGCGTTCACGAATGAACGCGAACCCGGAGATCCGCCACGCCGGCCTGATCGCCCTGCGCCAGGACGGCCTGTGGCGCGGCGCCCTGATCGAGGGGCCCTCGGGTGTCGGCAAGAGCGACCTGGCCCTGCGCGCCCTGGAGGCCGGCTTTCGCCTGGCGGCCGACGACCGGGTGGTCGTGTTCACCGCCGGCGGCCGCCTCTACGGCAAGGCCCCCGAGCCGCTGGCCGGCCTGATCGAAGCGCGCGGACTGGGCGTGATCGTCGAGCCCGCCCTGCCCTTCTGCGAGATCGCCGTGCTGATCCGCTGCGTCGACCGTCCCGAGGCCGTCGAGCGCCTGCCCGATCCCCGTTCCGAGACGATCCTGGGCATTGCCGTCCCGGTCTTCGACCTGTGGCCGCGAGAACCCGCCGCGCCTTCGAAAATCCGACGCATGATGCAGTCTCTTGGAGTCCAATCCTAACGGGCGTATCAAGGCCGCCCGCGCGACGCTCTCCCGTCGCGAAGGGAATTGGGGATCCCGTTTGAGATACAAGGCATGATCGGGCTCGTGATCGTGACGCACGGGCGTCTGGCGGAGGAATTCGTTTCCGCCATGGAGCATGTGGTCGGGCCGCAGGCCGCCGTGAAGGCGATCTGCATCGGCCCGGAAGACGACATGGAACGTCGCCGCTCGGATATTCTGAAGGCTTGCGCCGCCGTCGACGTCGACGGCGAGGGCGTCATCCTGCTGACCGACATGTTCGGCGGCACGCCTAGCAACCTGGCCATCTCGGTGATGGAGCAGACCAAGGCCGAGGTCATCGCCGGCCTGAACCTGCCGATGCTGATCAAGCTGGCCAGCGTGCGCCAGCGCGAGAGCCTGCAGGCCTGCGTCGCCCACGCCCAGGAGGCTGGACGCAAGTACATCTCCGTGGCCTCCTACGTGCTCGCCGGGGAAAAGTGACGGGCATGACGTCAAGGACGGTCGAGATCATCAACGAGCGCGGCCTGCACGCCCGCGCCTCGGCCAAGTTCGTGAAGACGGCGTCCGGCTTCGACGCCGAGGTGACGGTCAGCCGCGACGGCGCTTCGGTCGACGCCCGCTCGATCATGGGCCTGATGATGCTGGCCGCCGGCATCGGCTCGACCATCGACATCACCGCCGAGGGCCCGGAAGCCCAGGCCGCCGTCGAGGCCCTGTGCGAACTGGTCGAGAACCGGTTCGACGAGGAGCGGTAGGCCCCTCACCTCCGCGCCAGCGCGCCTTTCAGCACCGTGAAGACCCGCGGATCGCGCATCTGGCCGACATTGAACCGCATGAAGTCCGGCGCGCTCTGGGCGGCGCTGAACACGTTTCCCGGCGCCAAAATCACATCCTCGTCCAGGGCCAGGCGGGCTAGGTCGGACCCATCCCGGCCGTCCGGCAGCCGTCCCCACAGGTAGAAGCCGCCGCGCGGCGTCACCCAGGTCCGCACGCCGAGGTCAGCCAGCCGGGCCGCCGCCTCGCGCCGCGCGCCTGACAGTCGCCGCCGCAGCGCCTCGACGTGCCGGCGATAACCGCTGTCCATCAGGCTGTCGAAGACCACCCGGGCCGCCACCGGGCTGGCGCCGCCGAAATGGGTGGCTACCTGCAGGTCGACCATCGCCTCGATCCAGTCGGGCCGCGCGGCGATATAGCCGCAGCGAATCGAGGCCGACAGCGTCTTGGAGAAGCTGCCGATGCGGATGACGTTGACCAGGCCGTCGAAGGCCGCCAGGCGCGGCGACGGCTCCGGCTCGAACTCCGCGAAGATGTCGTCCTCGACGATGACCAGGCCGTGCGCCGAGGCGACCGTGAGCAGCCGGTGGGCGGTCTGGGCCGACATCGTCGCGCCGGTCGGATTGTGGATCGCCGAATTGGTGATGTAGAGGCGCGGCCGCGCCTCGGCCACGACCCGGGCGAAGCTCGACACGTCGGGGCCGTTCGGCGTGTAGGGCGCGCTGACGATCCGCGCCTTGTGGGCCCGCAGCAGGGCCTGGAAATTGAAGTAGCAGGGATCGTCGACCAGCACCGCGTCGCCCGGGCGCAGCAGGGTTCTGCAGATCAGATCGATCGCCTGGGTGCCGGACGCGGTCAGCAGCACCTGGTCGGGTCCGATGTCCAGCCCCTCGGTCGCGAAGCGCCGGGCCAGCAGCCGCCGCAGTTCGGGCAGGCCGCGCGAGGGGCCGTAGTCGGCCAGCAGGGCGTCGTCGGCGCGAGCCAGGCCGCGCATGGCGCGCCGCAGGATCGCGTCGGGCATCCAGTCCGGCGGCAGCCAGCCGCAGCCGGGCTTCAGCGCCGCCGCCGCCGCATCCAGCGACTGACGCGACACCCACAACGGATCGATGGCGCGATCGGCGCGCGTCCCCAGATCGCTGACCGCCGGCGTGACGACCTCGGCCGAGACGTAGAAGCCCGAGCCCGGCCGCGAGAGCACGACGCCTTCGGCGGCCAGGCGGTCATAGGCCTCGACGACGGTCGAGGGCGACACCTTCAGGGTCGCGGCCAGGGCGCGGATGGAGGGCAATCTGTCACCGCGTGACAGCGACCGGCTGGCGATGCGCGCCCGGATCGCCTCCATCACCTCGCCGGTCCGGCTCGTCGTCTGGGCCATGGGCGCGCTCCAACTGTATGGCGCTTGATAGCATACAGTTCGGTCCAGATTGTATGGACCGTTCCTGGGCCACGGCCCGTCGGCCCGCCTATGCCTCGACCCGCGCCGACGGAGGATGACGGGTGGACAGGACAGGGCAGGAATCAGGGCGGGACTCAGCGCGAGGCTGGGGCAGCGGCCTGGTGGGCGTGATCATCTTCAGCGGCTCGCTGCCCGCCACCCGCGTCGCCGTGGAAGGCTTGCCGCCCGTGTTCCTGACCTCGGCCCGCGCCGTGATCGCCGCCCTGCTGGGGACGGTCCTGCTGCTGGCCTTGAGGCAGAAGCCGCCGCCCCGGTCCGACCTGCGTCCGCTGGCGGTCGTGGCGCTGGGCGTGGTGGTCGGCTTTCCGCTGCTGACCGCCCTGGCGCTGCGCCACGTCTCGGCGGCCCACTCCGTCGTCTTCGTCGGTCTGCTGCCCCTGGCCACGGCGGTCTTCGCCGTCCTGCGCGGCGGCGAACGGCCCCGCCCCGCCTTCTGGATCTTCTCGGTCGTCGGCGGCCTGTCGGTCGCCGGCTTCGCCGCCTCGCGGGGCGGCGCTGGATCCCTGACAGGCGATCTGCTGATGGTGGCGGCGATCGTCGCCTGTGGCCTGGGCTATGCCGAGGGCGCGGTGCTGTCGCGCCGCCTGGGCGGCTGGCAGGTGATCTGCTGGGCCCTGGTGCTGGCCCTGCCCGTCATGGCCCTGGTCGCCCTCGCCACCCTGCCCGCCAGCTGGCGCGGCGTGGGGACGCCGGCCTGGCTGGGCCTGGCCTATGTCTCGGTGTTCAGCATGCTGGTGGGGTTCGTGTTCTGGTATCGCGGCCTGGCCCTGGGCGGCATCGCCCAGGTCGGTCAGCTGCAGCTGCTCCAGCCGTTCTTCGGCCTGGCCCTGGCCGGGCTGCTGCTGCACGAGCCCATCGCCCCGGCCATGATCGGCGTCACCGCCGTGATCGTCCTGTGCGTGGCCGGCGCCAGGCGCTTCGCGTGACGGCCCGTTCGGGGATTTGGGAGTCCTTCGGCTCAGGCCGAGATATTGACCAGCACGCCAGTCAGTTCGCCGGACGTCTGGCCCAGGGCCGCGCCAGCCGCCGCCGTCATCTTGACGTTGGTCTGGGCCACGGCCAGCTGCGTCAGGTCGGCGGCCGGAGCCTGGGTTGGAGCCGCGGACCGCGGCGCGACATATTGGGCAGCGGCGTTGGTGGCGGAAACCTGCACGGCGACGTCCTTCGGGAAAGCGCCGCCAATCTGCGGCGGAAGCCTTAAGCCGACCTGACTAAACAAGGTTAAGGGCCGGCCGCCGCGGGCTTCCCCCCTTGCGAGAGAAGGGGGATTGGAGCGCCTGTATCCTCGGAATTCGCGAGATCGAAGCCAGCGAAGTCAAACGCTTGTCGATTTTAGACGCCGCTGAATGATCCGCGTTGAATCCTGCCCCCATACTGATCGCTGTCCCCGTCGCAGGGGGAGGGCGCTTGGATCCGGCCCAAAGCGGCGGCGGGGATAGGTTGAGCGGGGCCGGTTTCGGTTCCCGGGTCAGATGCGGCGCGCGTCGTCTCCTACGGGAACGGCCGTGACCGGGTTCCCCGGGGCAAAAGCCGGGAGCGGGTCGACAGGGCGGTGATCGCGAAAGCCGCCTATCGCGGATCGTCGGGACCGATACGGAAAAGCCGTTCGGTTCGGTCCGCGCCCGTCCGGGGGCTATGGGGTCCCGAGCTCAAAACGCTCACGCCCCCCATCCTCACGGTCAAAACAGCCTGGCGGAGCGGACGTCCGAGCCGAAACGCAAACAAACAATCACGGTACTCCGGGTTCGCCCGGCCGCTCCGTCGCCTCCCCAGCACCCTTCAGCGAATCGTCGCGTGAAGCGGCGAAGCCATGCCCAAAGGAAAGACTCATGCCCAAGTCCAAGCCGCCACGCCGCAAGCGCCAACGGCATCTCACCAATCGCACGCGGTCCATGCTCGACTTCTACGATGATCTCGAGCGCATCACCGCCCGCGCCGAGCGCGAAGCCGAACGGTTGGCGCACCGGGTTCCGCCCGAGGAACTGGCGATCATGCGGGCTACTTGCGCCAACAATCGACGGCTCTTCGCCGAGGCGCGGGCCGACCTGCTGACGCCCAGCCGCACGCCGGTGCTAGACCGCCTCGTCCATGAGGCGCGACAGGCCGAGCGGCCGTAGCCGCCCTATTCCGCCGCGACCACCTCGTGCGCGTGGTCGTGCGCCTCGACGTGGACCTTGCCGCCCATGGGACGCAGATCCAGGTCCTGGAACAGCTTGCTGTCCTCGTCCAGGCCCGGCAGCGGGGTGGTCAGCAGCTTGCCGCCGACGAAGATCGAGTTGGCGCCGGCCAGGAAGCACAGGGCCTGCAGCTCGCGGCTCATCCCCTCGCGGCCGGCCGACAGGCGGACCATCGACTTCGGACAGACGATGCGGGCCACGGCGATGGTGCGGACGAATTCGATCGAGTCGATCTGCTTGCTGCCGTCGGCCAGGATCCTGTCGCCCAGCGGGGTGCCGCTGACCGGCACCAGGCCGTTGATCGGCAAGCTGTCGGGATGGGCCGGCAGGGTGGCCAACTGGTGCAGCAGACCGGCGCGGTCGCGGCGCGTCTCGCCCATGCCGACGATGCCGCCGCAGCAGGTGCTCATGCCCGCGTCGCGGACGTGGGCCAGGGTGTCCAGCCGCTCCTGATAGGTGCGGGTGGTCACCACGTCCTTGTAATAGTCCGGACCGGTGTCGAGGTTGTGGTTGTAGTAGTCGAGCCCGGCGGCCTTCAGCGCCTTGGCCTGGTCGGCGGTCAGCATGCCCAGGGTGGCGCAGGTCTCCAGGCCCAGGGCCTTCACCTCGCCGATCATCTCGGTCAGCTTGGGCAGGTCGCGGTCCTTCAGCTCGCGCCAGGCCGCGCCCATGCAGAAGCGCTGGGCGCCGCCGTCGCGGGCGGCGCGGGCCTTGGCCACCACGTCGTCGGCCGCCATCAGCTTCTCGGCCTTGAGGCCGGTCTTGAAGTGGGCGCTCTGGCTGCAATAGCCGCAGTTCTCGGCGCAGCCGCCGGTCTTGACCGACAACAGCTGCGACAGCTGCACTTCCGACGGATCGAACCCGGCCCGGTGCACGTTGGCCGCCTGGAACACCAGCTCCATGAACGGCAGGTCGAACAGGGCCTCCACCTCGGGAAGCGTCCAGTCGTGGCGGGGTGCGGTGTTGATTTGGCTCATGGCGCGCACGTTTGGACCCGCGTCATACACTTGGCAAGACGGTGGAGACAGGTCATAGCGCTGTCGGAGCCAGGCGGGCGCTCTGGAGTTGATCAGGTCATGGATCGCGAGATCGAGCTGAAATTCCTGATCCCGCCGGAGTCGGCGGCGTCGGCCTTGGCCCAGCTGCACGGCGAAGGCGCCGTGCGCCAGCTGGACGCCACCTATTTCGACACCCCCGATCACGCCCTGCGCAAGGCCGGCTTCGGCCTGCGGGTCCGCGACGGCGAGGGCGGCCGCAAGCAGACCCTGAAGTCGGCCTCGGCCGGCGGGGTGTTCTCACGCGGCGAATGGGAGACGGCGATCGCCGGGCCCGATCCGGACCGCGACGCCCTGGCCCGGACGCCGGCGGCGGCCATGCTGGACGGCGAGACCCTGACGCCGGTCTTCACCACCCGTGTCGAGCGCATCGTCCACATCGTCCATGTCGGCGAAGCCATCATCGAGGCGGCGCTCGACCGGGGCGAGCTCAGCGCGGACGGCCGGCGCGCGCCCGTCTGCGAACTGGAGCTGGAACTGAAGGCCGGCCAGCCGGAGGCGCTGTTCGACCTGGCCCGCCAGTTGGCCAAGCGCGCGCCGCTTCGGCTGTCGCTGGTCAGCAAGGCCGAGCGGGGCTACGGCCTGGCGGCGGGCGACGACGCGCCGGCGCCGCGCCGGCAGGCCGCCACCCTGAACCCGGCCGCCCGCGTCGGCGAGGCGCTGCAGGCGCTTGGTCAGGCCGATCTGGCCCACCTCTGCGCCAGCCTCGAGGCCCTGCGCGAACGACCGGAGCCGGACGGCGTCCACCAGGCGCGGGTGGCCACCCGACGGCTGCGGGCCCTGCTGAAGATCTTCAAGCCCCTGGCCCGCGACGCGGCCGCCCAGCGGCTGGACGACGAGCTGTCCTGGCTGGCGGGCGAGTTCGACGCCGCGCGGGATCTCGACGTCTTCGTCGGCGAGGTCTGGAACGCCAGCGCCCCCGGCGCGGCCTTCGCCGGGCGCGGCGATTTCGAGCGCGGTCTCGAGGCGGCCCGCGCCAACGCCTATCTGCGCATGGAGGCGGCGCTGGAAAGCCCGCGCGCCCGCGATGTGCTGCTGGAAGCCGCCGCCTGGCTGGAAGCCGGCGCCTGGACGACCGATCCGGCGCTGGCCGAGATCCGCGACGTTCCGGCCGCGGCCCACGGCGCCGCGGTGCTGGAACACCGTCTGGGACAGGTGAGGAAGCGCGCCAAGTCGTTCTCCGACCTCGACGCCCCGGCCCGCCACAAGCTGCGCCTGAAGGGCAAGACCCTGCGTTACGCGGCCGAGGACCTGGCGCCGCTGTTTCCGGAGCATCCCAAGCGCGCCGAACGCTTCATCGCCGCCTCGCGCGCGGTGCAGGACATCCTGGGCGCGCTGAACGACCGCAGCGTCCGCCAGACCCTGATCGAGACCGTCAGTCACGGCGACGAGGCGACCGCCCGCGACGCCGCCCGGGTCGCCTTGGCCGATGACGAGGCTGATCTGCTGGACCGAGCCCGCCGGGCGCTGGACGACCTGCTGGACGCCAAGCCCTTCTGGTGAGGACGAAGGACGAAGAGGCCAGAAACGAAAAAAGCCGCCCGAAGGCGGCTGTTTCTTGAAAGACCCTTGGGTGCGGGGACAGGATTTGAACCTGTGACCTTCAGGTTATGAGCCTGACGAGCTACCGGGCTGCTCCACCCCGCGTCAGGGTGTATTGGATTGTGATGGCAGGGTTTGGACTTTGGGTTTGATATCCTTTTGGCGGACCTGGCGGCGACCTACTCTCCCGCGCCTTGAGACGAAGTACCATTGGCCCAGGGGGACTTAACGACCGAGTTCGGAATGGGATCGGGTGGGGAACCCCCGGCAAAGCCACCAGGTCAGCGAAAAGGATATCACTCTTCCCTTTGGGCTTTCGCCCATTGGAGAGGATTGTGAAGAAGACATCAGTGTCTGAAGTAGAGCCATGCTTTTGCATGGGTTTGACTGAAGAACGATCAAGCCTATCGAGCTATTAGTACCGGTAAGCTCCATGCGTCGCCGCACTTCCACACCCGGCCTATCAACGTGGTGGTCTTCCACGGCTCTCAGCGAGACCTTGTTTTGAGGTTAGTTTCCCGCTTAGATGCTTTCAGCGGTTATCTATTCCACACTTAGCTACCCTGCTGCACAGCTGGCGCCATGACAGGTCCACCAGAGGTGTGTCCATCCCGGTCCTCTCGTACTAGGGACAGATCCTCTCAAGTCTCGTACACCCACGGCAGATAGGGACCAAACTGTCTCACGACGTTCTGAACCCAGCTCACGTACCACTTTAATCGGCGAACAGCCGAACCCTTGGGACCTGCTCCAGCCCCAGGATGTGATGAGCCGACATCGAGGTGCCAAACTTTGCCGTCGATATGGACTCTTGGGCAAAATCAGCCTGTTATCCCTAGAGTACCTTTTATTCGTTGAGCGATGGCCCTTCCACGCAGGACCACCGGATCACTATGGCCGACTTTCGTCTCTGCTCGACTTGTCAGTCTCGCAGTCAGGCGGGCTTATGCCATTGCACTCGACGACCGATTTCCGACCGGTCTGAGCCCACCATCGCGCGCCTCCGTTACACTTTGGGAGGCGACCGCCCCAGTCAAACTGCCCGCCACGCCATGTCCCGGACCCGGATAACGGGCCGCGGTTAGACGTCAGCAACAATAAGGGTGGTATTTCAAGGATGGCTCCACCGGAACTGGCGCCCCGGTTTCATAGCCTCCCACCTATCCTACACATGTTGCTGCTAACGCCAAGGCGAAGCTGCAGTAAAGGTTCATAGGGTCTTTCCGTCTGACCGCGGGAACCCCGCATCTTCACGGGGAATTCAATTTCGCTGAGCCTATGCTGGAGACAGTGGGGAAGTCGTTACGCCATTCGTGCAGGTCGGAACTTACCCGACAAGGAATTTCGCTACCTTAGGACCGTTATAGTTACGGCCGCCGTTTACCTGGGCTTCAATTCAGAGCTTGCACCCCTCCTTTTAACCTTCAGGCACCGGGCAGGCGTCAGACCCTATACGTCGCCTTGCGGCTTCGCAGAGCCCTGTGTTTTTGATAAACAGTCGCTACCCCCTGGCTTGTGCCACTCTCATCTGGTTGCCCAAAAGAGAGTCACGCTTATCCCGAAGTTACGCGTGCAATTTGCCGAGTTCCTTCAGCATAGTTCTCTCAAGCGCCTTGGTATACTCTACCTGCCCACCTGTGTCGGTTTCGGGTACGGTCTCCGTTGGAGTTATTTCCAGGGACCTGTTCACTGCCAGGAGCAATCCAATAAGCCCTGACAATTTACCAGATCCGTCACTTCCAACTGGTTCAGGAATATTCACCTGATTCCCATCGACTACGCCTTTCGGCCTCGCCTTAGGGGCCGACTAACCCTGCGCAGATTAGCTTTACGCAGGAACCCTTGGGCTTTCGGCGAGAGGGTCTCTCACCCTCTTTATCGCTACTCATGTCAGCATTCTCACTTCCGATACCTCCAGCAAGGCTCACGCCTCACCTTCATCGGCTTACGGAACGCTCCGCTACCGCGTGCACAGAGTGCACACCCATACCTTCGGCGACTGGCTTGAGCCCCGTTACATTTTCCGCGCAGGTTCGCTTGACCAGTGAGCTGTTACGCTTTCTTTAAATGATGGCTGCTTCTAAGCCAACATCCTGGTTGTCAAAGCAAACCCACATCGTTTCCCACTTAGCCAGTACTTGGGGGCCTTAGATGATGGTTAGGGTTGTTTCCCTTTTCACGACGGACGTTAGCACCCGCCGTGTGTCTCCCGGATAGTTCTCTTGGGTATTCGGAGTTTGATTAGAATTGGTACAGCTCGCGCCGCCCGCATCCATTCAGTGCTCTACCCCCCAAGGAATACGTCCGAGGCACTACCTAAATAGTTTTCGCGGAGAACCAGCTATGTCCAGGTTTGATTGGCCTTTCACCCCTATCCACAAGTCATCCGAGAATTTTTCAACATTCACCGGTTCGGTCCTCCAGTAAGTGTTACCTTACCTTCAACCTGCTCATGGATAGATCACCTGGTTTCGGGTCGTCATGCGACGTACTTATTCGCCCTATTCAGACTCGCTTTCGCTGCGCCTACACCTAACGGCTTAAGCTTGCACGGCACATGAAGTCGCTGACCCATTATACAAAAGGTACGCCGTCACCACGCGCGGTGGCTCCGACTGCTTGTAGGCTTCCGATTTCAGGATCTGTTTCACTCCCCTTGTCGGGGTGCTTTTCACCTTTCCCTCACGGTACTTGTTCGCTATCGGTCATTGAGGAGTACTTAGGCTTGGAGGGTGGTCCCCCCATGTTCAGACAGGATTTCACGTGTCCCGCCCTACTCGAGTCTGTCGCTATTTGACGCTTACGGGGCTATCACCCACTATGGCTGTGTTTCCCAACACATTCAGCTTTATGTCACGACAGCACTGGCCTGGTCCCGGTTCGCTCGCCACTACTACGGGAGTCTCGGTTGATGTCCTTTCCTCCGGGTACTGAGATGTTTCAGTTCCCCGGGTTTGCTTAATGAACCCTATGTATTCAGGTCATTATACCTCTTCTGATCAACCGATCGCCGCTCCAGCCGAAGCTGAAGCAAAGTCGGGTGACCATAAAGGTGGGTTTCCCCATTCGGAGATAGCCGGATCAAAGGGTGCTCGCGCCTCCCCGGCTCTTATCGCAGCGTGCCACGTCCTTCATCGCCTCTCAATGCCAAGGCATCCGTCAGAAGCCCTTATGCGCTTGATCGTTCTCAGCAAAACCCATGCATAATCGTCTCTTGTCACTCACGTGAGAAGAGATCGAGCATGAGCTCTACCTTTAGTCAGACAATGATGTCTTCTTAAGTCCATCCTTGAACCAGGTCCGTATCCCAGGGGTGAGCTACGGTTGGCGGAGGAACCCTGCCTTCACAATGTCATTTCGCAGCTGGCTCAAGAGCCAGTGCAAACTTGATCATTCCTCGATCGCGATTTTCCCAATCCTACCAGCTAGCCTCGCTCAAGCAGCGAAGCGGTAGCGAGGATTGCGAGGGAAATGGTGGAGCCAGACGGATTCGAACCGACGACATCCTGCTTGCAAAGCAGGCGCTCTACCAACTGAGCTATGGCCCCTCACACTCGGTGTGAGTTGCTTGCCCAGCGGAGCTGGTCGGTGCGGTCCGTATGTTTGGAAAGAGTGGTAGGCCCGATAAGACTTGAACTTATGACCTCACGCTTATCAAGCGTGCGCTCTAACCAACTGAGCTACGGGCCCATAGGCCGCTCAGATCGGATCAGTTGATCCGCTCCAGGGCTCGCGATCGTGCTTCGAACCTCGACGGCTCGAAACAAGTGGAAAGAGAAACGAAGACGGCGGCGATCCGCTCATTTGTGTGCGTCAAGCGCACTAATCGGAGCTTCAATAACCTCGTGAGAGGCTGGAGAAGCATCCTTAGAAAGGAGGTGATCCAGCCGCAGGTTCCCCTACGGCTACCTTGTTACGACTTCACCCCAGTCGCTGACCCTACCGTGGTCGCCTGCCCCTCTTGCGAGTTAGCGCAGCGCCTTCGGGTAAAGCCAACTCCCATGGTGTGACGGGCGGTGTGTACAAGGCCCGGGAACGTATTCACCGCGGCATGCTGATCCGCGATTACTAGCGATTCCAACTTCATGCTCTCGAGTTGCAGAGAACAATCCGAACTGAGACGACTTTTAGGGATTGGCTCCCCCTCGCGGGATTGCAGCCCTCTGTAGTCGCCATTGTAGCACGTGTGTAGCCCACCTTGTAAGGGCCATGAGGACTTGACGTCATCCCCGCCTTCCTCCGGATTAACTCCGGCAGTACGATTAGAGTGCCCAGCCAAACCTGATGGCAACTAATCGCGAGGGTTGCGCTCGTTGCGGGACTTAACCCAACATCTCACGACACGAGCTGACGACAGCCATGCAGCACCTGTGTCCCAGTCCCCGAAGGGAAAACCACATCTCTGTGGCGGTCCAGGCATGTCAAAAGGTGGTAAGGTTCTGCGCGTTGCTTCGAATTAAACCACATGCTCCACCGCTTGTGCGGGCCCCCGTCAATTCCTTTGAGTTTTAATCTTGCGACCGTACTCCCCAGGCGGAGTGCTTAATGCGTTAGCTGCGTCACCGACATGCATGCATGCCGACAACTAGCACTCATCGTTTACGGCGTGGACTACCAGGGTATCTAATCCTGTTTGCTCCCCACGCTTTCGAGCCTCAGCGTCAGTAACGGACCAGTATGTCGCCTTCGCCACTGGTGTTCTTCCGAATATCTACGAATTTCACCTCTACACTCGGAGTTCCACATACCTCTTCCGTACTCAAGACTGCCAGTATCAAAGGCAATTCCAAGGTTGAGCCCTGGGCTTTCACCTCTAACTTAACAGTCCGCCTACGCTCCCTTTACGCCCAGTAATTCCGAGCAACGCTAGCCCCCTTCGTATTACCGCGGCTGCTGGCACGAAGTTAGCCGGGGCTTCTTCTCCGGGTACCGTCATTATCGTCCCCGGTGAAAGAATTTTACAATCCTAAGACCTTCATCATTCACGCGGCATGGCTGCGTCAGGCTTTCGCCCATTGCGCAAGATTCCCCACTGCTGCCTCCCGTAGGAGTTTGGGCCGTGTCTCAGTCCCAATGTGGCTGATCATCCTCTCAGACCAGCTACTGATCGTCGCCTTGGTGAGCCTTTACCTCACCAACTAGCTAATCAGACGCGGGCCGCTCCAATGGCGATAAATCTTTCCCCCGAAGGGCACATCCGGTATTAGCTCAAGTTTCCCTGAGTTGTTCCGAACCAAAGGGCACGTTCCCACGTGTTACTCACCCGTCCGCCACTAATCCCGAAGGATCCGTTCGACTTGCATGTGTTAGGCCTGCCGCCAGCGTTCGCTCTGAGCCAGGATCAAACTCTCAGGTTGAGTTGACATTGACTCCAGCTATTTGACCGAGGGGAAAACCTCAGTCGCGTATCTGGTTTGCATAGTTTCTTGACGAGTTCCCATCACACAATGACCAACCAAAGTCGGCCACCGTATTAATGGTGTCTTCAAGAGACCGCATTTGTCAGCGTCGAAGGTAGACCAGAAGTCTACCGCCAGAGCGCCGCCGCCTGCGTTTCTCTTTCCAAATCAACAATGTCAAAGACCCGAACCACCGAAGCGGCCCCACCGTTTTGCGCCCGGTGTCGGCGGAGGCGGCTATCTACCCAACCTCGAAACCCATGTCAAATCGTTTTTTTCAAAACTTTCTGACCAAGCCGACGAAGCCGGGAGATCCCGAAGCCGTCGAAGTTGGCAGCTTCTAAAGAAACCACCAAAGCCAGTCAAGAGATTATTTCAAAGAAACTTTGAAACGATTACTTGTCTAACTCAACATCGCGCCGCTGAATTCTTGCGAACTCTTGTCTGCGATGTTTCGGAGCGGCGCTTCTAAAGAGGCGATACTCCGAAGTCAACCAACTCATTTCGACTTTTTCGAGGCCCTGGAAATCCAGGATCGAAGAGACAAAAAGAGGATCCCTGGGCCGCCGTGGCCGCCCTTGCGGATCCGTCATCGAGTCGATTGGAGCGCGGTGTCTAGCGAAGCGTCTGAACCGATGCAACTCCCTTTCGGGGGCCGCGTCGTCCGGTCGCGATGCCGTTCCGAGCGAGGCGGTGATCTAGTCCTCCCTCGGACGACTGGCAACCCCCTCGCGACAATATAACGACGCTCTTTTAACATCGCCGGGAACCTTTTCGGCGCCGGCGACACCCCTGACCTAGAGGGGCGCGCTCAGTGCTGGCTTTCCGGAAGACGCACGATCAGGCCGTCCAGCGCGTCGCTCACCTTGATCTGGCACGACAGGCGGCTGTTGGGCTCGACGTTCTCGGCGAAGTCCAGCATCGACTCTTCCATGGCCGACTTGTCGCCGGTCTTATCGAGCCAGGCGTCGTCGACATACACATGGCAGGTCGCGCAGGCGCAGGCCCCGCCGCAATCGGCGTCGATGCCCGGCACATTGTTCTTCACGGCGCCTTCCATGACGGTCAGGCCCGACTTCACGTCCAGAGCGTGCTCGGTCCCGTCGTGTTCGATGTAGGTGATCTTGGCCATGTGGCTCTCTGTTCCCCTTGGGCGGACTTAGGCCGCCACCTCTTTCATGGACACCGTGAGATCGGCGAGCTTTTCGGCGCTCACCGGCGTGCGTTTGGCGATCAGCTGCTTGCCGGCCATGAACTCGGGCGGCGCATTGATCGCTTCGACAGCCTGCAGCAGGTCACCCTTCAGGTGAAAGACCGCGAACTTGGCGGCGGCGACGTCGCCACGCACCACCTGACGGTCAGCCTCGAACGGCAGGCCGGCGATCTGCAGCTTCAGGTCATATTGGTCGGACCAGAACCACGGCACTTCCGGAGAAGGGCCTGGCCGGCCGAGAATCGCCGAAGCGGCCTGCTTGGCCTGCTCCAGCGCGTTGGGCACGCTTTCCAGCCGGAATTGGCGGTCGTAGAGCGGGAGCGGCCGATGGGTGACATCGCCGATCGCGAAGATCGACGGGTCATTCGTCCTCGCCTCGAGGTCGACGACCACGCCATTGGCGGTCGCGAGGCCCGCGTCCTTGGCCAGCTCGTCATTGGGAACCGCGCCGACGCCGACCAGGGCGACGTCGCAGGCGACCACCCGGCCGTCGGAGAAGCGCACGCCGGTGACGTGGCCGTCCTGGCCCTCGAAGCCCGCGACGCCGGCGTTCAGCTCGAACGCGACGCCGTGCTTGCCGTGATAGTCCTGGAAGAAGAGGGACAGGGTCTCGCAGGCGACACGGGCCAGGACCCGGCTCTCGCGCTCGACGACCATGGCGTGGCTGCCCAGGGCGCGCGCCGAAGCCGCCGCCTCGAGTCCGACATAGCCGCCGCCGATCACGGCCAGGCGCTTGTCGGGGCCCAAAGCGTGCTTGAGCAGCTCGGCGTCGGCCGCCGTGCGCAGGGCCAGGACACCGGCCAGGTCCGAGCCGGGAATCGGCAGCTCACGGGCGCGAGCGCCGGTGGCGAGAATGAGGACGTCGTAGGCAATGACCTCGCCCGAGGCCAGGGTCACGGTCTTCTCCGAGCGGTTGATCCGCTCGGCCACGCCCTCCAGGCGCAGCATGACGTTGTTTTCGGCGTACCACTCGGCGGGTTTCAGGGAGAGCGAGTCGGCATCGGCCTCGCCCTTCAGCCAGGCCTTGGAGAGCGGCGGACGCTGGTAGGGCAGAAGCGGTTCGTCGCCGATCAGAACGATGCGGCCTTCGTGACCGTATTGGCGCAGGAACGCCGCGGCCGAACCGCCGGCATGGCCCGCGCCGACGATGACGACGCATGCGTTCTGGTTGGCTTCAGCGCTCAAGGACGCCCTCCCGTTTCATCAAAAATGACGCCGGCGTCACCTATTGGCAAGCGCCTTCGACAAGGCCGCATATAGAACGGGGCGGCCCGTTTCCGAAGCCGCCCCGCGTTTGTCTCCATGGAGAGCCCGTCAGACGACGCGCTCGACCATCATCTTCTTGATCTCGGCGATCGCCTTGGCCGGGTTCAGGCCCTTTGGGCAGACCTGGGCGCAGTTCATGATCGTGTGGCAGCGATAGAGCTTGAAGGGATCCTCAAGCGCGTCGAGCCGGTCGCCGGTGGCCTCGTCGCGGCTGTCGATCAGCCAGCGATAAGCATGCAGCAGGGCCGCCGGGCCCAGGTACTTGTCACCGTTCCACCAGTAGCTGGGGCACGAGGTCGAGCAGCAGGCGCACAGGATGCATTCGTAGAGACCGTCGAGCTTCTCGCGGTCCTCGGGGCTCTGCTTCCACTCGGTCTGCGGCTCGGGCGTGTCGGTGTGCAGCCAGGGCTCGATCGAGGCGTACTGGGCGTAGAACAGCGTCAGGTCCGGGATCAGGTCCTTGACCACCGGCATGTGCGGCAGCGGGCTGATCTGGACGGCCTTGCCCGGCACCTCGGCCCAGCCGTGGGTGCAGGCCAGAGTGTTGCGGCCGCCGATGTTCATCGAGCACGAGCCGCAGACGCCCTCCCGGCACGACCGGCGGAAGGCCAGGGTCGGGTCGATGGTGTTCTTGATGTACAGCAGGGCGTCCAGGACCATCGGGCCCACGGCGTCCATGTCGACGTCGTAGGTGTCCCAACGCGGGTTGCCGCCCGCTTCCGGATCGTAGCGGTAGATCTTGAAGGTCTTGACCTTCTTGGCGCCCGCCGGAGCCGGCCAGTGCTTGCCCGACTTGACCTGCGAGTTCTTGGGGAGTGCGAGTTCGACCATCGTACCCTCAGTAGACCCGTTGCTTCGGCGGGATGTAAGCGATGTCGTCCGACATCGTGTAGCTGTGCACCGGACGGTAATCGATCTTCACCTTGCCGGACTCCATGTCGAGCCAGGCCAGGGTGTGCTTCATCCATTCGGTGTCGTTGCGGTCCGCGAAGTCCTCGCGGGCGTGGGCGCCGCGGCTTTCGGTGCGGTTGACCGCGCCGTTCACCGTCACGACGGCCTGACCGATCAGGTTGTCGAACTCCAGGGTCTCCATCAGGTCGGTGTTCCACACCAGACCCCGATCGCTGACCTGGAGGTCGGCCTTCTTGTCCCAGACGGCCTGCAGGCGGTCGACGCCGCTGACCAGGCTCTCGCCGGTGCGGAACACCGCGGCGTCTTCCTGCATGGCCTTCTGCATCTCCAGACGCAGCTCGGCGGTGCGGGTCGAACCCGAGGCGTTGCGGAAGCGGTCGAAGCGGGCCAGGTGGCCGTCGGTCTGGACGTCCTTCAGCTCGGGCTGCTTGGCGCCGGGCTTGATGATCTCGGCGCAGCGCAGGGCCGCGGCGCGACCGAACACCACCAGGTCGATCAGCGAGTTCGAGCCCAGGCGGTTGGCGCCATGCACCGACACGCAGGCCGCTTCGCCCACGGCCATCAGGCCCGGGATCACCTGATCGGGGTTATCGCCCGACTTGGTGACGACCTCGCCGTGATAGTTCGTCGGGATGCCGCCCATGTTGTAGTGGACGGTCGGCAGCACCGGGATCGGGGCCTTGGTCACGTCGACGCCGGCGAAGACCTTCGCCGTCTCCGAGATGCCCGGCAGGCGCTCCGCCAGGATCTTGGGATCCAGGTGGTCGAGGTGCAGGAAGATGTGGTCCTTGTTCGGGCCCACGCCGCGGCCTTCGCGGATCTCGATGGTCATCGCGCGGCTGACCATGTCGCGGGGCGCCAGGTCCTTAACCGACGGGGCGTAGCGCTCCATGAAGCGCTCGCCTTCTGAGTTGGTCAGGTAACCGCCTTCGCCGCGGGCGCCCTCGGTGATCAGGCAGCCGGCGCCATAGATGCCGGTCGGGTGGAACTGCACGAACTCCATGTCCTGCAGCGGCAGGCCGGCGCGCAGCGCCATGGCGTTGCCGTCACCGGTGCAGGTGTGGGCCGAGGTCGCCGAGAAGTAGGCGCGGCCGTAACCGCCCGTGGCCAGGATGACCATCTGGGCCTGGAAGCGGTGCAGGGTGCCGTCGTCGAGCTTCCACGCGGTCACGCCGCGGCACACGCCGTCGTCCATGATCAGGTCGAGGGCGAAGTACTCGATGAAGAACTCGGTGTCGTGGGCCAGCGACTGGCCGTACATCGTGTGCAGCATGGCGTGACCGGTGCGGTCGGCCGCCGCGCAGGTGCGCTGGATCGGGCCTTCGCCGTAGTTCTTGGTCATGCCGCCGAAGGCGCGCTGATAGATCTTGCCTTCCGCGGTTCGCGAGAAGGGCACGCCCCAGTGCTCGAGCTCGTAGACGGCGGCCGGCGCGTTGCGGGTCAGGTACTCGATGGCGTCCTGGTCGCCCAGCCAGTCCGAACCCTTGACGGTGTCGAACATGTGCCAGCGCCAGTCGTCCTGGCCCATGTTGCCCAGCGAGGCCGAGATGCCGCCCTGCGCCGCCACGGTGTGGCTGCGGGTCGGGAACACCTTGGTGATGCAGGCGGTCTTGAGACCGGCCTGGGCGGCGCCCAGAGCGGCGCGGAGGCCCGAACCGCCGGCGCCGACGACGACGACGTCGAACTTGTGGTCGATGAACTTGTAGGCCGACATCAATGGGCTCCGGTCACGGTCAGGGCGACCTTGAGGATCGAGAAGACCCCCACGGCGCCGGCCAGCACGCAGACGAACAGATTGCCGATCACCAGGGCCGACTTGCTCGTGAAGCGGTGGACGTAGTCTTCGATCACCACCTGGACGGCGTTCGACAGGTGCACCAGGGCCGAGAGCAGCAGCAGCGCCAGCAGCACGGCATTCAACGGCTGGCCCAGCCAGGCGGCGACGGTGTGCTGGTCCGCGCCGATCAGCTTCAGGGCGCTGTAGACGCCCCACAGGCTCAGCGGCGCCAGGGCCAGGCCCGAGACGCGCTCGGTGATGAAATGGCTGACGCCGTGGTGCGACGAGCCCATGCCGCGAGCCCGCGACAGCGGCGTGCGGAACTGCTGGGGCTGGAAGAGGTCGTTCTTGCTCATGATCAGAACGCTCCGTTCGCGCCGGCGATGACCCAGGTGACGATCGTCGCCACGACCGCGAAGGCGATCGCCATGGCGCCGGTCATGTCGGCGATGCGGGGCTGGAAGCCCTTGCCGGTGTCCCAGAAGGTCTGGCGGATCGTGTAGGCGACGTTGAAGAAGACCGCGAAGGTCTCGCCCAGCAGCACCAGCTTGCCGATCGGCGAGCCCAGGACGCCCCGGTAGGTGTCATAGACGTCCGGGCCGGCCGCCAGGGCCGCGGCCCAACCGGCCAGGATCACGGCGCCGACCCACAGGCCGACGACACAGGCGCGGTGCAGGATCGAGCAGGCCATGGTGATATGCCAGCGCCAAACCTGCAGGTGCGGCGACATCGGGCGCTCGGGAAGCCCCCGGCTCGTGTCGGTCATGGGAGGTCCAACCTCAGTAGCCTTTGTGCGTTGCGGGACGCTTTTAAGCGCGAAGGCCCGGGTGTCAATTAAACGGCGCCCTCTTGAGAAACGTTCGCAGTTCCCGTTTCGGGTGCGCCGGGAACCCCAAAAGCCAAGGTTGCGTTAACGTCGCTCGCTCCAGGGGGAAACAAGAGCGTTCATGTCCAGTCCGATCGATTTCAGAGCGGTGTTCGACCGGATCTCGACACCGCACATGCTGATGGATCACGACCTGATCATCCTCGAGATGAACCAGGCGTACGTCGATGTGACCGGACGCTCGCGCGAAGAGATGCAGGGCCGGTACGTATTCGACGTCTTCCCGTCCGAGGGGCAGAGTCGCCGCCTTCTGGAAGAGTCGCTCCTGCGAACCCGCGACACCGGCGAAACCGACGTGATCGCGCTTCTGCACTACGCCATCCCGCGCAGCGACGGCGGCGGCTTCGAAGACCGCTACTGGAGCGCGACGCACACCTTCGTTCCGGCGACGAGCGAGCGCGGCTTCATCCTGCAGAACACCCAGGACATCACCGAGCTGCGACGCCTGAAGGACGCCGCGTTCCTGCCCGAGGCCCCGCCGACCACCACCATGCTGGGCGACTCCATCCTGCGCCGGGTCGAGGTCCTGCAGTCGCAGAGCGTGCAGATCCGCCGGCTCTTCATGCGCGCGCCCAGCTTCGTGGCGGTGCTGCGCGGGCCCGACCACGTCTTCGACTTCGCCAACGAAGCCTATCTGCGGCTGATCGGACGCCAGGACGTGGTCGGCAAACCCCTGGCCGAAGCGCTTCCGGAGATCCGCGATCAGGGGTTCATCCAGCTGCTGGACGAGGTGCGCCGCTCCGGCGAACCGTTCATCGGCCGCGAGGTCCCGGTAATGCTGGCCCGCGAACCCGGCGCGCCACCCTCGGAACGCTTCCTGGACTTCATCTATCAGCCGATCGTCGAAGCCGACGGCATCGTCTCCGGCGTCTTCGTCGAGGGCTCGGACATGACCGACCGCGCGGTGGCCGATCAGCGTCAGCGCCTGCTGCTGGACGAGCTGAACCACCGCGTGAAGAACACCCTGGCCACCGTCCAGGCCATAGCCCAGCAGACGCTGCGCGGGGCGGCCACGCCCGAGATCTTCGCCGACGCCTTCGAGGCCCGGCTGCTGGCCCTGTCCCAGACTCACAACGCCCTCACTGACAGCCAGTGGGCGGGCGCGGAGTTGCGTCAGATCCTGATGCAGGAGCTGGGCCCCTACGGCGCCGAGCGGATCCATGTCGGCGGCCCGGACATCCACCTGCCCGCCCGCGTCGCCCTGTCGCTGGGCATGGTGTTCCACGAACTGGCCACCAACGCCGCCAAGTACGGCGCCCTGTCGACCAGCGGTCGGCTGCGGTTGACCTGGTCGCTGTCCGAGGATGGCGAGGCGCTGCGGTTCGAATGGCGCGAGATGGACGGTCCGCCCGCCCGGCGGCCGGACCGCAAGGGGTTCGGCTCGCGCCTGATCGAGCGCAGCATCACCGGCGAGTTGGGCGGGACGATCGAGGCCGACTACGGCGAGACCGGCCTGATCGTCCGCTTCGAGACGCCCCTGGCCCGCGACTTCGCCTAGGCGGTCCAGAACACCGTCAGAGCCAGGTGCTGCAGCAACATGATGGTCTTGGCGTCGCGGATACGACCGTCGGCGATCATGGCCAGGGCCTCGTCGATCGTCGACTCCAGCACCTCGATGTCCTCGCCCTCGTCGGGATGGCCGCCGCCATCGCCGATCCGCATCGAGGCGTCGTACTCGGCGACGAAGAAATGCAGGACCTCGGTCACCGAGCCCGGGCTCATGAAGGCTTCGAACACCTTGCGCACCGCGTCCAGGCGATAGCCCAGCTCCTCCTCCACCTCGGCGCGGATGCGGATTTCGGGTTCGGCGTCGTCCAGCAGGCCCGCGGCGGCCTCGATCAGCAGGTCGTCGTGGCCGTTCACAAAGGCCGGATAGCGGAACTGCTTCACCAGCAGCACGGTGCGATGGGCCAGATTGTAGGGCAGCAGCACCGCCCCGTTGCCCCGGTCGTAGTGCTCGCGGCTCTGGGTCTGCCACGTCCCGTCGCGCCGCTGCCAGTCGAAGGTCGTCGTCTTCAGGACGTACCAGTTGTCGGACAGCAGCTTGGTCTCGCGGACGCGGACCCGATCCTTGACGCTCATCTTGTCTCCTAGTCCCGCACTCGCGCCACGTAGTCGGCCGAACGCATCTCCTGCAGGCGCGAGACGGTGCGCTCGAACTCGAAAGCGCCGTCGCCCTCAGGATACAGCGTCTCGGGCTCGGCCTCGGCCAGGGCCACCAGCTTGGCGTCCGCCTCGTAGAGGGCGTCGATCAAGGTGTTGAACCGCTTGGCCGCGTCACGCCGGGCCGGCGACAGCAACGGCACGTCCTCCAGGAAAATCGTGTGGAAGCGCTCGGCGACGGCCAGATAGTCCTGCGGCCCCAGGGCCTGCTGGCACAGGCTGGCGAAGGACGACCGCAGCAGGCCGCCGGCGGCGCGCGGCAGGCGCATCTTGCGGCCCAGCACCTCCAGCGTCGCGCCGGTCTCGGCCGCGCCGTCCAGCATGTCGCTCCAAAGTCGTTCGAACTCGGCCTGGCTGGCCTTGTCATTGGGCGCCAGCCAAGTGCGGGCCGCGCGCAGGCGATCCAGACGGAAATCGACCGGACCACGCACGGCGACGACGTCCAAAGCCGACTTCAGCATGTCGATGAACGGCAGGAAGAGCTGGCGGTTGAGGCCGTCCTTGTAGAGGTCCTCCGGCGGCCGGTTCGAGGTGGCCACCAGGGTCACGCCCCGCGCGAACAGGGCCTCGAACAGCCGGCCCAGGATCATGGCGTCGGCGATATCGGTGACCTGCAGCTCGTCGAAGCACAGCAGGCGGGCATTTTGGGCGATCAGCTCGGCGGTGGGGGCGATCGGGTCGTCGCCCTTGTGCTGACCGAAGCGCGCCTTGCGGGCGGCCGCGTCGCCCTTGCGCCAGCCGTCGATGTCGGCGTGGACCTCGGCCATGAAGGCGTGGAAGTGGATGCGTCGCTTCCTGGCGACCGGCGCGCTGTCGAAGAACAGGTCCATCAGCATGGACTTACCGCGGCCGACCGGACCCCAGAGATAGACGCCCCTTTGGCTCTTGGGCTTGCGGCCGAACAGCGAGAAGCCGGGCTCGCCGGCGGCGTCCAGATCGGCCTCCAGTCGCGACAGCGCCTCGACGGCGGCGGCCTGGGCGACGTCGGGCTTGATCTCGCCCTGGGCCAGGCGCTCGCGATAGGCGGTGCGAAGAGATGTCGGCATCGGGGACTGCGGTTAGCGCGTGAGACGCTTGAGGGGAAGGGCCTTCACGCCCCTCAACATCGACCGGGCGACGCGCTATGGGAGACATATGACCACCCTGCACCTGCCCGACGAGGCCGCGACCCAGCAGTTGGGCCGAGCGCTGGCCGCGTCGCTCCGGCCTGGCGACGCCCTGTGCCTGACCGGTCCGCTGGGAGCCGGCAAGTCGACCCTGGCCCGCGCCCTCATCCGCGCCCTGACGACGCCGGACGAGGAGGTGCCCAGCCCGACCTTCACCCTGGTGCAGCTCTACGAGACGGCCACGTTTCCGCTGGCCCACTTCGACCTCTACCGCCTGTCGAACCCCGACGAGGCCTACGAGATCGGCCTGGACGAGGCCCTGGACGGCGGCGTGGCCCTGATCGAATGGCCTCAACGGCTGGAAGGGCGTTTGCCCGCGAATCGGCTCGATATAGACATCGCCCTGGATGGCGACGCACGCCGCGCCGTCATCGTGGCGCACGGTAGTTTCGAAGGACGTACCCTTGAGTTCTGAGCGGCCCCATATGTCCGAGAGAGAGACGGCCAAGGCCGCGTTCCTTGCCGCCAATGGCTTCGGCGACGTCCGCCGCCAGCCGCTGGGCGGCGACGCCTCGACGCGGAGCTACGAGCGCCTGCATCGTGGAGACGAGCGCTTCATCTTCATGGACCAGCCTCCAGCGCTGGAAAGCGTCGTCTGCCCGCCGGGCGCTACCGACGCCGAACGCCTGGCGCTGGGTTACAACGCCGCCGCCCGCTTGGCCGCCGGCTCCGTCGCCGCCTTCGTGGCCACGGCCGACTATCTGCGCCAGCGCGGCCTCTCGGCCCCGCGTATCTTCGCCTATGACGTCGGGCAGGGTTTGGCGGTGCTGGAGGACCTGGGCGACGGCCTCTACGCCACCCTGATCGCCGAGGGTCAGGACGAGCGGCCGCTTTACGAAGCCGCCGTGGACCTGCAGGTGGCCCTGCACGCCGAGACGCCGCCGGATGTGCTGGCTGTCGACGAGATCCGCTGGCCGCTGCTGACCTACGACACCCTGGCCCTCAAGCACGCCACCGACACCTTCCTGGAATGGTGGCCACAGTTCGCCGGCATCCCGGCCTTCGCCCCGGACGCCGTGGCCGAATGGGACGCGCTGTGGGCGCCGGTCTGGGTGCGCGGCGAGGCCGGGGCCAACGTCTTCACCCACCGCGACTATCACGCCCAGAACCTGCTGTGGCTGCCGGAGCGGGAGGGCGTGGCGCGGGTCGGTCTGCTGGACTTCCAGGACGCCCTGCGCGCCCACCCGGCCTGGGACCTCACGCACCTGCTGCAGGACGCCCGCCGCGACGTGTCGCCGGAACTGGAGACGACCATGCTGGACCGCTACATGGCCGCCCGCCCCAGCATCGAGCGCGAGGCCTTCATCGCCGACTACCGCGCCCTGGCCGCCTCGAACGCCGCGCGCATCCTCGGCCGCGTCTTCGCTCGCCAGGCCCTGCTGGGTCGCCGCCAGTACGAAGCCTACATGCCGCGCACCTGGCGCTACCTGGAGCGGAACCTGAACGATCCGGCGATGGCCGGCCTCAAGGCCTGGTTCGACCGCTACGTCCCAGCGGAGGCTCGCCGATGAGCGGTCCGAAAGTCGCTATGGTGCTGGCCGCAGGCCTCGGCACCCGCATGCGCCCCCTGACCAACGACAGGCCCAAGGCCCTGGTCGAGGTCGCCGGCAAGGCGCTGATCGACCACATGCTGGATCGCCTGGTCGCCGCCGGGGTCGAGACCGCCGTGGTCAATGTCCACTACTTCGCCGACCTGGTCGAAGCCCACTTGAAGGCCCGCGAGGCCAAGGGCCTCGGCCCGCGCATCGTCATCTCCGACGAACGCGCCCAGGCCCTGGAGACCGGCGGCGGGATCAAGCACGCCCTGCCGCTGCTGGGCGAGGGTCCGGTGTTCGTGGCCAATATCGACTCGATCTGGATCGAGCACGCTGGCGCGGCCGTCGACGCCGTGGCCGCGGCCTGGGATCCCGAGGCGATGGACGTCTGCCTGATGCTGGCCTCGACCGCCGGCTCGCTGGGCTTTCACGACAGCGGCGACGTGTTCCTGAGCGACGATGGCCTGGTCCGCTTCAAGGACCCCGGCGAGATGGCCCCGCTGGTCTATGTCGGCGTCCACATCTGCAAGCCGGCGATCACCGCCGATGGGCCGGAAGGGCCGTTCTCGCTGCTGCCGCTGTGGAAGCGGCTGGCCGCCGACCACCGCGTCCACGGCGTTGCCCCCGCTGGCCTCTGGATGCACGTCGGCGATCCCGACGCCAAGCTGGCGGCCGAGGCCAGGCTCGCTCAGGAATGAGCGGCCCGGCCCCCTTCTTCGAAAGACCGGGGCCGCGCTGGTTCTCGATCCCCGCCCACCGGCCGTTCGTCGACGATCTGGCGCGCGGCCTGCTGAACGCCCTGGAGCCGCTCGGCCCCGAGGCCCTGCCCCGCGCCACCGTCTTGACCCCGACCCGCCGCGGCGCCCGCGCCCTGGCCGACGCCTTCCTGGCGGTCGGCGGCGGGCGGGCCCTGCTGCTGCCGCAGATCCGGCCGCTGGGCGACCTCGACGAAGGCGAGCCGCCGTTCGAGCCGGGCGACCTGGCCCTTGATCTGCCGCCCGCCATCTCCTCCCGCCGCCGCCGGTTCGAGCTGGCGCGTCTGGTCGTCGACCACGGCGACAAGCTGTCGTTCAAGCCCGGCCCCGTGCAGGCCCTGGAGCTGGCCAAGGCGCTGTCGGACTTCCTCGACAGCTGCCAGATCGAGGAGATCGCCTTCGAGGACCGGCTGGACGGCTTGGCCGAGGGCGACCTGGCCCAGCACTGGCAGGTCTCGGCTCGGTTCCTGAAGGCCGTGCTCCGCGCCTGGCCCCAGCGGCTGGAGGCGCTGGGCCTGATCGACGTCTCCGAGCGCCGGGTGAGACTGCTCCGCGCCCTGGAGGCGCAGTGGTCCGAGAACCCGCCGACCGAGGTGCTGGTCGCCGCCGGCTCGACCGGCACCGCCCCGGCCACCGCCGACCTGCTGCGCGTCGTCGCCGCCGCCCCGAAGGGCGCGGTGGTCCTGCCTGGCCTCGACGAAGACCTGGCCGAGAGCGCCTGGACGCAGATCGAAGGCTCTCAGGGCGAGCAGCATCCGCAAGGCGCGATGAAGCGGCTGCTGGACCGCGCCGGCGTCTCGCGCGCCGACGTCCGCGCCTGGGTCCCCGACGTCGACAGCCGCGGCCGCTGGCGGCGGCGGATCGTCAACGAGGCGCTGCGCCCGGCCGAGGCCACCGCCGACTGGCTGGCCCAGATCGCCGCCCTGCGCGCCGAGGCTCCCGGCCTGGACCCCATCGCCGAGGGCCTGACCGGCTTCTCGGTCATCGCCGCACGCGCCGAGGAGGAGGCCGCCGGGGCCTGCGCCTTGCTGCTGCGCGAGGCGCTGGAGGATCCCGAGCGGACCGCCGCCCTGGTCACGCCTGACCAGACCCTGGCCCGGCGGGTGATGACCCGCCTGCAGCGGTGGGGCGTCATCCCCGACAGCTCGGCCGGCGCGCCCTGGCCGCCGCCGGCGCGGCGATCCTGGCCCTGCACCTGGCGCGCCTGGTCGAAGAGCCGCTGAATCCGGTCCGCCTGTTGGCCTTCGTCAAGCACCCGCTGGTTCTGGGTGAAGACGAGGCCCCGGCCGCCGCCCAGTTGGAACGCAAGGGCCTGCGCGGCGCCGCGCCGGGTTCGAAGGCCGTGCTGCGCGCCCGGCTGAAGGACGCCCCGGAGGCCCTGGCCCTATGTGACCGCGTCCTGGCCGCCATCGACCACGCCGCCGCGCCCTATGTCGACGGGTTCGCCCGGCCATGCCATGCCGCCCAGGCCCTGGTCGAGGCGCTGGAAGGGCTGATCGCCCCGAACCGGCTGTGGGCCGGCGGGGCCGGTGAGTGCCTGGGCGCCCTGATGGCCGCCCTGATCCAGGACGGCGAGCCGCTGCCCGACGCCTCACCCCAGGCCTTCGCCGACATCCTGGACCGGCTGGTCAACGAGGAGACCGTCCGCGTCGGCGGCGCCACCCATCCCCGCTTGAGGATTCTGGGCGCCATCGAGGCCCGCCTGGTCCGCGCCGATCGTCTGGTGCTGGCCGGCCTCGAGGAGGGCGTCTGGCCGCGGGGCGCGCCGATCGACCCGTTCCTGTCGCGGCCCATGCGCTCGCGCCTGGGCCTGCCACCGCCCGAGCGCCGCGTGGGCCTGACCGCCCACGACTTCGCCCAGGCCGCCAGCGCCCCGGATGTGGTGCTGGTCCACTGCGAGCGACGCGGCGGCGCGCCAGCGGTAGAGTCGCGATGGCTGTGGCGGCTGAAAACCCTGGCCGCCGGGGCGAGCCTGACCCTGCCGCGCCGCGATGACGTGCTGGACTGGGTCCGCGCCCTCGACGCGCCCGCCCCCTACGCCCCGATAGGCCGCCCGGCCCCGGTCCCGCCCGTCGAGGACCGGCCGCGCAAGATGGCCGTCACCCGCATCGAGGCCCTGACCCGCGATCCCTACGCCGTCTGGGCCCGCGACATCCTGAAGCTCTATCCGCTGGAGCGCCCCGACGAGCCGGTCGAGGCCCGGGCGCGCGGCACGGCCATCCACGCGGCGTTCGAGACCTTCGCCGAGCTGTTCCCCGACGCCATGCCGGCCGACGCGGCCGCCGTGTTCGAGAAGCTCTACGTCGAGGCCCTGGTCGGCGCCGGCATGCCGCCGACGGCTCTGGCCCGCGAAAAGGCGCTGGCCCGCGAGGCCGCCCTGTGGGTCGCCGACTGGGAGCGCCAGCGCCGCGCGACCGCCCGCAAGGTCGTGGTCGAGGCGGCGGGCGAGCTGGCCCTGTCGATCAACGGCCGCCCCTTCACCCTGACCGCCAAGGCCGACCGTATCGAGCCGACCGCCGATGGGACCGCCCACATCCTCGACTACAAGACCGGGGCAGCACCGTCGCAGAAACAGGTCGACACCGGCTTCTCGCCGCAACTGACCCTGACGGCGGCGATCCTGATGCACGGCGGCTTCCCGGACCTGGGCAAGCCCACGCCCGGCGACCTGACCTATGTTCGCGTCACCGGCCGGCGTCCCGCCGGCGAAGAACAGGTTCGCGCCCTGGCGGGCGAGGAAAGCATCGCGGCGGCGACCAAGGCGCTGGACGGCCTCTCGACCCTGATCGCCCGCTATGACGACCCGGCCGAGCCCTACCGTTCGCGGGTCGCGCCGCAGTTCGTCAAGGAGCACCCTGGCGACTACGCCCACCTGGCCCGCGTGTTCGAGTGGTCGACCAGCGGCGACGACGGGGAGGGCGAATGAGCGCGCCCCCGCAGATGCTCGATCCCCAACGCATCGCCGCTGATCCGGCGATCTCGGCCTTCGTCACGGCCAATGCCGGCTCGGGCAAGACCAAGACCCTGATCGACCGGGTCGCACGCCTGCTGCTGGCGCGGGTCAAGCCCGAGGCGATCCTGTGCGTGACCTATACCAAGGCCGCCGCCGCCGAGATGCAGCGGCGCCTGTTCGAGCGGCTGGGCAAGTGGTCGGTGACCAGCGACGCGGATCTGCGCGCCGAGCTGGCCAAGCTGGTCGGCGAAGCCGAGGCCATCTACGACGCCAAGCGCCTGTCGGAAGCCCGCGCCCTGTTCGCCCAAGCCCTGGAAACCCCCGGCGGCCTGAAGATCCAGACCATCCACGCCTTCTGCGAGAAGCTGCTGCGGCGCTTCCCGCTGGAGGCCGGGGTCTCGCCCGGCTTCACGGTGATGGACGACCAGGCCGGCGCCGCCATCGCCCGCGCCGCCCGCCGCGCCACCGCCCACTGGGTCGACAGCCACCAGGACGCCTTCGCCGAGGCCTATGCCCGTTTCTCGGTGGCGCTGGACTTCCAGAGCTTCGAGAACATGTTCGCCGGCTTCGAGACCCGGCGCGGCCAGATCATGGACTATGTCCGGCGCTGCGGCGGCCTCACCGAAGCCATGGCAGACGCCTGGGCGCGCTGCGGTTTCGAAGCGCCGACCTCGGCCGCCGATCTCGCGGCTCAGGCCATGGCGCGACTGGACCTCGGCGCCTGGCGAGCGGCGGCCACGGTGTTGTTTGACGGCGGCGGCAAGCAGGACGCCAAATATGCCGAGGCGCTGGCGGCCGTGGCCCACGATCCAGACGCCACGCTGGATCTGGCCCTGCGCGCCCTGTTCACCGAAGGCGGCGAGGGCACGCCGGCGACCTGGCCGGCCAAGACCTCGGGCCTGAAGAGCCGCGAGGACCTGCGCGAGGCGCTGCTGCTCGACCAGGCCAAGCTGGAGGCCGCCCGCGAGCGGTCCCGCGCCGCCAAGGTCGCCGAGGACACCGCCGACGCCCTGCGCCTGGCGGTGCTCTATGTGGAATCGCATCGGATCGAGAAGGAAGCGCGGGGCGCGCTGGACTTCACCGACCTGATCGACAAGGCCCGGGTGCTGCTGACCGAGAAGGTCGAGGCCGCCTGGGTGCTCTACAAGCTGGACGGCGGCGTCGACCACATCCTGCTGGACGAGGCTCAGGACACCGCGCCCGAGCAGTGGGAGATCCTGCGCGCCCTGACCGCCGACTTCTTCGCCGGCGAGACGTCCGAAGGCTGGAGCGGTCGGCGGGCCGAGCGGACCCTGTTTGTGGTCGGCGACGAGAAGCAGTCGATCTACTCCTTCCAGGGCGCCGATCCGCAGCGGCTGCTGATCGAGACCCAAGGCTACATCGCCCGCATCGAGGCGGTCGGCGCGGTCGGCAAGGGCGTGCCGCTGACCGTGTCGTACCGCTCGACCCGCGAAGTGCTGAGCTTCGTCGACGCCCTGTTCTCCGATCCAGAGACCCGCGAGGGCGTGCCGCCGCCGGTGGGTCAGGACCTAGTCCGCCACGAGCTGTTTCGCCACGGCCATCCCGGCTGCGTCGACCTGTGGCCGCTGACCCGCGAGCTGCCCGGCGAGGAGCGCGAGGCCTGGGAGAAGCCGCTCGACGAGGAGGGCGAGCGCAGCGCCAACCGCCGCCTGGCCGAGGCCATCGCCGCCGAGACGGCCGCGATCCTGCAGCGCGGCGACGCGGTCTTCGACAAGGAGATCGGCCGACATCGCGCCGCCCATGCCGGCGATATTCTGGTGCTGGTCCGCCGCCGCAAGGTGCTGTTCGAGGAGATCCTGCGGGCTCTGAAGCGGCGTGGCGTGCCGGTGGCCGGGGCCGACCGCCTGTCGCTGTCCAGCCACATCGCCTTCGAGGACCTGCTGGCCCTGGGGCGGTTCATCCTGTTCCCGGACGACGACCTGACCCTAGCCGCCCTCTTGAAGACGCCGTTCTGCGCGCTGACCGACGAAGACGTCTACGCCCTGGCCAAGGGCCGCCGCGCCACGCTGTGGGCCGAGCTGCGCCGGCGAGGCGAGGAACGTCCCGAATGGACGGCGGCGCGGACCGTCCTGGACTGGGCTCTGACCGAGGGCCGCCGTCGACAGCCGTTCGAGTTCTTCGCCGGCTGGCTGGGCCTGTCTGACGCCGACGGCCGCTCGCACCGCGCCAAGGTGCTGACCCGCCTGGGGGCCGAGGCCGAGGAGGCGCTGGACGAGTTCCTGGCCCAGGTCATGGAGGCCGAGCAGCGGGGCGTCCGCGACCTGGAGGCCTTGGTCGCGGACTTCGCGGCCCTGGACATCGTGGTCAAGCGCGAGATGGAAGGCGCCCGCCGCGAGGTGCGGGTGATGACCGCCCACGGCTCCAAGGGCCTGGAGGCGCCGATCGTCTTCCTGCCCGAGACCACCGTAAAGCGCGGGGCCGGCGGCTCGCCGCTGCTGGTCACCGAGGACGGCGCGCTCTTGTGGTGCGGCTCGAGCAAGGGCGACTGCGACGCCTCGGCCAGGGCCCGCAAGCTGCGCGAGGACAAAGAGAGCCAGGAGGCCCTGCGCCTGCTGTACGTGGCCCTGACCCGAGCGCGGGACCGGCTGATCCTGTGTGGCCGCATCGACGCCCGCACCAAGGACGACAAGGTCGGCGGCTGGTACGCCTCCGCTCGTGCCGCCTTCGCCCATACCGACATTGCGCCTGAGGTGCGGACGATTGGCGACGAGGAAACCGGCTTCCTGCGCTACGGCCCCGATCCCCTCCCCGCGCCGCGTGTCGAGGAGGACCTCCGCGTCTTGGCGAGCGCCCCCGCCTGGATCCGGGCCGAGGCGCCGCCAGAGCCGGCCGCCGCCCGCTACGCCGCCCCGTCGCGGATCGAGGACAACGCCCGCGTTCCGGCGCCCTCGCCGTTGGCCCGCGTTTCGGGCCTGGGCCGTTATCGCCGGGGCGAGATCGTTCACAAGCTGCTGCAGCTGCTGCCCGACGTCACGCCGGACCAGCGCGCCGGCGCCGCCCGCCGCCTGCTGGCCGCCGAGCGCGACCTGACCGACGACCAGCGCGAGGAGATGGCCGCCGCCGCATTCGGCGTGCTGGACGATACGCGGTTCGCCGCCGTCTTCGGCCCCGGCTCGCGGGCCGAGGTCGCCCTGGCCGGGACCAGCGCCCACCTGCCCAAGGGCCTGGCGGTCTCGGGTCGCGTCGACCGGCTGGTGGTCGATGAAGGTCGCGTCCTGGTCATCGATTACAAGACCAACCGGCCCTCGCCGGACCAGATCGAGGACGCCGACCCGGCCTATCTGGCCCAGATGGCGGTCTATGCCGCCGTGCTGCGCGAGGTGTTCCCCGGTCGGACCGTCGAGGCGGCGCTGGTGTGGACGGACGGCCCCAAACTGATGCCGGTTCCAGAAAAGGTGATGGCCGACGCACTCGCCCGCCTGGCTTAGGCCGTTGCCGGAGGGATCATGGCCTCTTACATCTTCGACAAGCGATCGGAGCGAATCCGGTCACATTGACCTTATCGCGTCCTCCGCGCCGAGCGCGTGACGCCAGACTGGAGCAAGCCATGAGCACCGTTGCGGTGACCGACGCCACCTTCGAAGCCGACGTCCTGAAGGCCAGCAAGCCCGTGCTGGTGGACTTCTGGGCCGAGTGGTGCGGCCCCTGTAAGCAGATCGCCCCGGCCCTGGAGCAGATCTCGGAAGAGCTGGCCGACGTCGTCACCGTCGCCAAGGTCAATATCGAGGACAGCCCGACGACCCCGTCGCGCTACGGCGTCCGCGGCATCCCGACCATGATGCTGTTCCGCGATGGCCAGATGACCTCGATGAAGGTCGGCGCCATGCCCAAGGCCAAGATCCTGGAATGGCTGAACGAAGCCGGCGTCCAACCGGCCTGACCGGCTTTTCTTCCGAAACTGAAGACGCCCGCTCCGGTCTCCCGGGGCGGGCGTTTTTCGTTGAGCGCTATTTCTTGCCGGTGACGATGAACGGCGAAGCGGCGACCGGCGGCGGCTTCTTGTCGGCCTTCGGTTTGCGGATTTCCTTGTTCGACTTCTTCTGACCCTTGGCCATCGGTGGTTCCTGCCAGGACGATCGCGCTCGCCGAGGATGTCCGACGGGCCGCGCCGCCCTATCGGCGTACGGCAGCCTTACGCCCCGTCGATGCGCAACGCCATGGCCAGCGCTCAGCCCGCCGCGTAGCCCAGCGCGGTGAACTGCTGCTTGAACAGCAGGAAGCCCGCCAGACCCGCCAGGGCGATCACCGCCATAAGCGCCCAACCGGCCGGCGTCAGGGTCTTGCGCTCGACGTCGCGATACGGCCAGCGATCGCCGCCGATCAGGAAGAACAGGCCGAAGACCAGCATCATGGGCACGAAGGCGAAGGCCTTCACGTCGTAGTCGACTACCGGCGCATGGCTCTGGGCCGCCTGCAACGGCTTCAGGATCGCGATCCAGCCCATGAAGACGCCGATCGCCAGACAGGCCAGACCGCCCAGGCGGTAGAGGAAGGTCATGGTCATGCGGAATCTCTCCAAGGCCAGGCTTCCCTAGAGCGGCGAACTCGACCTTGGGTTCCGTCAGGACGGCCAGGTCTCGGGGCTCATCGCCAGCACTTCGCCGGCCAGGTAGAGCGAGCCGCAGATCAGGACATGGGGCGTCGGCTCCAGCGCCAGGGCCCGTTCGAGGGCGTCCTCGACGCTGTCGCAGGCCGCGGCGCGCAGCCCGGCCAGTTCGGCCGAGGCGGCGGTCTCGGCGGCGCTGGCGGCGGCTTGGCCTTCGAAGGTCACCGCGAAGACCTTGGCCGCCACGCCCCGGAAGGCCCCGAAAAAGCCTGTCGCGTCCTTGTTGGCCAGCAGGCCCGAGATCAGCGCCACCGGCCGGCCATCGCGGGCGGCCAAGTCGGCGACGGCGCGGGAGACCGCCCGGCCGGCATGCGGATTGTGGCCGCCGTCCAGCCACAGGTCGGCGCCGGCCGCCTTGGCGCGCTCGGCCAACGGGCCGGCGGTCAGGCGCTGAAAGCGGGCGGGCCAGACCGTGGCCGCGATCCCGCGCCCCATGGCCGCCTCGTCGATGCGCGGATCGCCCAGGGCCAGCAGGGCGGCGACCGCCAGACCGGCGTTGGCGAACTGGTGCTCGCCCGGCAAGGACGGCGCGGGCAGGTCCAGCAGGTGATCCTGCGTCTGGACCAGCAGCCGGCCGCCTTCGTTCCAGGCGTCGAAGTCGCGGCCCATCAGGGTCAACTCGACCCCGGCCAGGGCGGCGGCGGTGTCGATCACGTCCTCGGCCTGGACCTGCTGCCGGGCCGAGACGGCCGGGGCGCCGGGCTTGATGATCCCGGCCTTCTCGAAGGCGATCTTGTCGATCGTGTCGCCGAGAAACTCCCGGTGATCGATGTCGACCGGGGCGATGACGCTGACCTTGGGCGTCACGACGTTGGTCGCGTCGAGTATGCCGCCCAGTCCGACCTCGATGATGCAGAGATCGGCCGGAACCTCGGCGAAGGCGACGAAGGCCGCGGCCGTGGTGATCTCGAAGAAGGTGATCGGCTGGCCGGCATTGGCGGCCTCGACCCGGTCCAGCACGCCGGCCAGGTGGGCGTCGGTGATCAGGGTCCCGGCCAGCCGGATGCGCTCGGCGAAACGGACCAGATGCGGCGAGGTGAAGACGTGAACCTTCAGGCCAGCGGCTTCAGCCATGGCCCGCAGACAGGCGACCGTCGAGCCCTTGCCGTTGGTGCCGGCGACGTGGATGACGGGCGGCAGGCGGTCTTGCGGATCGCCCAGCGCCGCGCACAGCCGCCGCATCCGGTCCAGCGACAGGTCGATCAGCTTGGGATGCAGCGCCTTCAGCCGCTCCAGGGCGGCGTCATGGGCGCGGAGCAGCTCAGCCAAGGCGGCGCTCAGGCCGCCTTGCGGTTGCGGCCCATCATCAGGGTGCCGAGGATCGAGCCCAGCACCTCGGGGAGGTCCTTGCGGTGCGTGACGCGGTCGACCATGCCCTTTTCGACCAGATATTCCGAGCGCTGGAAGCCCGGCGGCAGGGTCTCGCGGATGGTCTGCTCGATGACGCGCGGACCGGCGAAGCCGATCAGGGCGCCCGGCTCGGCCAGGTGGACGTCGCCCAGCATGGCGTAGGAGGCGGTGACGCCGCCGGTGGTCGGGTCGGTGAGGACCACGACGTAGGGCAGGGCCGCGTCCTTCAGCTCGTTGATCGCCAGGGTGGTGCGGGCCATCTGCATCAGCGACAGCGCGCCTTCCTGCATGCGGGCCCCGCCGGCGGCGGTGAAGGCGATCATCGGGACCTGGCGTTCCAGCGCGGCCTTGGCGGCGGCGATGAAGCCGTCACCGGCGGCCATGCCCAGCGAGCCGCCCATGAAGGCGAAGTCCTGGACCAGCACCACGGCGTCAACGCCGGCCACCTTGCCGTAGCCGATGGCCATGGCGTCCGGCTCGCCGGTCGCCTTGCGGGCCGCGACCAGGCGGTCCTTGTAGGGCTTGCCATCCGAGAAGTGCAGCGGATCCTCGACGACCGCCGGAGTCGGCAGGGCCTCGTACTGGCCATCGTCGAAGGTGAACTTGAAGCGGGCTTCCGGCCCGATCCGCATGTGGCGACCGGCCGGCGTGACCCACAGGGCCGCCTCCAGGTCGGAGCGGAAGATCATTTCGCCCGTGTCTGGGCATTTGACCCAAAGGTTCTCGGGCGTCTCGCGCTTGGCGAACGCGCCGCGCACACCCGGCGCGATCCGCGACAGCCAGCCGCCTCGGCGGTCGGTAGCCACTTTCTTGTCGCCCTTCTTCGGGTCCTGGGGTTCAGCCATAGCCATAGCCTTAGAGCCTCACTTCGTCCCGACTCGCGCCGAACGCACAGCCTTAGCCAGCTCCGACGCTTTTAGAAGAACCTTGTCAGTCACGTTTTCGTTCAACCGCGCCGCGGATTCGATTTCATCCACGAGCGCCGAACCCACCACCGCCGCGTCGGCCACGCGGGCCACCTCGGCGGCGCGTTCGGCCGTGCGGATGCCGAAGCCGACCGCGACCGGCAGGCCCGAGGCCTTGCGGATGCGTTCGACCGCCGGCGCCACGGCGTCGGCGTCGGCTTCCTTGACGCCGGTCACCCCGGCGACCGAGACGTAATAGACGAAGCCCGAGGTGCGGCGGATCACGGCCGGCAGGCGCTTGTCATCCGTCGTCGGCGAGGCCAGGCGGATCAGCGCGAGACCTTCGGCCTCCAGCGCGTCCGACAGCGGATCGGCTTCTTCCGGCGGACAATCGACCACGATCAGACCGTCGACACCGGCTTCGTTGGCCTGCTTGGCGAAGGTCTCGAAACCGCGGTTCACCAGCGGATTCAGATAGCCCATCAGGATGATCGGCGTGTCCTGGTCGCCTTCGCGGAAGGCGCGGACGATGTCCAGCGTGCCGTTCAGCGTCATCTTCTGGGCCAGGGCGCGCTGGCTGGCGCGCTGGATGGTCGGGCCCTCGGCCATCGGGTCCGAGAACGGGAAGCCCAGCTCGATGATGTCGGCGCCGGCGGCCGGCAGGCCCTTGACGATCTCGAGCGCGGTCGCCGCGTCCGGATCGCCGGCCATGACATAGGCCACGAAAGCGGCGCGGCCCCCGGCCTTCAGCGCCGCGAAGCGACGGTCGATACGGTCCTTGGTCATACGGCCTCTAGATCGTCCGCCCGAGCGCGTCGGCGACGGTGAAGATGTCCTTGTCGCCTCGGCCCGACAGGCAGAGCACGATCACGCCGCCCTCGCCGATCTCCTTGGCCAGCTGGGGCAGCTTGGCCAGGGCGTGGGCGCTTTCCAGGGCGGGAATGATGCCCTCGAGTTCGGCGCACAGCTGGAAGGCCTTCAGGGCCTCGTCGTCGGTGCAGGTCAGGTATTGGGCCCGGCCGATGTCGTGCAGGAACGAGTGCTCCGGCCCGATGCCCGGATAGTCCAGCCCCGCCGAGATCGAGTGGGCGTCCAGGATCTGGCCGTCGTCGTCCTGCAGCAGGTAGGTCTTGTTGCCGTGCAGCACGCCTGGGCGGCCGCCGGTCAGGGACGCGGCGTGCTTGTCGGTCTCCAGCCCGTGGCCCGAGGCCTCGACGCCGTAGATCTTGACGCTCTCGTCGGCCAGGAACGGGTGGAACATGCCGATGGCGTTCGAACCACCGCCGACGCAGGCCACGACGGCGTCTGGAAGCCGGCCCTCGGCTTCCTGGATCTGTTCGCGGGTCTCGCTGCCGATCACCGCCTGGAAGTCTCGGACCATGGCGGGATAGGGGTGCGGACCGGCGGCGGTGCCGATCATGTAGTAGGTGTCGTGCACGTTGGTGACCCAGTCGCGCATCGCCTCGTTCATGGCGTCCTTCAGGGTCGCCGCGCCCGAGGTCACCGGTCGCACTTCGGCGCCCAGGAGGTTCATGCGGAAGACATTGGGCTTCTGCCGGGCGACGTCGACGGCGCCCATATAGACGACGCAGGGCAGGCCGAAGCGGGCCGTGACGGTCGCGCTGGCCACGCCGTGCTGGCCGGCGCCGGTCTCGGCGATGATCCGCGTCTTGCCCATGCGCTGGGCCAGCAGGATCTGGCCCATGCAGTTGTTGATCTTGTGCGCGCCGGTGTGGTTCAGCTCCTCGCGCTTGAAATAGATCTTGGCGCCGCCGAGATGCTTGCTGAGCCGTTCGGCGAAATAGAGCGGCGAAGGGCGGCCCACATAATGGGTCAGGTAGCCCTTCAGCTCTTTCTGGAAGCTGGGATCGTTCTTGGCCTCGGTGTAGGCGCGGTCCAGCTCGAGCACGAGCGGCATCAGGGTTTCGGCCACATAGAGGCCGCCATAGTCGCCGAAGCGGCCCTTGGCGTCCGGATAGGCGGACCAGTCGTTAGGCTTGTTGGGGGCGTTCAAAGGCTCATCCAAAAGCTAGACGCGTTTGACGGCGTCGAGAAACGCCGAGATCAGAGCGGGGTCCTTTAGGCCCGGACCGCGCTCCACGCCAGAGGAAACGTCGACGATCGGGGTTCCGGAGACCCGGATCGCCTCGGCGACGTTCCATGGGTCCAGCCCTCCGGCCAGGAAATGTGGGCGAGAAAAACGCCGGCCTTCGAGCAGTCCCCAGTCGAACCTTGCGCCCGTGCCGCCCGGCAAGGCGGAACCTTCCACGGGCTTGGCGTCGAACATCAGGTGCTCGGCGACGGAGTCGAAGGCGGCGGCCTGGTCGACATCGGCCGACGCGGCGACCGAGAAGGCCTTGATCACGCCGACGCCGGACCGGGCGGCGATCTCGCGGACCCGCGAGGGCGTCTCCTTGCCATGCACCTGGATCAGGTCGGGCTTCATCGTGGCCATCAGGCGGTCGATCAGGGCGTCGTCGGGATCGACCGTCACGGCCACCGTCTTCACGCCGCGACCGCGAACCGGCTCGACCAGCCGCGCCGCCGTTTCGGGCGCGACGTTGCGCGGGCTCTTCTCGAAGAAGACGAAGCCCAGGAAAGCCGCCCCGCCGTCGAAGGCGGCCTTCACCGTCTCGGGCGTCGACAGTCCGCAGATCTTGGCCGTGGTCATCGCGGGGGAGTTACGGTCCGGAAGGCCCTGGCGCAAGCCCAGCAAATCTCAATGCAGCGTGAGCACCCCGTTCACGGCCCGCCATTCGCGGGGTCCGACCAGCCGGTTGTGGGCGATGCTGACCGAGTGCAGCACCCCGTCCAGCTCGCGGCTCCAGAAGTCGAGGAAGCCCTTCAGGGTCGGGAATTTCGGGGCCAGGTCGTACTCCTGCCAGACATAGAGCTGCAGCAGGTGGGGGTGATCGGGCAGGTGATAATGGATCTCGGCCGTGGTCAGGCCATAGCCCTGCAGCTGCAGTTCGAACGCACTGAACGCCATCGAGGACACTCCACGCGAAAGAGAGGAGAAGCGTCCGCCTGCTGAGCGAGTCGCTCAAGAGACGCGTTGTCGCACGACGGCGCCGCTTCACGCGGCGTGCCGCTGAAGGCATGGAAAGGGACGCGGAGCGCCGGGCGTCGCCCGGAGGATGAGCAGTTTGATACCGTTTCGACGAAGCCAGGACGCTCCGCGTAGTTCGTTATTCGGTGAGCCCGCGAGGCGGCGGGGTCTTAACCCGCTCCCACGAGAGGCCCCCGACGGGCGGGCCAGGGCGACGACCCCGGTCCCGGAACGCTCGGGCGATTTCAGCCCGGACCTGCCGCGTTCGCCTGATCTTCGCCGCCCCCTAAGGGAAGGATCTGGGGCTTCGTCCCGATGTTTCAGGGAGCCCGCATCTGGATCCGTCGCGAAGACGAGCCTCCCGAGAGAGACCCGGCGAGCGCTTCCCGCTCGACCACCCCTGACAGCCGTCTCGATCGCCGGCCGGACGTCCCTTCCGAGCCATCAGGTGACAAGCAGTATGAGGGTGGGATTCAACGCGGATCATTCAAGAGCGCGTAAAATCGACAAGCGCTTGATTTCGCTGGGTTCGATATCGTGAATTCCGAGGATACAGCCGCTCTAATCCCCTTACTCGCCCCCTCCGCGCCTGCGGCGCTCCTCCCCCGGAGGGGGAAGAAGGACGGCGGGGATCACCTTCCGCCCCCTTTGGGGGCGGACGACCACGCGCAGCGTGGTCAGGTGGGGGCCAGCGGCGCTGGCCGCTCCATCCCTTGTAAGGGCCGGCCGGCGCCGCAAGGGGTTGGACGCCGGCCGGAGGGCTTACGCGTCGGCGTACTGTTGCCGACAGGATTTAGATGGGACCGGACGCCCGGCGTTGAAGAGCGTGCGGCGCCCTGTCGCGGCGGCTTTGGCCGAGCCTACGCCGCCGCGTCATCCTCCGGTTGGTCGTAGGCGGCCATCATCGCCATGTTCAGGATCTTGGACACCGAGGCGGACAGCGGCGCAATCTGCACCGATTTGCCCAGGCCCAGCAGCACCGGCCCGATCACCGTGGCGCCGCCCAGCGACTGCACCAGCTTGGTGGCGATCGAGGCCGAGTGGATGGCCGGCATGATCAGGATGTTGGCGCTGTCGGTCAGGCGCATGAACGGATAGTTGGCGCGCTTTTCAGGATCCAGGGCCAGCTCGGGCGGCATCTCGCCCTCGTACTCGAAGTCGACGGTCATCTCGTCGAGCATGGCCACCGCCTCGCGCACCTTCTCCGAGCGCAGGCCCATCGGATTGCCGAAGGTCGAGTAGCTCATGAAGGCCACGCGCGGCTTGAAGCCCAGGCGCTTGACGGCGCGAGCCGCCTCGCAGGCGATCTCGACGATCTCGTCGGCTTCGGGCAGCTCGGTGACGTTGGTGTCGGCCACGAAGATCGTGCGGCCCTTGGCCAGCACCACCGACATGCCCATGATCCGGCCGCCGGGGGCCGGGTCGATCACCCGCAACACCTCTTCCAGCGCCTGGTCGAAGCTGCGGGTCACGCCGGTGACCATGCCGTCGGCCTCGCCCAGCGCCACCATTGAGGCGGCGAAGCTGTTGCGGTCCTGGTTGATCAGGCGCTGGACGTCGCGCTTCAGATAGCCCTGGCGTTGCAGGCGCGAATAGAGGGCGTCGACATAGTCCGGATTGCGATCGGACAGCCGGGCGTTGACGATCTCCAGGTCGGCGGTCTCGGGATCCAGGCCGACCAGCTTCATGTTCTCGTGCACCAGGTTCTCGCGGCCGCACAGGATGGCCCGGCCATAGCCGCCGGTCTGATAGGCGTAGGCGGCGCGGATGACGCTGGGATCCTCGCCCTCGGCGAACACGATGCGCTTGGGATTGGCCAGGACCGCGCCCGAGATCTTCTGCAGGAAGCCGGCGGTCGGATCCAGGCGCTGGGCCAGGCTGGCGCGATAGGCGTCCATGTCGGCGATCGGCCGGCGGGCGACGCCGGTGTCCATCGCCGCCTGGGCCACGAACGGCGGCACGTACCAGATCAGGCGCGGATCGAAGGCCGACGGAATGATGTAGTTGGGGCCGAACTTCAGCTGACGGCCATGATAGGCGGCGGCGACCTCATCTGGCACGTCCTCGCGGGCCAGCATGGCCAGAGCCTGGGCGCAGGCGATCTTCATCTCGTGATTGACGCGGCGGGCCCGCACGTCCAGCGCGCCGCGGAAGATGTAGGGGAAGCCCAGGACGTTGTTGACCTGGTTGGGATAGTCCGACCGGCCCGTGCCCATGATCGCGTCCTTGCGGACCTTGTGCACCTCTTCGGGCGTGATCTCGGGATCAGGATTGGCCATGGCGAAGATGACCGGATTGGGGGCCATCGTCGCGATCATCTCAGGCGTGAAGGCACCCTTGGCGGAAAGTCCCAGCAGCACGTCGGCGCCTTCAACCGCATCGGCCAGGGTGCGCTTGTCGGTCTTGACCGCGTGGGCGCTCTTCCACTGGTTCATGCCCTCGGTGCGGCCCTCGTAGAGCACGCCCTTGGAGTCGACCGCGATGACATTGCCCGGGCGCACGCCCATGGCCTTGATCAGCTCCAGCGAGGCGATGCCCGCCGCGCCAGGACCGTTCAGCACGACCTTCACGTCCTCCAGCTTCTTGCCGGTGATGTGGCAGGCGTTGATCAGGCCGGCGGCGCAGATGATGGCCGTGCCGTGCTGGTCGTCGTGGAACACCGGGATGTCCAGCAGGTCCTGCAGCTCGGTCTCGATGCGGAAACACTCGGGGCTCTTGATGTCCTCCAGATTGATGCCGCCGAAGGTGACGCCGATGTTCTTGACCACCGTGATGATCTCGTCGGGATCCTTGGAGCTCACCTCGATGTCGATCGAGTCGACGTCGCCGAAGCGCTTGAAAAGGACGCTCTTGCCTTCCATCACGGGCTTGGAGGCGAGCGCGCCCAGGTCGCCCAGGCCCAGGATCGCGGTGCCGTTGGAGATCACCGCCACCAGGTTGCCCTTGGAGGTGTACTCGTAGGCCAGGTCCGGATCGGCGGCGATGGCGTGGACGGGCACGGCGACGCCCGGCGAATAGGCCAGCGACAGGTCGCGCTGGGTGGCCATCGGCTTGGTCGGCACGATGGCGATCTTGCCGGGGGTCGGATAGCGGTGGAAGGCCAAGGCCTCCGCGTCCGTGAAGGTCTTGCGTTCCGCGTCGCTCATTCGGCGTTTCCCATTCCTGCTGCGCAAGTTGAAGAGGGGACGCGCCGATCCATGCGAACGCGCCCTTATGCGCGACCAGCGTAACGAGCGGGAGGGAGCGTCACAACCGGTCGAAGCTCGAAAAACTCCAGCAAACGCTTGTTGGAATTGGCGTTGCGTCAACGTCGCTGACCTTCGGGAAGCGGACGCGAGGTTGACCTTCGGGGGCGGATTGGGCGATTTGCTCGGCACGTTGTCCTGGAGCCGGTCTTGTCCCAGCCTGTGAAGATCGCCGTCGCCGGCGCCCTTGGCCGCATGGGCCAAGCCGTGATCCAGACGCTGGACGGCCGGGCCGACGCGGTGCTGGCCGCGCGCTTTGACCGCCCGGGCGCCGAGGGCGAGCACCTGGTCAGCGCCGACGCCGCCCTGGCCGCCGCCGACGCCGTGATCGATTTCACCCTTCCCGAGGCCTCGGCGCTCCTGGCCGAGGCCGCCGCCGCCCGCGCCGTGCATCATAGCCACGCCCCGGCCCTGGTGATCGGCTCGACCGGTTTTTCCGACGGCCAGCTGGCCCGCATCGACGCCGCCGCGACGAGGATCGCCATCGTCCGCTCGGGCAACTATTCGCTGGGCGTCAACATGCTGATGGGCCTGGTGCGCCAGGCGGCCGCCGCCCTGACGGCCCAGGACTGGGACATCGAGGTCTACGAGGCCCATCACAAGCGCAAGGTCGACGCCCCCTCGGGCACGGCGCTGATGCTGGGCGAGGCCGCCGCCGACGGACGCGGGGTCGGGCTAGGCCAGGTCGCCGACCGCGGCCGCGACGGCGTCACCGGTCCCCGCAAGGAGGGCGCGATCGGCTTCTCGGTCGTGCGCGGCGGCGGGATCATCGGCGAGCACAGCGTGATCTTCGCCGGCGAGTCCGAGAGCCTGACCCTGTCGCACTCGGCCATCGACCGGGGTCTGTTCGCGCGCGGCGCCATCGCCGCCGCCGTCTGGGTCAGGGGCAAGCCGCCCGGCCTCTATGACATGCAAGACGTGCTGGGTTTTTCGAAATAGGGATCTAAAGCTTAGCCGGGGGGCTTCTTAGGGATCAGATTTCCAGGACCTATGGCCGACGCCACCACCCCGCCCGAACCGAAGACCTCGCCCCCCGGCGCCGGGACGAAGCGCGCCTGGGATCGCGCGCGGCTGGTCGATCTGGGCCTGGAAGCGGTGTCGCTGTCGATGCTGGCCTTCATCGCGACCGGCCTGGTGGTCTGGTCGGGCCGGCGCGAGATCAGCCGCGAACTGGCCGAGGCCTGGCTGCGCGACCACGGGATCGAGGCCGCCGTCGAGCTGGACGACCTGGACGCCACCGGCTTCACCGGCCGGGTCCGCCTAGGCGCGCGCGACAATCCCGTGTTCTCCGCCGACCGGCTGGAGGTCGCCTATGATCTCTCCGCGCCGTGGAATGGCGAGAAGTTCGGCGTCCAGACCCGCGCCGTGCGCCTGGTCCGGCCCCGCGTGCGCGCCAGCATCGACGAGAAGGGCCAGGTGCGCTTCGGCGCGCTGCAGCCGCTGATCGACGAGGCGCTGAAGTCGCCGAAGAAGCCCAACGTCCCAGGCCCAGCCATCCTGGTCGAGGACGCGCGCCTGGACCTGGTCACCCCCGGCGGCAACGCCCGGATCACCGGCGACGCCAGCCTGGACGACGGCCAGCTCCTGCGCTTCGACGGCCGCCTGGCGCCGCTGCGCTACGCCGCCCGGAACCTGGCCCTGGACAGCAAGGGCGCGACTGTCTCGGCCCGCAAGCGCGGCGACCGGCTGACCGTCGAGGTCTCACTGGCCATCGACAGCCTGGACAGCGAGGCCGCCGACCTGACCGGCGCCACCGCCACGCTGTCGGCCGACCTGCCCTATCCGGATCTGGCCAAGCTGAGCGCCAGCGGACCGCTGGAGGCGCGGCTGGCCGTGCGCGCCGACGGCGGCCGGTTGGGCGAAAGCCAGGCCGAGGACCTGGCTGGCGACCTGACCCTGGCGGGCCGTATCGAGGGCGGGCCCGACAATTTCGCCTTCCTGGGCCGCTCGCGCGGGGCCTTGCGCGGTGCGCGGCTGTCGGCCCCGTCGCTGGACGCTCGTGACGCCAGCCTGGCCCTGGACATCACCCGCGTCTCGGCCGGCCGCGCCCAGGGGCAGATCACCGCGCGCGGCGCGGCCAGCGCCGAGTTGCGGGCCAGCGAGGCCGTGGCCGCCGGAACGGCCGTACGCGGCCTGCGGGCCGGCGCGCGCTCGGACACTCTGGGCCTGACGGCCCGCGACAAGACCGTCTCGGTCAGCGGTCCCTTGGCCATCGACGCCGAGGCCGCGCGGCTGGCCGGCGGGGCCCTGGCGCTGGCTTCGGCCCGTCTGAACGCCAAGGGCCGGATCGACCACGGGCCGCGAGGCCTGACCCTGGCGCTGGACGGCTCGGCCGGCGGCCACAGCGGAATCTCCGCCCCCGACGCCCAGCGCCTGGCGGCCCTGATCCCCAACCCCGCCTACGGCAAGCCGCTGGCCCAGGCCCTGCGGACCTTCGACCTGTCGCTGCCGGCCGTCGGCCTGGACCTGCGGGACGGCCGCGCGCACGTGAGCCTGGCCCGCGAGGCGCGGCTTTCCGCCCCCAATGGCGTGATCCTAACCGCCGCCGCGCCGAACGGCCTGCTGCTGGACGCCGGCCCGGACGGCGCGCGCGGGGGCTGCGGGCCTCGCTGTCGGGCGGCAGCCTGCCGGTCGTGAAGGTCCTCGCCCCGGCCTGGCGCGCGAAGGACGGGGTGATGACCTCGCCCCTCTCGATCGCCACCGAGGCTTTCGACCTGCTCCCGATCCAGGGCGTCACCGGGGCCATCGACGGTCAGGCGCGCATCGCCGGCGGCCGTTTCACCCTGACCACGGCCAAGTGCGTTCCGATCACCGCCAAGGCCTACGCCCTGGGCGAGAACCCGGTCACCGACATCAAGGCCAGTCTCTGCCCCGCCAAGGCCCCGCTGGTCGCGGCCGGGGCCAACGGCTGGAGCGCGGCCTTGCGCTTCGAGAACGGCGAGGGGTTACTGGCCGTGGCCCAGGCCAAGCTGCAGAACGTCAAGGGCGAGGCGACCTTCGGCGGGGCCGGCGGTTTCGACCGAGCCAGCGTCCGGGTCGACGGCGCGGCGGTGACCGACGCCGCCCCCGAGCGCCGCTTCAACAGCGTTCTCGCCAAGGGTGGCCTCACGCTGTCGGGCGGCGTGTGGGGCGGGACCTTCCAGGGCTCGACGCCGGTGGGTCAGCCGCTGGGTGAGATCCGCCTGCGCCACGTGGTGGCGACCGGCAAGGGCCAGGCCGACATCGACGCCTCGAAACTGGCCTTCGCCAAGGGCGGCCTGCAGCCCGCCGACCTGTCGCCGATGGCCGCCTTCGCCAAGAACGCCCAGGGCCCGGCCAGCTTCACCGGCGTCTTCGCCTGGGACGCGAAAGGCGCGACCAGCCGGGGCCGGCTGGTGGTCGACAAGATGGACTTCACCAGTCCGATCGGCTTCGTGGCCACGCTGGACGGCGCGGTCGACTTCGACAGCCTGGCCCCGCTGACCACCGCCCCGAACCAGACCCTGAAGATCGTCAAGATCGACAGCCTTGTGCCGCTGACGGCGATCGAGTCGGTGTTCCAGCTGGGGGCCGACGCCCTGCACATCTCCAAGGCCACGTTCGAGGCCGCCAAGGGCCGGATCTCGATCGAGCCGACCGACGTGCCGTTCGAACCCGGCAAGACCATCAGCGGCGTCATCGTCATCGAGCATCTGGACCTGGGCGAGGTGCTGGCCGCCTCGTCCCTGGCCGACAAGGTCAAGGCCCAGGCCGTTGTCGACGGCCGCCTGCCCTTCACCTTCGGGCCCGAGGGCCTGCGCTTCCAGCAAGGCAAGATCCAAGCGATCCAGCCCGGCCGTCTGGAGATCGCCCGCAGCGCTCTGACCAATGTCGCCGCCAGCCCCGCCGACGCCCCGGGCGCGCCGCCCGCCCAGCCGGCCCAGGTCAACGCCATCCAGGACTTCGCCTACCAGGCCATGGAGAACCTGGCCTTCGACCAGTTGGAAGCGGGCGTTAACAGCACCGACAAGGGCCGCCTGGGGATCCTGTTCCATATCAAGGGCGAGCATGATCCCAAGGTGGCCGAGAAGGCCCGCGTGGGCATACTGGACCTGATCCGCGGCCGCGCCTTCAACAAGCGCATCGCCCTGCCGGCCAAGACGCCGGTCGACCTGACCCTCGACACGTCGCTGAACTTCGACGAGCTTCTGGCGGCTTGGCGCCGCTCGTTCGCCGACGAGGAGCCGGCGGCCCCAACCCGTTCAGGTCCGGTTCAACCGTGACCGGGCAACCTGATGACGAACTGGAGACCAGACGCATGAGAAAGCGCGCCCTCTTGATGGCCCTGATCGCGACGGGAGCGCTCGGCGCGGCCGCCTGCACGCCCACCGTCCGCGTGAAGGTCGATCCGATCAACATCTACGCCAAGCTGGACGCCGACGTGCGCGTGCGACTGGACAAGGAAGTCCAGACGCTGATCCAGCAAAACCCGAACCTGTTCTAAGAAGGAGGGACCGACATGATCCGCAAGACGATGACGGTTCTGGCGCTGGGCCTGGCGATGGCCGCCGGCGGCGCCAACCTGGCGCTGGCCCAATCGGCCGCCGCCAAGGCCGCGGTGGACTCGGCCAAGGCCGCCGGAACGGTGGGCGAACAGGCCGACGGCTATCTGGGCATCGTGTCCGGCGGCGACGCCGGCCTGCGCTCGGCCGTGGCCGAGATCAACACCGGCCGCGCCGCCGCCTACAAGGACATCGCCGCCAAGACCGGCGTGACCCCCGAGGCCGCCGGCCAGGCCACTGCCAAGCAGCTCTACAGCCGCCTGGCGCCCGGCCAGTACTGGAAGCCGCTGGATGGCGGCTGGGTGAAGAAGTAGGGCGATGCGGGCCAGACGGCATCCGTCTGGCCCGCCGCTTACCTGAAAATATGGCAATCTTTGCCAAAGAATGTCACGATCACCCCGGAGGTGAGTCATGGCGACGATGAACGTGTCCCTGCCCGACGCCATGAAAGCGTGGGTCGAGGAACAGGCTGGAACGGGGCGCTACAGCAATGCCAGCGATTATGTGCGTGATCTGATCCGCCGGGACCAGGAACGCGCCGACAAGATCGCGGCGATGCAGCGCCTTATCGAAGAGGCCGAGGAGAGCGGCGTCAGCCCCAGATCCATGAGCGAGGTCCTGGCGGCGGCGCGTCTCAAAGCCGCCGAACGCCGTGGCGTATAGGCTCAGCCGGAAGGCCGAAGACGACATCATCCAGATCTATGTCTCGGGCGCGGAGATGTTCGGCCCCGAGCAGGCCGAGCGCTACCATGAGGGCCTGGAACAGACCTTCGCCTTCCTGTCGGACTTTCCCTTCGCGGCGACGGAGCGCCCCGAACTGCGAGGGGCGCGCGTCCATCCCTACAAGAGCCACATCATCGTCTACCGGCTCGACCGTGGGGATATCCTCGTCCAGCGCGTCCGTCACGCCAGCGAAGACTGGGTCGGGCAACCCTAGCGCCCGGCTGTCTCGCTCCCTAAAAGCGGCCTCATGTCCGCCGCCCGCCAACGTTTCCTCCCCTACGCCGCCCTGCTGGGCGCGATCATCACGCTGTGCGTGGGCACCTCGCTGGCCAAGGGGCTGTTCCCGCTGGTCGGCGCGCAGGGGACCAGCGCCTATCGGGTCGGGTTCGCGGCCCTGATCCTGGTCCTGGTCTGGCGGCCCTGGAACCACCCGATCGCCCGCGCGGATCTCGGCCGGATCGCGCTGTACGGCGCGGTGATGGGCCTGTTGAACCTCAGCTTCTACATGGCCATCCGCACCATCCCGCTGGGCCTGGCCGTGGCCATCGAGTTCACCGGACCACTGGTCGTGTCGGTCGCCAGCTCGCGCAAGCTGATCCACTTCGTCTGGATCGGCCTGGCGGTCCTGGGCCTGGCCCTGCTGTTGCCGATCGATCCCGGCGCCCAGCGGTTGGATCCCGTCGGGGTGGGCTTCGCCTGCGTCGCGGCGGTGATGTGGGCGCTGTACATCATCCTGGGCAAGCGAACCGGCCACCTGCACGCGGGCCGGTCGGTGGCCCTGGGCATGGTGACCGCGGCTCTGATCGTGGTGCCGATCGGCGTCGTCTCGGCCGGGACCGCCCTGTTCCAGCCCAAGCTGATCGCCCTGGGCCTGGTGGCGGCGGTGCTGTCCAGCGCCATTCCCTATTCGCTGGAGATGATCGCCCTGCGCGCCATCCCCAAGCGAACGTTCGGCGTCATGCTCAGCCTCGAGCCGGCGGCCGGGGCCCTGGCGGGCCTGGTCATCCTGCACGAGCGCCTGGTCCTGACCCAATGGCTGGCCATCGCCGCCATCGTCGCGGCCTCGGCCGGCGCGATCCTGACGACGCCGCCGGAAACGGTGATCGAGGACGCGCCGTGATTTGAAATCCTCCCCCCGCTTGGCGGAGGATTGAAATCTATCCGCCGCGCGCCACGAACCAGCCGTTGCGGAACGCCTGGTCAGCCTTGCCATACAGGAACGGCGAACCGTCCGGCTGGGTGAACGTCCCGCCAGCGGCGACCAGCACCGCGTGGGCGGCGGCGGTGTCCCACTCCGAGGTCGGGCCATGGCGCGGATAGATGTCGGCCGAGCCCTCGGCGATGCGGCACATCTTGATCGACGAATCCATCGGCGCGCGCAGGTCGAAGCCGTACTCGGCGGCCAGCTCGGCGGCCTTTTCCTCGCGCATGGTGTGGCTGACCAGCCCCAGGGCCTGACCCAGCGGCCAGGCGCGGATGCGCGCCGGCGTCTCGACGCCGTCGGGGCCCGTGCGCTTGATCGCGCCGCCCGCCGAGGTGAACCACACCTCGCCCGTGGCGGGCGCGCAGACGGCGCCGGCGACCGGGACGCCGTGATCGATCAGGCCGATATTGACCGTGAAGTTGGGGTCTCCGCGCACGAACGCCTTGGTGCCGTCGACCGGATCGACCAGGAAGAAGCGCGGACCGATCGATTCCGGCGTGCCGAACTCGCTGGCATGCTCCTCGGAGATCACCGGCACGTCCGGATAAAGTTCCGCCAGGCGTTGCAGGATCAGGCGCTCGCCAGCGCGGTCGGCCTCGGTGACCGGGCTCTCGTCGGCCTTCTGGGCCACGGCCAGTTCGGTCTTCCAGAACGGCAGGATGACCACCGCCGCCTCCTCGGTGATCCTGGCCAGGGCGCGGCCCCAATCCGCGAGGTCTTCGGCCGCCAGGTTCTCGCTGCTCATTCCTGCCCCCTCACCCCAGGTCTCTGGGGTCGTCGCCGACGAAGACCAGACGCACGTGATTGGCGTCGATGGTCTGCTTGCCGGCGTCTTCGAAATTCACGGTCACACGGTGTCCGACCACGGATTGAACCTGGCCCAAACCCCAGTCGGGCTGGCTCGGATGGCGCACCAGGACGCCAGGCTCTAGAAACGGATCGATCACGGGCTTCGTTTAGAGGGACCCGCCCGGTTTGCCAAAGCCTCAAATCACGGCAAAGTTCGCCGCCATGACCGATACCGTTTCCGAGACCCCGGCTCCCGCGTCCCCCGAAACGGACGTCCAAGGCCCCGACTTCGCCGCCATGCTGGCCGCGCGCCTGTGCCACGACTTCATCAGCCCGGCCAGCGCCATCGTCTCGGGCCTGGACCTGCTGGACGATCCGGCCGCCCAGGATATGCGCGACGACGCCATGAACCTGATCGCCTCGTCGGCCCGCAAGCTGGCGGATCTACTGCAGTTCACCCGGGTGGCGTTCGGCGCCTCGGCCTCGGCCGAGAACTTCGACTCGCGCGAGCTGGAAAAGCTGGCCCAAGGCGTATTCGCCCATGTCCGGCCGACCCTGGACTGGCAGATCGAGCCGCAGGCGATGAACAAGCCGTCCTCGCGCGCCATCCTCAACATCGCCCAGATCGCCGCCAGCGCCCTGCCGGCCGGCGGCGTGGCGACGGTCAAGGGCCTGGCTTCGGACGGGCGCTTTTCGATCATCGCCGAGGCCAACGGTCCCCGCGCCCGCCTGCGGCCCGAGGTGCTGGCCGGCCTGAAGGGCGAGCCGCTGGCCGAGGGGCTGGGCGGCCCATGGGTGCAGGCGGCCTATCTGAACGCCTTGGTCCGCGCAGCCGGTGGCCAGATCGCCGTCGAGATCGGCGAGGAACGCGCCTCGATCGCCGCCTGGGTCCCGGCCTAGAAGGGTTTTCCACCCCATTTCGACTGTTTTGATTTGTCGCACCCCGATCCGGGGTTCGGCAAACCGCTCCTTAACCAGACCGCGCGACGATGGCCGTCTGGATTGGAGCGCGCCGTGAAGACCTGTCTCGTGGTCGACGACAGCCGGGTGATCCGCAAGGTCGCCCGCCGGGTCCTCGAGGACATCGGCTTCGAAATCGCCGAGGCCGCCGATGGCATCGAGGCCCTGGCGTGGTGTCGCGCGGCCATGCCCGACGCCGTGCTCCTGGACTGGAACATGCCGGTGATGAACGGCATCGAGTTCCTGCGCCAGCTGCGGTCCGAACCCGGCGGCGACGCGCCCAAGGTCATCTTCTGCACGGTCGAGAACAGCATCGACCATATCCGCGCGGCGCTCGAGGCCGGGGCGGACGAGTACATCATGAAGCCGTTCGACGGCGACATCATCGAGGCGAAGTTCGCCGAGGCGGGGCTGCTGTGACCCCAGAGGACATGGACCTGCTGGCGGCCCTGGGCCGCGCCCGCGCCGGCGTGCGGGTCGAGATCGAAAAGCCTTACCTGGTCGAAAGCCGCCTCTCGCCGCTGGCGAGGCGCGAGGGCTACGAGTCGATCGAGGCCCTGATCGCGGGCCTGCGCGCCCATCGCGAGGAGCGCTTGATCTGGGCCGTGGTCGAGGCCCTGTGCCGCTGCGAGACCACCTTCTTCCGCGGCCGCGAGGCCTTCGCCCAGCTGCGCGACGAGGTGCTGCCGGCCCTGTCGCGGCGGCGCGAGGCGCCGATCCGCATCTGGAGCGCCGCCTGCGCCACGGGCCAGGAGGTCTATTCGATCGCCATGGCGGCCAACGAGGCGACGGGCCTGGCGACCGGAACGCGCTTCGAGTTCTTCGGCTCGGACCTTTCCGAGCGCTGCCTGGAGAAGGCCCAGGCGGGCCTCTACACCCAGTTCGAGGTCCAGCGCGGCCTGCCGATCCGCCTGCTGGTCGAGTATTTCGAGAACCAGGACGACACCTGGGCGATCTCGCCGCGCATCCGCCAGATGGTGCGCTGGAAGCGGATCAACCTGCTGGCCGACCTGTCGGCCATGGGCCGTTTCGACGTGATCCTGCTACGTGGCGTGCTGCGCGGCATGCACCCGACGCTGCGGTCCAAGGTGACCCAGTCGCTGGTCGCCCTGCTGCCGTCCGACGGCGTGCTGGTGCTGGATCCTGAGGACGACATCACCGGACTGGACCACCTGCTGGCCGCCGCCCCCGGCGGAGCGGGCGTCTATCTGCGCGACCCGTCGGTGCGCGCGGCCGCCGCATAAGCCTTAGCGGGCGCGCGGGCCAAGGCCGCACCGCCCATCAGGCCGCCCACCGCCTCGCCCAGTTTCGTGATCGGCCCCACCGGCGCCGGCGTCAGCGCCGCGAACGACGGCGCCAGCTTGCGGAACAGGATCGGGTGCGCCTCGGGCCCGACGATGGCCTGATGCAGCGCCATAAGGTCGACCACCTCGCGCGCCGCGCGGCGCCACTGCACCGGCGGCGCGATGCCATGCTGGGCCGGGGCGCGGCAGTCGGAGAAGTCGGGCCTCAGACCGCAAGCGGCCTCGATGGCCGCCTCGACCTCGCGGGCATAGGCCTGGTCGCGGGCCAGGCGGTCGACGTCGACCACCAGGTCGGCCTGCGGCAGGGCCTTCAGGTAGGACCGCAGCCACACCGCCAGGAAGGCCTGGAACGAGACGCTGGCCGGCGCGCGCTTGAGCCTGCCGCGCACGGCGGCCAGGCGGCGGTCCAACGGTCCCGTCCCGTCGAACGCATGGCCCAGCAGGGTGCGCGCGACGTCCTCGCAGCCCGCCATTTCCGACAGCAGGACGTAGTGGCAGAGCTCGAAATAGGTCGGCCGGGGGCGCTTGCGCAGCGAATAGAACGACAGCCACTGCTGCACCGGATCACGGACCAGCATGACATGGAAGCCGCCGAACCGGCGCTTTAGCCAGCCCACCCGGCCCAGGGTGCGGCAACAGGCCAGGACCGGCGTCTCACCGCGCTGGCGGGCCGCGTCGACCAGTCCTTGCACATAGGCCTGCTGGGCCAGGTCGCTGGCCTCGGGCTCGATCCAGAAGCGGTCGAGGGCGAAACTGGCGTCGAAGTCCCTGACCCCGCCGGCGGGGTCCAAGACGACCTCGAATTCCTTGAGGTAGGGGTCGGTCCCGCCCGGGTGGCGCAGGCCGCTGTTGTCGGGCGTCTCGGCGTTGATCGTCCGCTCTGTCACCCGCGCCAGCTGCTCGTGCCACGGCTCGTAATAGGCGCGCACGTCCGGCAGGCCCCGGAAGCGATGCCAGACATAGGTGCTGGAACAGCGCCAGCCGCTGTGGATAAAGATCGTCTTGGTGTTCGGCAAGCGCCCGATGCCCCTCGATAAGAGCCCGAGCGTGGCCTGTCCGTTTTTCAGCGCGATGGCGGCGGACCGCCCTGAGGTTGCAGAGCCGAAACACTTGCTGAAAGACAAGAAAGCCCGCCGGCGAGACCGGCGGGCTTTCAAATCAGGAAGGGTCGAAAGGCCCTTACTTGACGTCCTTGGCGGTGTCGCTGACGGCCTTGCCGGCCGACGAGACGTCCTTACCGGCGCCTTCGACGGTGTTGCACGCCGCGACCGACAGAGAGGCGAGGGCGGCGGCGATAATCACGAGTTTACGCATGGTCTTCTCCGGTGTTCGGCCCCAGACATCGGGGAGGCGGGGCGTGTGAATAACTGCCCCGAGAGAACGCCAGCGGCGAAGCTAGGTTCCGGATTCATGCGGCGGGCGCCATGACCTGCGGCGTGGGGAAGATCAGGCGCACGGTCAGGCCCCTCGGCGCCTGGCTTTCGAACGAGACCTTGCCGCGCAGCTGGCGCGCGAACGCCGTCATCAGGGTGCGCCCCACACCGCCGCCCAGGCTGTCGGCCGCGCCTGGACCATCGTCGCTGATCGACAGCTCAGCCTCCTCGCCGCGCACGTGGAAACCGACCACCAGCGTGCCGCCGTTGGGGCCGAACGCGTGCTTCTGGGCGTTGGTGATGGCCTCGACGGCGAACAGGGCGATCGGGGCCAGACGGTCCGGGTCGATGACCAGCGGGTCGGCGTGGACCTCGGTGCGCACCAGAGGCGAGGTGGTCATGTCGTTGGCCAGCAGCTGGGCGGTCAGCTCCTCGAGGAACGGCCGCAGGTCCACCCGCTTGAGATCCGGCCCCTGGTAGAGGGCCCGGTAGATCTGGGCCAGGGCGGTGATCCGCTGGCGCGTGTCATTCATCGCCGCCTTGGCCGCCGGATCGGCCAGCGCCCGCTGCTGCATGTTCAGCAGCGAGGTGATGATCTGCAGGTTGTTCTTCACCCGGTGATGGATCTCGCGCATCAGCGCGTCCTTCTCGGCCAGGCTGTCCATCAGCGAGGCGTCGCGGGTGACGATGGTGCCAGCCATGGCGTCCAGAGTGGCGGCCAGCTCGCGGATCTCGGGCGGCGCGCGCTCGGCCTGCAGCGGGCGGACGGTGAAGCGGCCGCGCGCATAGATCGCCGCCACGCGCTGCAGGTAGACGATCCAGCGAACCACGCCGCGCTCGGCCACCCACAACACCGTGGCCAGGGCCAGGAAGAAGGCCAGCAACGGCAGCAGCATGCGCGAGATGGGATTGATCCAGGCCCAGGACAGCAAGGCGGGGGCGGGCGACGACAGGATCACGAACACGTCGCCGTCGGCCAGGGGCGCGGCCGAATAGGTGCGGGCCTGCTTGCGCGGGTCGTGGCCGCTCCACAGGGCCGAGCCATCCTCCTTGGCCTCTCGCCGCCAGCGTTCGGCGACGGGCCCGAAGGTCAGCGGATCGGTGGCGGCGAAGATCCGGCCATTACTGTCGGCCAGGGCCACCTCGGCCCCGTTGGGCATGATCCGGCTGGTGGTCTCAAGCTTCAGGTCTTCCAGGGTCAGGACGGCGGCCATGGCGCCGTCGAACCGTTCAGGCGTGCCGGCCCGAACGGCGGCCAGCACCGCCGGCTCGTTGGCATAGGCCGCGCCGGGAGCGGCGGCCACCACCATGCGGGCGCCGTTACGCAGCGACTGGAACCAGGGCCGCGCGCCGCGCTGGGTGTCATAGGGCGTGGTGGCGGCCGCGCAGGCCACCCGGCCACGGCTGTCGAAGCGGATCAGGTTGGCGTAGCCCGACAGGCGCGCGCGGACATCCGCCAGGCGCTGGGCGCACTCCAGCCCCACCGAGCCGGGGCCCAGGGTCTGCAGCAGCACCCCGGCCGACTCGATGCGGGTGCGGGCGCTGAAGGCGCTGTGCGCGGCGGCCAACTCCAGCCCCTGACGGCGCGCGTCGGACTCGGCCCGGAAGGCGAAGATCGACTGCGCGACGCCCAGCAGGAGCACGGGCAGCAGCGCTACGAACAGCGCGACCGCCAGGCGGACCCGGATGGATGTAACGGCCTGCGCGGCGCGGCCGGCTAAGGCGTTCACCGAAGAGAGCTCAGCCGCTCCGCGTCAGCCAGGATCGCGTGCATGGCGTCGCCCGCCGCGCCGCCGTCACGATCATAGGCCCCCGCCTCGAGAATGGCCTGCAAGGCCCGACGGGCCCGGCTGACCCGGCTCTTCACCGTACCGACGGCGCAGCCGCAGATGTCGGCGGCCTCCTCGTAGGCGAAGCCGCCGGCCCCGACCAGGATCAGGGCTTCGCGCTGTTCGGCCGGCAACATGGCCAGGCCCAGGCGGAGTTCGTCCAAGGCGACGGGCGCTTCCGGATCGTCGACCGCCACCAGGGTCCGCTCGGCGGCCTCTTGGTCCAGCTGGCTCTGGCGCCAGCTGCGGCGCTTCTCGGAATAGAACTGGTTGCGCAGGATCATGAAGGTCCAGGCCTTCATGTTGGTGCCCAGCTGGAACGACGCACGGGCGTCCCACGCCTTCATCATGGCGTCCTGCGCCAGATCGTCGGCGGCCGTCGGATCACCGGTCAGGGTGCGGGCGAAGGCGCGCAGATGCGGGATGAGCGTGACCAGCTCGCGCTTGAACTGGTTGTCGCGGACGGGATCGGGCGGCGAGCGGCCGACTTGCGGTTCGCCCATGCTCAGCGACCTCCCGCCGGCGGCTCGGCCTTGCGAAGGATCTCGAGGAATTCGTCAGGCACAGCCTCGTTGACGACCTCGTCGAACATCTGGCGCAGTTTCACGCCGATGGCCTGCTGACGCAGACGCGCTTCGTCCAGCGCCGCGGCGCTCTTGCGTTTGTCTTCCATGGGTACGTGTTCGATCATATCCTCGACACCGAGATGCATCGGCGTCCGCCCCCTTTGGCCGAATGTCTTTCCGCCAGACGACAACGTGGTTTTCCGTACCAGGTTCCATAAGCTTGGGCATAGGATGTCAAAATTCCGCGTTTCACGGAACCGCTCAGTTGAGGGAACGTTATCGACCTTCGACGGAACGGCGCAGCTTCGCCGTTCGTTAGGTATGTTTCCGAAGACACCGCATCGGGAGGGGTCATGAGTCTTCTTGCTCGGCTGGCGCCGCATCTACCCTATATCCGCCGCTACGCCCGCGCCCTGACCGGCGACCAGCAGACCGGCGACCACTATGTCCGCGTGGCCCTGGAGGCCCTGGCGGCCGGCGAGCGTTCGCTGGACGCCGACCTGTCGCCGCGCGTGGCGCTGTACCGCGTGTTCCACGCCATCTGGCTCAGCTCCGGCGCCCAGCTGGAAGCGCGCCGCGACGAAAGCGCCACCGGCGACGACGCCGCCCAGCGCCTGCTGCGCATCGCCCCGCGTTCGCGCCAGGCCTTCCTGCTGACGGCGCTGGAGGGCTTCACGCCCACCGAGGCCGCCCAGATCCTGGGCTGCGACTTCGGCGAGGTCGAACGGCTGATCTCCGACGCCCAGGCCGAAATCGACGCCGAACTGGCGACCGACGTCCTGATCATCGAGGACGAGCCGGTCATCGCCGCCGACATCGAAGCCCTGGTCAAGGAACTGGGTCACCAAGTGATCGACATCGCCGCCACGCGCGGCGAGGCCGTCGAGGCCGTGGCCCGTCACAGCCCGGGCCTGGTCCTGGCCGACATCCAGCTGGCCGATGGCTCGTCGGGCATCGACGCGGTCAAGGACATCCTGGGCCGCATGGACGTGCCGGTGATCTTCATCACCGCCTTCCCGGAACGCCTGCTGACCGGCGAACGCCCGGAACCGACCTTCCTGATCACCAAGCCCTTCCAGCCGGAAACGGTGAAGGCGGCGATCGGCCAGGCGCTGTTCTTCCACCCGCGCCGCACCCGCAAGGCGGCATAAGGGTTTCGAACGTCCCGAACGCGAAACGGCCTTCCGAAAGGGAGGCCGTTTTTCGTTGAAGCTCCCTTTTCTCCTCTTGCGGGAGAAGGATGAGGGGTCGCGCAAACGAAAACCACCGCGACCAGCGGTGAGGCCAGTCGCGGCGAATCTTGTCTTCAACCCCTCACCTGACCCATTTGGTGGGCCGGCTCTCCCGCAAGGCGAGAGGGGCGGTAAAGGCCCTTTAAGGCGTCTGCTTCGCCGGGGTCTGCGGGGTGTCGTAACGCTGGGCCTCGGCGGGGGTCTTGGCGCCGTTGTTGACCTCGACCGAGGCCAGGTCGGGCGCGCGCCACGTCCAGGCGCCGAACAGGGCGAGCGCCGCGAGGACAGTCGAGGCGATCAGCACCCAGAAGACGTGCTTGCCCCAGCGGCCCTGACGGGCCCGGGTGGCGTTCAGGCGCGGCGCGTGTTCCGGCGTGGCCTGATGATGAATGTCGGCGGGCATGATTTCTACCTCCTATGGAGTCCACATGCGGGCCGCGTCCGCGTGTTGGCGGTCGTTGAACGCCTGCACCATCCCGGCGGAGGCGCCGACCGCGACGATCACGGCCAAGGCCATGATCCGCGAGCGCAGCTTTTTCTGACGCTGGGTCGGCGCCGAAATGAAAACCGTACCGCCATGTTCGGCCACGTAAGTCCGGATCACGACGTTGCTCCCCTTTCCCACGGACACGATGTCCGCTTGGAATTTCAACGTCTTGCCGCCGCTGCCGTTCCCCGAATCGACGGCCGGAAAGGCCCGCGGAAAACGCCTGCAAAAAAAATCGCGCGAAGCGGGAACCCATCGCGCGGCTTCTCGTTTTCATCACTGCGAAGGCGGCGACGCCCCCCCGACTTGAGGCTGGCGCAAGCCAGCCTGCCGCCTTCGCACCCCCCTTTGTTGATGCGAACTCAGGCGGACCGGATCACCGGCCCGCCTTTCTTCGTGGGATCACGGCGGTGAGCGCCATATAGCTCAGCAACATGCCCCAGTCCCCGCTTCCCCGGCGAAAGCCGGGGCCCATATTCATCCGGAGAGATTAGGGCTGACGCGCCTTCTCGCGCGCCGGGGAGAGCGGGTGTGGGATTCGAAAGCTGCTACCGCGCTTCAAAGGCGAACAGGATGTCCGCCCGGCGGCGCAGCGGGGCCGCCGCGCCCGAGGCGGCCACGGCGCCAGCGTCGCCCACGGCGGCCGCGTCGATGTCCACCTTGCCGAAACCGACCTTGGCCAGGGCCTCGGTCACCGTCTGGGCTCGACGCCGGGAGAGCGCCAGGTTGGCGTCGGAGGTCCCGACCGCGTCGGCCAGGCCGATCACCCGCACCGACTTCACCGCGCAGCCGCGCGCCTGGTCCTGGGCGTTGGACAGCACCATCTTCGCCTCGCGGGTCAGGGCGGCGCTGTCCTGTTCGAAATAGACCGACGACTGGAAGTCGCCACAGGTCGGCGGCGCGGCCGCCACGGGCTTGCGCAGCGTGCGCCACGGTCCTTGCGTCTCGGCGCAGCCGGCCAGGGCCAGGATCGCGCCCAAGGCGATGAGCTTCGTCGTCGTCTTCATTCGAACCCTCCTCTTCGAACCACCGCCGCCGGATACGAAAAAGGCGACCGGCAGGGCCGATCGCCTTTTACTGGGGCGTCGTCGCCTGACCGCCGACTAGTAGCGGGTGCTGCCGTCTTCCCAATAGTAACGACCGCTGCGGGAGTCGTAGTAATAATAGCGACCCGCGCGTTCGTCATAGTACTGGCGACGATTGACGCTGTTCGCGCCACAGCCGCCGTCCTCGCGGCAGCCCTTCACGGCGCCGACGGTGCCGCCGAGGGCCGCGCCAACCGCCGCGCCGGTGCTGGCGCTGCCGCCGCCCACATTGTTGCCGATCACCGCGCCAGCCAGCGCGCCCAAGGCGGCGCCGCCAGCGGCGTTACGTTCGACATTGCCCGTCGAGGTGCACGCCGAGGCGATCACACCCACGCCCATCAGGGCGATCATGGTCATTTTCATCTTGGCTCTCCGATCCGAGCTTCCTGTCCCCTGCTGCAGCAAACGACTCCCCGGGTCGACGGTTCCGTTGGCAAGCGGAACCATGGCCCGCGTCGGGCCGTTGCGTCCCGGAGTTTTCGCGAGGGGACGCGCGTGCGCAGGATCGACGTCATCGCCAATATCGCTTCCGGCTCGGTGGGTCCGGACGCGCCCGCGGTCGCCGAGCGGCTTCTGGCCGAGCATGGCGTCTCTGGCGTCGTCCATGCGCCCGCGACCGGCGAGCTGACCGACTGCTTGCGGGCGGTGATCGACGGCGCGCCGGACGCGGTGCTGGTCCTGGCCGGCGACGGCACGGCCCGGGCGGCGGCCGAGATGGCCGGCCCCGACGGCCCGTTGATCGCGCCCCTGCCGGGCGGGACCATGAACATGCTGCCCCGCGCCCTCTATGGCGAGCGCGACTGGCAAGCGGCGATGAGGGCCTGCCTGGAAGGCGGCGAGGCCCGGATGATCTCGGGCGGCGAGGTCGGCGGCCGATTGTTCTTCGTCGCCGCCATCCTGGGCAGCCCCGCCCTGTGGGCGACGGCGCGCGAGGCCGCGCGGGAGGGACGGATCGACATCGCCCTGGCGCGCGCCCGGCGGGCCTTCCGCAACGCCTTTTCCGGCCGGCTGCGCTTCACCCTGGACGGCCGTCCCAAGATGAAGGCCGAGGCCCTGACCCTGATGTGTCCGCTGGTCTCGACCGCCCTGGACGCCGAGGAGCGAGCCCTGGAGGCGGCGGCCCTGGACCCGTCCAGCGCGCTGGACGTCTTCCGCCTGGGCTTCAACGCCGCGCGCGGCCAGTGGCGCGAGGATCCCTCCGTCGCGGTGGGGCGCTGCCGGGTGGGCAAGGTCTGGGCGCGCGGCCGAATCCCGGCGATCTTCGACGGTGAGCCCGCGCGACTGGATCCCGAGGCGTCGATCCGCTTCCGCCCCAAGGCCTTCCGCGCTCTGGTCCCGCCGGACGAGACCAGCTCATGAAGCTGATCCAGGTCTCGGACATCCACTTCGGCGGCGAGAACAAGGAAGCCGTCGAGGCGGCCACGGCCTGGATCATCGCGGCCGCGCCGGACCTGGTCATCGCCGCCGGCGACCTGACCCTGGACGGCAAGATCCCCGAATTCGACGCCGCCGCGACCTGGCTCCAGCGCCTGCCCGATCCGCAGATCGTCGTTCCCGGCAACCATGACACGCCCTTCGTCGGTCCGCGCGAACTCTGGGCGCGCTTCGCGCGCGGCTGGGGCCGGTTCAAGGACCGGTTCGGCGACGAGGACGGCGCGGCCTGGCGCACGCCAGGCCTCACCGTGGCCTCGCTGAACAGCGCCCGCGTCGCCCAGATCCGCTGGAACTGGTCGAAGGGGGCGGTGTCGCACGGCCAGGTCCGGCGGGTCGTCCGCGAGCTGGAGGCCGCTCCGGCCGGCGACCTGAAGGTGGTGGTCTGCCACCATCCGCTGATGGAGATCCTGGGCGGCCCGATGACTGCCAAGGTGCGAGGCGGCGTCGACGCGGCCAATCGCTTCGTCCAGGCGGGGGCCGACGTCATCCTGTCGGGCCATATCCACTTGCCGTTCGTCACCGCCATCCCGTTCGGCGACGGCAAGACCCAGGCGGTGGGCTCGGGCACCCTGTCCCACCGCGAGCGCGGAGCGGCGCCCGGCTTCAACGTCATCGAGATCGAGCCCGGCTGCGTGCGGGTGGCGGCCATGGCCTACGAGCGCGGCCGCTTCGACGTCTGGCGCACCTGGGCCTTCGATCGCCGGGGCTGAGGCCCAAACGAAAACGGCGCGACCCGAAGGCCGCGCCGCTCGTCATTCCGTGTCTTCGTTCCCGCCTATCGCGGCGCGCCGCGTCCGCGGAACGCATGGCTGGCCAGCGACACCACGAACAGGATCAGGAACACGAAGAACAGGATCTTGGCGATACCCATCGCCGTCCCCGCGATGCTGGTGAAACCCAGCAGGGCGGCGATCAGGGCGATCACCAGGAAGGTCACGGCCCAATTCAGCATGGGACTTCTCCGGATAGGCCCGGCGGACGCCAGGGCGGTTGTTGCGATCGAAGCTCACGGCCTCGCTTCGAAACAACGCACCCGGCTCGCCGGGCGTTCCGGAGATCGAAGGACCTTAGGTCGGCGCCGGATAGGCCCAGCCCTGGGCGCCCGACTTGGCGGCCGCGTATTGGCTGTCGGCCAGGGTCCAGTTGACCAGCTTGTCGAAGACGGCCTCCAGGAACGCCTTACGCAGGTTCTGGTAATCCAGGTAGTAGGCGTGCTCCCAGACGTCGGCGACGACCAGGGCCGTCAGGTCCTGGGTGACCGGGCTCTCGGCGTCGTGGGTCGAGATGACCTTCAGGGCGCCCGAGGCGTCCGAGACCAGCCACACCCAGCCCGAACCGAAGTGGCCGATGCCCTCGGCGACGAACTTTTCCTTCAGGGCGTCCAGGCCGCCGAAGGTGGAGTCGATGGCGGCGGCCAGATCGGCGCCCGGCGCGGTCTTGGTCGGCGAGAGGCCGTCCCAGAAGAAGGCGTGGTTCCAGGCCTGGGCGGCGTTGTTGAACACCTTGCCGGGGCCGGCGGTCTTGATGACGTTTTCCAGCGAGCCCTTGTCGTCGCCGTCCAGCAGGCCGTTCAGCGCGGTGACGTACGCGGCGTGGTGCTTGTCGTGGTGGAAGCGCAGGGTGTTGGCGGAAATGGTCGGCTCCAGCGCCTCATAGGCGTAGGGCAGGTCCGGCAGCGAGTACGTCATGATCACTCCATGGGGAAGGCGTTCCCATGGAGAGGAAGGGAACGCGCGGAAGGCATCTAGAACGGGCAGGGCCAAAGCGTAAGCTTCTAAAGCGGCCTGACGCGCTCAACTTTAGTTGAGAAATTCCCTTTGAAACTTGGGGTTTCCCCGAAATCTAAAGGCTGGGAAATCTCAAGACACGAAAACGCCGCCGAGCCAGGCCCGGCGGCGGGGTTCGCATCCATACAACGCGCGATCAGCGCTGTGGTGGCTTCGGATCCAGAAAGGCCTTGGCCACGGCGGCGGTCAGGGTCGGGTTCTTCAGCGCGAAGATCCCGGCGGCCAGGCCGACGCCGATCGACAGGATCGGGCGATCGCGGACGATCTCGACGATCCGGCCGGTCATGTCGAAGCCGCCCGGCGGCGGGGCGGCCTGGTGGCGATCACGATGACCTTCGACCTTGCGGGCGGCGATCATGCCGGCGATGGCGACGATCAGGGCCGCGACGGCGGCCACGATGGCGGCCGCGCCCGCCGGCGTGACCAGCGGGACCAGCACCGCGTAGATCGCAAAGGCGGCGGACACGACGCTGACGGCGGCGGCGGCGGCGATCGCCGCGGCCGCGGCCAGCGTCATCAGGGTCTTTTCGAAAATCACCGGTCGCTGCTGCGGCGGCCGCCAGCGATCAGCAGGCCGAGCAGCACGCCCACGCCAAGCCCGGCCAAGGTGGCGGTGATCGGACGTTCACGCACGCGCTCGGAGACGTAGCGCTGGGCGTCTTCCAGCTGCTGGCCGGCGGTGTCGGTATAGGCGCGGCTCTGGGCGCGCAGGGTCTCGAAGCCTTCAGCCACCGACTTCTCGACGCGCTTGGCGGCTTCGGTCAACTGGACGCGGGCGGCGTCGGCGGCCTGCGCGAAACCGCGCTCGGCGTGCTCGACGGCCTCCAGGGCGGCGCTCTTGGCCTTGTCGGCTTCCTTGGCGGCGGGATTGGCGGGCATGGTCATCTCCTGTTCGCGACGCGACCGACTTGAAACGAGGAAGTCTTGGGCGCGGAAGCTGCGCCCCGTCAACGCCGAGCTTAGCGCTGCGGTTCCAAGATACTCAAGGTCGACAAGCTTCACCACTGGGGATTCCCCTGAGGCCCGCCTTCGCGCGATCCTTCCTATGATTTCAAAGGCGCTCGCGCCAAACGCGAAGCGGGTCTAAGCTCGAATCATGGAGGACGCCCCCATCGTCAGCGACGACCGCCAGGAAACCGCCCGTCTCAACGCCTTGAGGGCCTTGGACATCCTGAACGGCGCCCCGAACGAGCCGCGGTTCCTGCGCTTCGCCCGTCTCGCGGCCAAGCTGTTCGACGCGCCCAAGGCGGCGCTGGTCCTGGTCGACGCGGACCGCATCTGGCGCATGGCCTATGTCGGCTATCCCGGCCCCGAGGGCCCGCGCGACGGCGATCTGGCCGCCCGCGTGGTCGCCGCCAATGCGCCCATCGGCTTGGCGGTCCCGATCCGCGACACCCAGGGCCACGCGCTGGGCGCGCTGGTCGTCGAGGGACCGGGCACGACCGGGGTCGCGTCGGACGACGACCTGCAGGCGCTGGAAGACCTGGCCGATCTGGCCGCCATCAGCCTGGCGGCCAAGCCGTGCGCGGCGCGCAATCTGGAAAGCGAGCGCCTGGACCTGGCCATCTCGGCGGCCAGCCTCGGCGAGTTCGAGTGGGACGTCAAACGCGACGTCTTCAAGATCAGCCCGCGCCTGGCCAAGATCTCGGACATCCCGGCGGGCGAGATCCCTGGCGAGAACGGCCAGGCTCTGTATCGCTACCTACATGCCGACGATCAGGCCTGGCTGAAGGAGTCGGTCGACCGGCAGTTGGCGGAGACCGACCGCTACGAGGCCGAGTACCGACGCCCCAACGGCCCCGACGGGCGCGAGATCTGGAACCATGGCTCGGGCGTGATCCTGCGCGACGCGAACGGCGAGCCCGCCTATCTGATCGGCGTCGTCCAGGACATCACCGAGCGCCGGGCCGAGGAAGAGCAGCGCGAGAACCTGGTCGTCGAGCTGGACCACCGCATCAAGAACCTGCTGGCCGTGGTCCAGTCGGTGGCGGCCCAGTCGGCCCGCAAGTCGGCCTCGCTGGACGTGTTCCTGAAGACCTTCGCCGGCCGGCTGAAGTCGATGAGCTCGGCCCACGATCTGCTGACCGCCGCCCGCTGGCGTGGCGCGACCCTGGCGCGGATCGCCGCCGCCGAGCTGGGCGGGCTGTCCCCGACCCAGACCCGCTGGGACGGGCCGGAGATGTTCCTGACGCCGCGCGCCGCGGCGGCCCTGTCGCTGGCCCTGCACGAACTGGCGGTCAACGCCATGCGCTACGGCTCGCTCTCCAGCGAGAACGGCAAGGTCGAGGTCGTCTGGCGGCGCACGCCCGAGGGCGGTTTCGCCCTGGAATGGCTGGAGACCGGCGGTCCGCCGGCGACCGAGCCCAAGACCAAGGGCTTCGGCGCCACCCTGATCGAGGACGTCGCCGGTCGCGAGCTGGGCGGTTCGGCCCGGATCAACTACAAGCCCAGCGGCGTCACCGCCATGATCCAGGGCGCGGCCGAGGCCCTGGCCGACGCGCCGCCGGTCGAGGTGGAGAGCGCCGCCCCCGAACGCATCGTCGAGACCGTCGTCGCCGCCGACGAGACCGTCCGCCCGGGCGCGATCGCCGGCCTCAAGGTGCTGATCGTCGAGGATTCCCTGCTGCTGGCCCTGGAGCTGGAGGCGGGCCTCGAGGACGCCGGCGTCGAGGTGGTCGGCTGCGCCGCCGAGCTGAGCGAGGCGCTGTCGATGGTCGAGCTGGATTTCGACGTGGCGGTGCTGGACGCCGACCTCAACGGTCAGTCCGTGGCCCCGGTGGCCGAGATCCTGCGCACCATCGGCCGGCCGTTCGTGTTCGCCACCGGCTATGCCGACAAGGCCGCCCCGATGGGCTTCGACGCCCCGATCGTGCGCAAGCCCTACAACGTCCACCAGATCGCCCGGGCGGTGGCGGGGGTGACGGGGCGGGTCTAGCGGCTCACTTGCCCCCTCCGCGCCTTCGGCGCTCCTCCCCCGGAGGGGGAAGAAGGTCGTGCGCCTTCCTTCCGCCCGCCTTTGGCGGCGGACGACCGCGAAGCGGTCAGGTGGGGGGAGCCTCGCCGACAATCCCCTTCGCCCGCAGCTTGCTCAGCGTCTCCGCGTCCATCCCCGCCACCTCGGCCAGCACCGCGTCGGTGTGCTCGCCCAGGGTCGGTCCCGGCCAGCGCACGCCGCCCGGCGTTTCGGTCAGCTTCGGAAAGGCGTTCTGCATCTTGATCGGGCCGAACACCGGGTGATCGACGGTCACGATCGAGTCCCGCGCCGCGAACTGCGGGTCCTTCAGCATGTCGGGGGCGCGGTAGATGCGGCCCGTGGCCAGGCCGGCGGCCTCCAGCTTGGGCAGCAGGTCGTCGATCTCCTGGTCGGCGGTCCAGGCGGCGATGCGGGCGTCCAGCTCGTGCTGGTGGACGCCGCGAGCGGCGTGGTCGCGATAGCGGACGTCCTCGGCCAAGTCCGGCCGGCCCATCAGGTCGCAGAGGCGCTTGAACAGGGTGTCCTGGTTGGCCCCGATCAGTACAAGTTCTCCGGACTTGGTGGGATAGACATTCGACGGCGCGATGCCGGGCAGCACCGCCCCCGAGCGCTCGCGGACATAGCCGGTCAGGTCGTACTCGGTGATCAGGTTCTCCATCACCGTCAGCACGCTCTCGTAGATCGCCGCGTCGACCACCTGGCCCTTGCCGGTGCGCTGGCGCGCGTGCAGGGCCATCATCACGCCCAGGGCGGCGTTCAGGCCCGACAGGCTGTCGCCGATCGAGATTCCGGCCCGGGCCGGATTGCGGTCGGGCTCGCCCGTGATGTGGCGCAGGCCGCCCATGGCCTCGCCGACCAGGGCGTAGCCGGCGCGCTTGGCGTAGGGTCCCGTCTGGCCGAAGCCCGAGACCCGCGCCATCACCAGGCCCGGATTGGTCCTGGCCAGATCCCCGTAGCCCATGCCCCACTTTTCCAGCGTGCCGGGGCGGAAGTTCTCGACCACCACGTCGGCCTTGGCGATCAGGGCGCGGGCGATGTCGCGACCCTCGTCGGTGCGCAGGTCGACGGTGACCGACTTCTTGTTGCGGCCGATGACCGGCCACCAGGGCGACAGGCCCTTGGGCTTGGACCGTCCCCATTGGCGCATCGGATCGCCGACCTTGGGGTCCTCCAGCTTGATGACCTCGGCCCCGAAGTCGCCCAACACCTGACCGCAGAAGGGCCCGGCGATCAGCGATCCCATCTCGATCACGCGCAGTTCGGAAAGCGGGCCTTCAGCCATATCGATGTTCCTCGGGCTTCACGGGAACCGTTCACGGCCCCGTGATGTTCTTTGTGGCACGACGGCGAACCGCGGCGCCGCCTTCATCCCTCTCTACAAAAAAGAACCCAGGGAAAGACAGAGCCATGACCCGTCACCTTATGATCGCCGGCGCCGCCGTCGCCGCGCTGAGCCTGGCCGCCTGCGGCCAAAAGACCGATGAGACCAAGGGCGCCGCCACGCCGGCCGAACAGGCCGCGACGCCGGACGCCAACCCCGCCGCGACCGTCCCGACCCCGTCGGACGAGACCAAGGCCGACGTCTTCGTCGCCAAGGCCGCCGCCAGCGACATGTTCGAGATCGAGGCCGCCAAGCTGGCCGCCAAGCGCTCGACCAATCCGTCGGTGAAGAAGTTCGCCGCCGCCATGGAAAAGGCCCACACGGCCACCACCGCGGAACTGAAGTCGGCCATCGCCGCCTCGGGCGCGTCGATCACGCCGCCGACGATGCTGCCGGAAGACCTGCAGGGCAAGCTGGACGACCTGAACAAGGCCGACGCCAAGGACTTCGACAAGAAGTACGCCGACAGCCAGGTCGACGCCCACCAGGCGGCCCTGAACCTGCTGCAGCGCTACGCCCAGGACGGCGACACCCCGGCCATCAAGGCCTTCGCCGCCGCCACGGCCCCGAAGGTCCAGGAGCACCTGAACATGGCCGAAGGCCTGAAGAAGGGCTTCGACACCGGCGAAGACGTCGCCAAGGCCAAGGAAGGCCACTAAGCCCGGATTGGCTTCCAGCCCCTCACCCCGCGCAAAGGCGGGATGAGGGGATCGGGAAAAGATCAGGCGGCCGCCGCACCCGCGACGGCCGCCTTTTCATGCCTGCTGCCTCACCTTTGGCCCTACTGTCCCACCTTGACCGTGTTGTCGTCGCCGTTGCGGTCGATCACCGTGTTGTAGGGATCGATCCCGGCGAAGGTCGGCGCCTTGGCCACCGTGAAGGTGAAGGTCTGCACGCCCGAGCGGATCGGACGTCGCTCATAGGCGACGACGTCCTTGGCGTCGAAACCCTTGTCGCCGGGCTTGGCCGTGAACAGGCCGATCTCCATGGCCTCGTTCAGGGGCGCGGCGGTCTCCTTGCCCTTGCCGTCTGCGTACTTCTTCTGGGCGTCGACCGTGACCGTCACGTCGAACCGGCCGTCGGCCCGCTTCTTCACCGAGGCGCTCTTGGTCTTGAGATCGTAGAGCGTGATCTTCTCGAACAGGTCGGTGATCAAGGCTTGCTTGTCGGCCGGGGCCTCGGCGCGCAACAGGGTCAGGAAGTCGGTCGTGATCGCATAGGGCGCGCCCTTGAACGCGTACTGGGCGATCAGCTTGCGCAAGGCGCGGTTGACCGTCTCTTCGCCCAGCTCGCTCTGCAGCCGGTACATGACCAGCGAGCCCTTCCGATAATAGACGTAGGGCTGGCTCTCGACCTTGTAGAGCGGCTGCTCGTCGATGACGTCGCCGCCGCGCGCGCGCAGATAGCTGTCCAGCTCGAACTTCAGGAACTTGCGGATCTGGTCCTCGCCATAGGTGTGCTTCATCACCATCAGGGCCGAGTACTGGGCGAAGGTCTCCGACAGCATCGCTCCGCCCTGCTGGTCGGCGCCGATCACCTGGTGGGCCCACCACTGGTGGCCGATCTCGTGCGCGCCGACATAGGTGACCATGTCGATCTTAGTCGGGTCACGGTAGTCGGAGATGAAGAACATCCCCTCCGACCACGGGATGGTGTTGGCGAACGACTGGGCGAACTGCTCGTAGTCGGGGAACTCCTGGAACCGCAGCTGGCGGAACTGGTAGGGGCTGAAATTGGCGTTCATGTAGTCCAGCGACCGCTTCATCGACGTCTTCATGCGGTCGATGTTCCAGGTGTGCTGGGCGTCGTAATAGACCGCCAGCTCGACGCCCTTGTAGTTCTCCTTGGCGACCTGGTAGCGGGCCGACTGGATCGAGACGAACGGCATGATCGGCGCCTCGGTGACGAAGCGCGCGACGCGGCGGCCGTTCTTGATCGTGTCCGAGACCTTGTAGCCCGGCGCGATCGGCGTCTGGTCGGCCTCGGTGGTGACGGTGATGTCGGAGGTGACGAAGTCGGCGTCCTTGCGCAGGCCGTTGAACTGGCGGGACGGGACGTCGCCCAGCTTGGCCATGCGGCGCTCGGGCGGCAGGCCGTACTTGCGGCGCTTGGCGCGATCCTGCAGCAGGCCGTCGCGCGACATGCCCAGGATCGGCGCGATCTCCAGGTTGTTGATGAAGGTCCCGTTGTCGACGACCCGGTGCTCCTGGTCGCTGTTGGGGAAGCCCAGCTGGCCGCGGTCGGTGATGAAGCTCATCTTGCGGCGCTCGCCCGGCGCCATCGGCGTGTCGAAGGCGAAGATCCGGTAGTTGAACCTCTCGAAGGTCTTCTTGGGCCGCGCACCCTCGATCGACAGCCCCTTGACCTTGAGGTCGCGGTCGAAGCGGACGTGGATTTCTTTCAGCGCCGCGCCGGTGCGGTTCTCGATCACGTACGAGCCCTTGGTCTCGACGCTGGGGTTGTGGGGCTTGAGATCGACGTCCAGGGTCATGGACACGATCTTGGGCTGCGGCGTGGTCTCGAACGGCAGCAGGGTCTTCTCGTAGTCGGCCTGCCACTTTTCGTTGTCGATCTTGGTCCGGTAGTCGTTCCAGACGTTGGTGTTCAGGTAGATGAACCCGCCCAGGGCCACGAAGGCGACCAAGGCGACGCCGGCCAGGATCCCCGCCCCGCCGTTCAGGCGCGAGGGCAGGCGGCGCAGGCGCGGCAGCAGCCGGGTCTCGGTTCCGCGCCGCCACAGGCCATAGGCCAGCACCAGCAGCAGCAGGGCGCAGGCGGTCCAGTAGGCGCGCAGCCACCAGGCGCCGATCCAGAACTTGCCCAGGCCGTTCATGTCGGAGAACGGCGTGTCGGTGACGGAGCCGTAGTTGTAGAGCTTGTGCTCGAAGCCGAGGTTCACGAACGTGAGCGTGGTGACGATGTAGATCACCATCAGGCCCCAGCCGATGAACTTGTGCGGGCTGATCGCCTGCAGGAACACGGCCAGCACCGCCAGCAGGATCCAGTCGACGGCCTGGGGCAGCACGTACCACAGCAGGTACTTGTCGAGCTCGAAGTTGAAGTAGCCGTGGAAGGCCTGGCTGAGCACGGCGGCGACCACGCTGACCAGCAGGGTCGAGACCAGCACCAGACTGATGGCCAGGGTCTTGGGCGCCACGAAGGCCCAGTCGGGCACGGGGGTGGCGTCGATGATCTCGTGGGTCTTCTTCTCACGCTCGCGCCAGACCAGCTCACCCGAATAGTAGATGGCGATGATCATCGGGATCAGGCCGAACGAGCCCAGCAGCGGCTGCAGCAGCACGCGAGTGACCGGATAGACGACGCCGCCGTAGCGGCCCGCGTCGGTCGCGAACCACAGCGAGCCCATGGCGTTGGCCAGGCCCAGGGCCAGCAGCACGAAATAGGCCGGGCTCTTGAACACCTGCCCCATGTCCAGCCGGGTGCGGACGACCAGCTGGGCCCAGGCGGTCTTGCGATCGAACACCGGTGTCGGCAACGGGCCGCTCAGGGCCGTCGGCGCGGCCTCGGCCTCGGCCTTCCTGCCCGCCTTGACCTTGCGCTGGCCCGAGAGATCGGCCGACTGGAAGCGGAACAGGACATAGGCCAGGGCCAGGAAGCCGGACGACAGGATCAGCACGAACACGCGGTTGAACAGCAGGGCGCCGGCCAGAGGCGGGGTCAGGCCGTTGCGTTCGCTGGCGGTCCAATACTTGGTCACCAGACCGTAGGCGGCGGTGCCCAGCGGCTCCCAATAGGCGGCGGCCTTCTCGAATTCCGGCCGATCCAGCGCGATGTTGGCGACGATCCACAGCACCATGAAGGCGATGACGCCGACATAGGTCCACATCATCGAGCGGGTGATGGTGGCCAGGGCGAAGAACAGCGCCGAGGTCAGCAGGATCGAGGGCAGCGCCAGGGCGAAGTACGAGAAGAGATAGGCGTGGAGGTCATTGGGACCCAGCCGCTCGGGATCGATCCACGGCATGAACGAACCGATCCAGATCGCCAGCGGCACGACCAGGAACGAGATCGCCGCCGCCAGGAAGGCCCCGGTGAAGCGGCCGTACAGATAGTCGAACTTCTTCACCCGGGTGGACCGCAGGATCGGCCCGAAGCCGGTCTCGTCGTCGCGCACCACCACGTTGGCCACGAAGGCCGTGGTCACGAACATGTAGAAGATCGACAGGATCAGGTGGGTCTGGGCGATCGCGAACGGGGCGTTCTTGTGGATGTTGCCGCCGCCGCCGATGCGGATCTGGTCGATCGTCGCCGCCCCGAAGGTCAGCAGGAAGAAGATGGTCGCCACCACCCAGAAGACGGGCGACTTCAGCTGGTAGCGGAGCTCGAAGCCCGCGATCTTGCGAAACATCGCGCCGCTCCCCGTCAGGCCGCCCGCCGCGTGGTCGAGAGGGTGGAGAAGTAGACGTCCTCCAGCCCGCCCTCGACGGGGGTGAAGCCCTCGCCCGGATTGTCGTCCGACAGGATGTGGATGACCGTGCGGCCGGCCAGCAGGCGGGTGGAAATGACCTTGTAGCGGGCTTTGGCGGCCTCCAGTTCGGCCTTGTCGATGATCTTCTTCCAGATCCGGCCCTGCAGCTTGGCCACTAGGTCGTTGGGGGCGCCTTCGCTGACGATGCGGCCGTCGCAGATGATGGCCATGGCCGGGCAGAGGTCGCTGACGTCCTCGACGATGTGGGTCGACAGGATCACCACCACGTTCTCGCCGATCTCGGCCAGGAGGTTCAGGAAGCGGTTGCGCTCCTCGGGGTCGAGGCCGGCCGTGGGCTCGTCGACGATGATCAGGCGCGGGTCGCCGATCAGGGCCTGGGCGATGCCGAACCGCTGGCGCATGCCGCCGGAGAAGCCGGCGATGGCCTTCTTGCGCACGGTCCACAGGTTCACCTGGTTCAGCAGGTGCTCGACCGTGGCCTTGCGTTCCTTGGGCCCGGAAATGCCCTTCAGCACCGCCATGTGGTCCAGCATGTCGTAGGCCGAGACCCGCGGATAGACGCCGAAGTCCTGAGGCAGGTAGCCCAGGGTCTCGCGCAGCGCCTCGGGGGTCTTGAGGACGTCGATGTCGCCGAACCGGATGTGGCCCGACGTCGGGGCCTGCAGGGTGGCGATGGTGCGCATCAGGGTGGACTTGCCGGCCCCGTTCGGACCCAGAAGCCCGTACATGCCGCGCGGAATCGTCAGGCTGACCTCGTCCAGGGCGCGGGTGCCGTTGCCATAGACATGGGTCAGATTCTCGATGATCAGCATGCGCGTCCTAAAGCCCCCGATTGAACTCGCCCTATCCCCGCCGCCGACATGACGCGATGGCGCGGACCCCGGCAAGTGAAAGAACGTTTAGGGCCAGCGTTCAACCGCAGGATTTCTGAACGGCGACCACTTTGCGGCGTCATGGCGATTGACCATGCGGCAGCTTCCCAGCGGGGGTTTTGGCGCGCGGGTTTTGGGTCTACAGGAGGCGCCATGACGACCTACGCGTTCCCTCCGCACGCCATCCCGACGGTCCCGGTGGAGGGATCCGATGCGGTCTTCCCCATCCGCCGCGTCCTGTGCGTCGGCCGCAACTACGCCGCCCATGCGCGCGAGATGGGCGCGGACGAGCGCGACCCGCCGTTCTTCTTCGCCAAGCCCGCCGACGCGGTCGTCGTCGCGCCGCGCGAGGTCGCCTATCCGCTGGCGACCAGCGACCTGCACCACGAGATCGAGCTGGTGGTCGCGCTGAAGAGCGGCGGCGCGAACCTGACACCCGACCAGGCCCTGGAAGCCGTGTTCGGCTACGCCGTCGGCGTCGACCTGACCCGCCGTGACCTGCAAGGCGCGGCCAAGGCCAAGGGCCACCCGTGGGAGGCCGGCAAGGCCTTCGACGCCAGCGCCCCGATCACCGCCATCCGGGTCATGGACGCTCCGCCGGCGCGGGCCGCCGTCACCCTGTCGGTCAACGGCGCCGAGCGCCAGCGCGGCGAGGTCGGTGATCTCATCTGGAACATCGGCGAGGTGATCGCCAAGGCCAGCGAACTGTGGACCCTGGCCGCCGGCGACCTGATCTTCACCGGCACCCCCGAGGGCGTCGGCGCCATCGTCCGCGGCGATAAGGTCGTGGGCGAGGTCGAGGGCGTCGGCCGTCTGGAATTCACCCTGGTCTAGGGCCTGACATGAAGCTCGTCCTGCACAGCGCCAAGCGCGCCAGCGCGCCCTACCGGGTGCGCATCGGCCTGAACCTGAAGGGACTGGCCTATGACCTGCGTCCCGTGGACCTGGTGGCGAACGCCCATCAGGCCGACGGCTATCGCGCGCTGAACGCCCAGGCCCTGGTTCCGACCCTGGAGGTCGACGGCCGTCCCCTGACCCAGAGCCTGGCCATACTGGAGTGGCTGGACGAGGTCGTCTCCGAGCCGCGCCTGCTGCCCACCGCCCCGTTCGAGCGGGCCATCGTGCGGGGCATGGCCGAGATCATCGCCTGCGACATCCACCCGCTGAACAACCTGCGGGTCCTGCGCCAGCTGACCGCGCTGGAGATCGGCGAGACCGACCGCAACGCCTGGGTCGCCCGCTGGATCAGCGACGGCTTCCGGGCGCTGGAGCCGATGGTGGCCCAGCACTCGGGCGGCTTCGCCTATGGCGACGCGCCGGGCCTGGTCGACTGCCTGCTGGTGCCGCAGGTGTTCAACGCCGGTCGCTTTAACATCGACCTTTCCCCGTTCCCGGCCATCGCCGCCGCCGCGACCCGCGCGGCCAAGCACCCGGCCATCGCCGCCGCCCATCCCGACCATCATCCGGAGCGCTAGATGCTTGAGGACCTGAAAGCCAACAACGCCGCCTGGTCGAAGAGCAAGACCGAGGTCGATCCCGAATTCTTCAAGCGCCTGGAAGGCCAGCAGAGCCCGGAATATCTCTGGATCGGCTGCAGCGACAGTCGCGTGCCGGCCAACGAGATCGTCGGCCTGGATCCGGGCGAGCTGTTCGTCCACCGCAACGTCGCCAACCTGGCCCCGCCGCAGGACGCCAACTACCTGTCCGTGCTGCAGTTCGCGGTCGACGTGCTGAAGGTCAAGCACGTCATGGTCGTGGGCCACTACGGCTGCGGCGGCGTGGCGGCGGCCATCGACGGCCAGCGCCGGGGCCTGGTCGACCACTGGCTTCATCCGATCCGCGAGGTCCACGCCGAGCACAAGCACGAGCTGGAGGAGATCGGCGACAAGCGCGAGATGCTGGACCGCCTGACCGAGCTGAACGTCGCCCGCCAGGTCCGCAACGTCGCCGCCGACGTCTTCGTCCAGGACGCCTGGGCCCGCGGCCAGTCGCTGTCGGTGCATGGCTGGGTCTATTCGCTGCACGACGGCCTGGTGAACGACCTGAACATCGGCATCAGCAGCCGCGAGGACTACGAGCGGGCGATCGCCGAGACGATCGTGCAGGACCGGCCGTTCTGGAAGCGGGACGAGTAGGGCTGAGCCAAGCGTCCTCGCCCTTCGACAAGCTCAGGGTGAGGACTATTTTCGGCCGCAGTAGGAAACCTCATCCTGAGCCTGTCGAAGGACGAGGTTTCCGGCGCTACTCCCCTTTGATCCGCACCCTGGCGCTGACTCGCCGCCCCTGCGTATCGATCACCGACAGCTTGTAAAACCCCGGCGCGGCGGGCTTCCAGATCGCACGGCCGCTGACCAGATCCAGGTCCAGGGGCCGTCCCTCGACATACCAGGTCAGGCCTTCGCCCTCAGCGGCGAGGACGAGGCCTCTCGCCCCCGGCTCGAAGCCGTCGACCTGCACCGACGCCCCGTCGGGTGGGAAGATCAGGCGCGGACCGGCGTCGGCCGCCTGCAGCTTCTGAAGCGCCAGCGGTGCGGCCTTGGGCGCGATCGGGCGCGGGGCCGAGGTCGGGGCACCCACCGCGTCGGCGACGTCGAACAGCAGCGGCAGGGCCGCGTCGCGGCCGGTCAGGCCGCCGCGCGCGCCGCCGTCCGCCCTGCCTGTCCAGACCAGCATCGCATAGCCGCCGACCACCCCCGCCGCCACAGCGTCGCGGAAGCCGTACGAGGTGCCGGTCTTGAAGGCCATCGACGGCCCGCCCCGCGTCAGGGCCGAGGGCGCGCGGCCGCGCGGCGCCGGGGCTTCCCGGAGAATATCCAGCACCTGCCGCGCCGCCTCGGGGCGGACCAGGCGCGTCCCGCCGGCGTGCTCGCGCATCTTGGCCTCGTCCTCGGTCCAGGCCAGCGGCTTGGCGATCCCGTTGTCGCCCAGGGCCGCGTACAGCATGACCAGATCGCGCCAGGTGATCCCCTCGCCGCCCAGGGCGAGGGCCAGGCCGGCCGCCTTCAGCTGGGCCTTGGGCCGGGCCAGATGGGCGCCAGCGGCCTCGATCCGGCCGGCGAAGGTCTCGGGGCCAAGCTTCTCCAGCGTGGCCACGGCCGGGACGTTCAGCGAGTGGGCCAGGGCCTCGCGCACGGTGACCTTGTCGTGGAACACCCGGTCGAAGTTCTCCGGCTGGTAGTCGGCGAAGCGGGTGGCGCTGTCGGCCAGCTGGGTGTCGGCGGCGACCAGGCCGTCGTCCATGGCCATGGCGTAGATGAACGGCTTCAGGGCCGACCCCGGTGAGCGCAGGGCGCGGGTCATGTCGACCCAGCCGCCGGCCCGATCGCGGCCCGCCGAGCCGACGGCGGCGCGGACAGCGCGGGTCTTGATCTCGACCACCAGGATGGCGGCGGTGGCGTCCGGTCCTTGCGCGGCGGCCGCCGCGCCGGCCATCGGCTCCAGCCGGGCCTGCAGGTCGGCGTCGATCGTCGAGATCACGCTGGCCTGGCTGGCGGGCGCGTTCCGAGCCAGTTCGCCGGCCACATGCCAGGCCAAGGCCGGGAACGGCGTCCGGCGCGGCAGGGGTTCGTTCTCGGCTTCATAAGCGGCGGCCTGGCTGATGGCGCCGGCGCGGACCATCTTGTCCAGCACCGCGCGGCGAGCGGCCTTGGCGGCCTCGGGGCGGCGATCGGGACGGCGGGCCTCGGGCGACTGCGGCAGGGCGATCAGCATCGCCTGCTCGCCGTCGGTCAGGCTGGAGGGCTCATGGCCGAAATAGCTGAGGCTGGCCGCCCGCGCGCCCTCCAGATTGCCGCCATAGGGCGCCAGGGTCAGGTACAGGGCCAGGATCTCGCGCTTGGACAGGCGCGATTCCAGCTGCACGGCGCGGACCATCTCGATCAACTTGGCGCCGACCGTGCGCGGGCGCGGCTCCAAGAGGCGCGCGGTCTGCATGGTCAGGGTCGAGGCCCCGGAGGTCACCCGGCCGTGGATCACCGCCGAGCCGATGGCCCGGGCCAGCGACAGCGGATCAACGCCCAGGTGCCAGAAGAACCGCGCGTCCTCGACCTTGATCAGGCGCTTCTGGAAGGTCGGGTCGGTGCGCTGAAGATCGGCGCGGATCCGCCACCGCCCGTCCTCGACCGGCAGGGCCCGCAGCCAGGCCCCACGCCGGTCCAGCACGACCGGCGAGGAATGCCGCGCGCGGGTCATGTCAGGCGGGAAGATGGCGCTGAGGGTGAAGAGGGTGAGCTCGGCGGCGAGCAGGCCGACCAGGACCTTTGTCAGGCGGGGGACGCCATGACCCGTCTTCCCCCTCCGGGGGAGGAGGATGCGCAGCATCCGGAGGGGGCGAGTCGAAGATGACGCGCCGGTATCACCAAGATCATTCACTGACGGGCCCCCTCCGGGCCTGCGGCCCTCCTCCCCCAGAGGGGGAAGAAGGCCGATACGGCGTCGCGCCTCACGGTCCCGGCGCGATGGTCGCGCGCGAGGCTTCCGAGCGGCCGACCACGGCGGGACGGTACATGTCCTTGGCCACCGCGCCGGGCAGGAAGAACGAGCCCGGCGTCACCGCCCGCGCCACATAGGCGAGGGCGAAGCTCTTGTTCCCCGCCAGGTCCAGGGCGGCGATGAAGCGGTCGTCGCGGCTTTCCTGGACATCGGCGGCGGTCAGCTCGCCCAGGAACTTGAACGGCCCGTTCTGGGCGTCGTCGGCGCCCAGGGTGGTCTCGATCTCGAAGCCGGCCGGCAAGGCGTCATCGACCACCAGGGCCGTCGAGCGGGCCTGCTGGTTGCTGCCGGCCACCAGCACGATGATCCGATCGCCTTGGCGGATCGTGGCCGGGTCGATCGCGCCGCCGCTCATCGACAGCAGCCGCTTGTAGACTGACAGACCCTTCGCCTCGGCCGGCGGGGCCGAGATCGGCGTGCCGCGCACCGATACGGTCCGCCACAGGGTTCCCTTGCCGGTGTTGACGAAGCGGGCGTCGGCCAGCCTGCCCACCGCCCAGCGCGGCGCGCCCCGGCCGGCGGCAGGGCGTTGGCGCCCTTGGCGTCGATCGAGATCGGACCCGAGGCCTGGATCAGGGCGTTGGCCGCGTGCAGCAGCGCCGCCTGCTCCTGGGTGTTCAGGCTGTCCGGGTCCTTGCTGACGTTCTCCAGACGCCCCTGCATCTGGCGAGCGATGTCCATCATGTTGGACTCCGCCGCCAGGGCGGTGACCACTGCGGTGTCGCGCAGGGTCGACTGGTACCAGTCCTGCTCGTCGCGATAGCCCAAAGAAGAGACCGCCTGGCGCATGGCCGAGCGGGCGCGGGCGTTGTCGCCCATGCGGGCCAGGCCGGCGGCCACATAAGCCTTGGCGACCGGCTGGCTCTCGTCCTTCATCTGCACGTCGTGCCACCAGCGCAGGCGGGCGAGATCGCCCTTGCCGGCCTTGGCCATCACGTAAAGGGCATAGGCCGAAGCGCGACGGCGCATCCGCTCGGTGGCCTTCTTGGAGGCGTCCTCGTTGGAGGCCCACCAGCCCGGATATTCCATGCGATAGGCGACCGAGGCCCAGCCTTCCGGACGGCTGACCTGGCGCATGGCCGAGACCGCCTTGTCGATGGCGCTGTCGGGGACGGCCACGCCCTGGGCGCGGGCTTCCAGCAGGAAGTCGACGACATAGGCGCCCAGCCACGGATCGGCCTCGCCATCGCCCACCCGCCACAGGCCGAAGGCGCCGTCTAGGGTCTGGCGATCCAGCAGCTTGCCCACCGCGCCGGCCAGGGCCGCCGGGGTGCGCTTCAGCTTCGGGTCACTGGAGAAGGTCTGGGCGTACAGCAGCGGATAGGCGGTCGAGACCAACTGCTCTGTGCAGCCGTACGGATAGCGCTGCAGGGCGACCGCGATCGCCGAGGGGTCGAAGCCCCGGATAGGCGAATAGCTGACCTGCATCGTGACGTCGCCCGCCGCCAGGCCCGAGAGCAGCTGGTACGAAGGCGTATAGGCCTCGCCCGGACGCTGGATCTCGGTGGTGGTGCGCACCACGTCGCCCCAGCCCAGGCGGGTCTGGATCGGATAGTCCTTGCTGGTCTGGAAGCCCGGGCCGGCGACCTTGAAGCCGATCTTGCCGATGCCCGTGACATCGGGCGCCAGGAAGGGGATTTTCTCGGCGATGCGCTGGCCCAGGATCAGCTGGAACACCTTCTTGAAGGCGACCTTCAGGCCATTGGTCGAGAAGGCCTCGGCCGTGTAGGGGCCCGGCTTGCCCTCGACATTGTGCAGCTCCAGCGTGGCGTAGGCCTGGTCGCCCGGCGCCAGGAAGCGCGGCAGGTTCAGATCGGCCACCACCGGCTGGCGCACGGTCAGCGGCTTGGAGGCCGAGCCGACGGCGGTGTCGGTCCAGGCCACGGCCTGGATGCGCAGCTCGCCGTTGAACTCGGCGGCCGGCAGCTTGACCACCGCCTTGCCGTCCAGGCCCGTCTCGACGATCCCGGACCACAGGGCCACGGTCTTGATCGGCGTGACCGTCAGGCCCTCCCCGCCGACCTCGTCGCCGCCGAAATTGACGTTGGCCGGCGCGCCCAGGTTGGGATCCAGCAGGCGGCCATAGTCGTCGCGGTAGTTCAGAGTCAGGGCCCGCTTGCCGAAGTACCACTTCACCGGGTCGGGGCTGTCCTGGTGGGTCAGGCGCAGGATGCCCTCGTCCACCGCCGCGATGGTGACCTTGGCCTTCTGGCCAAAGCCCAGGCCCGACACCTTAACCGGGATCTCGACCGGGGCCTTGCTGTCGATCTTGGTTGGCGTGCCGAGGTCGACCGTCAGCTTGCGGCCCTTGGGATCGATCGGGACGTAAACCAGGCCCAGGGCCCGGCGAGGCTTGGGTGAAGCGACCGGGTCACGCGGCTGGATGACGCTGACCATCACATAGGCCCCGCCGCCCCAGGCGGCCGAGGTCTTCAGGCGCACGGTGGTCCCGTTTTCGCCGACGCTGACCGTCTTGAGGTCGATCAGGCGGTCGGTGGCGACCGCGATCTGGGCCTCGCCGGCATAGGGCGGCTTCAGGGTGATCTCGACGGTGTCGCCCTGGCTGTAGGTCCGGGTCCCGGCGGTCACCCGGACCACGTCGGGAGCCTCGCCCTCGCGGGCGGGGCGCCCCAGCCGGCCGAGAAGCGGGTGACGGTGCGGGCGCCATCCGCGCCCTCGACCTCGAGGCGATAGTCGCCCCAGCCCAGGCGGCGAGTCAGCTTGGCGGGCGAGCCGGCGCCGATATTGACCTGCGCCTTGGCCACGATCGCGTCGCGGCTGCTGCGCCGCCACTGCCAGCGGCCGTTCTGCTGGAACCAGTCGTAATCCCAGCGCTCGGCCACCAGGGTGTAGGTCGCGGTCGCGCCGATGCGCTTGCCGGCGGCGTCGACGGCGATGATGTCCAGACTGACGGGCGGATCGCCCTTGCCGGCCTCGCCCTGGTCGATCTTGACGCCGTAATAGACCGACTTCGGACGCACCTTCAGGTCCAGGCCCTCGCGGACCGGACGGCCGCCCGGCTCGAACACCGAGGCCGTGACCGAGGCCGCCAGCGGCTGGGCGGTGTCGCCGGCGTCGGTGGTCCCGACCGACAGGATCGCCCGGCCCTCGCCGTCGGTGACGGTCGTGCCCAGGTCGATATATTTCTCGTCGAAGGTCTTGGACTGGTCGCCCCACTCGAAGCCCTTGTAGGCCGGGAACGGATCGCTGTCGGCGCGCAGGCGGGCTTCCCCCTGCGTCTGCAGGCCCGCGCCCGGCGCGCCGTAGAGGAAGCGGGCCGAGACGTCGACCTTGCGGGTCTCGCCAGCCGCGACCGGGACGGATTCCTGGCCCGTGGCGGTGACCGCCAGGCGTTGCGGGGCGAAGTCCTCGACCGAGAACGACAGGCTGCCCGTCTCCTCCTCGATGCCCTCGATATGCAGCTCGGCGGTCCAGCGGCCGCGCGGCGCCGAACGGGGCAGGGCGATATCGGTCAGCACCGCGCCGGCGTCGGCCCGGCTGAACGGATAGCGCTTGAACTCCACGCCCGACGGCCGCTTGACGACGATCTCGCCCTTGCGGTCGGAGACGGCCTTGGCCATCCGGTCACGGACCATGGCGGTCAGGTGGACCGTCTCGCCGGGCCGGTAGATGCCGCGGTCGGCATAAAGGTAGCCGTCGATGTCGGCGGCCACGCTGCGCCCGTCGACGCCGCCTTCGGTGCGGCCGCCCACGCCCTGCTTGCTGAGGTCGACCGGCGAGCGGTCCAGGTCCAGCACCGCCAAGTCGCCCTGAGGCCCATAGGCCATGACCATCTTGGCGCGCTCGGCGCCCTGGCCCTTCAGCAGCGGACGCAGGAAACGAACCCGACCGTCGGCGTCGCTGTTGCTTTCGGCCAGGGACTCGCCGTCGGCGGCCACCAGGGCCACGCGCACGCCCGACAGGGTCTTGGCGCTCTTCAGCGAGCGGACGACCACGTCCAGGCTCTCCGAGCCGTCATAGGCCAGCATGGCCATGTCGGTGAACACGATCCAGCGGCGGGCCTGGGCGGGGTTGTTGTCGCCGCCGCTCTCGGCGTCGGGATCACGGCCGCCCGAGGCGTCGCGCGCCTTGATGACAAAGGCGCCGGCCTTCATGTCCTTCAGCACCGCGCCCAGCGGGAAGACGGTGGTCGCCTTCTGACCGGTCGCGCCGCCGGTGACCGGCACGGTTCCCTTCCAGACCCGGCGGCCGTCGTCGCCCACGGCGTCGTCGCCATACTCGCCGGCCCAGTCGCCCTCGCCCGTCGGATCGGGCGCGCTGATCGACTTGCGGACCAGGTTGCGGTCCGGCACCCGCCAGACTTCGACGGCCAGGGTCTGGACGTTGATGGTCTCGATGGCGACGCCGTCCGCCTCCTCGCGCGGCAGGATCACGCCGTCACCGGCGAAGCCGACATAAGGGGGCTTTTCACCAAAGGTGAAATCGACGTCGGCATTGGCGGTGAGCGTGTCGCCGCCCTTGGCGGGAAGGCCCTTCAGCAGGGTGATTCGGTGATCGGTGAAGCCGATGCCGCCCAGGCACAGCTCGTCGTCCTTGACCCGCACCGAGGGCTGGCGGCCCAGGTCGGGCGAGACCAGCACGAAGTCGGCATAGGGTTTGGACGGATCCAGCGCCTTGCTCATGCGGATGCAGGCCAGCGGGTCGGGGCCGCTGCTATCGACGCGGGTCTGCCAGACCGCGAAGCCCTCGGGCTTGGGGATCCCGCGTCGAGGCGCGTTGGCGCCGCGCGGCTTGCCGAACAGCGACCAGGCCTCGCCCTTGACCGATTCGACACCCGCCGGCTTGCCGCCGCCGAAGAACCAGCCGCCCTTGCCGGCCGCGAAGCCGCCACCGAAGCCGACGATCAACGCCCCGGCCACCGCGATGGCCACGGGGCCTTTGAGGGCGGCGGGCCAGCGTTCGGAGACCCCGGCGCGTAAGGCGTTCCAGCGCGCTGTCAGAGATGAGCGGAGGTCGCGCCCGCCTTCCGGCGGCGTCTCGTCCGTCGACATCCGTAGTCTCCCACCTGATTTGCGCTGATTGGGGAGACTTGAGCCCAAGCACGACCAGGGGTCAACGGCATTGAAATGACAGCGTTAAGGTAGAGCTTAGGCGTCGAAACTCACTACGCCGGTGGTCAGGTCGTAGCAGGCCGAGACGACCTTCAGCCGGCCCTCGTGGATGCGCTCGGCCAGGACGCCATCGGCGACCTTCAGGCGACCGGCGATGTCGCGGACATTGCGGCGGATGGCGGCGTCCTGCAGGTCGGCGGGATGGGTCTCGTCGGCCTCCAGCACGGCAGGCAGGATCGGCAGCACCATTTCGTGCAGGGCGCCGTGCAGCTCCGAATGTTTCTTGGCGACGTCCACGGCCGCGCCCACGGCGCCGCACTTGGTGTGGCCCAGCACCACGATCAGCGGCGCGCCCAGGTGCTCGACGGCGTAGACGATCGAGCCCAGACCCTCGCGGCTGACGGTCGAGCCAGCCACGCGGATCACGAACAGCTCGCCGAGATTGCAGTCGAAGACCAGCTCCGGCGCGGTGCGGCTATCGGCGCAGCCGATCACCACCGCGAACGGCGCCTGGCCCTTGGCCAGCTCGGCCACCCGAGCCGTGGTCGGCAGGACGAGGTTGGCGCCGCCGCGCGCGAAGATGGCGTTGCCCTGCTTCAGGCGACCCAGGGCCTCGTCGGGCGAGACCGCCTGCGCCGGCTCGGCGGCGGGCGCGGCGTGGGCGGGCTCGGTTTCCAGCGGCTTGACGGTGGCCAGGGCCTTGTCCAGCGCGGCCTTGTCGGTCGCCTGATGCCTCAGGGCGCTGGAGGTGCGGCGGCCCTTGCGGGTCAGCAGGTTGGGCGCCGGACCGTCGCCCTCGGCGAAGGCCAGGGCTGGCGCGGCCAGGCCCGCCAGGGCCCCCAGCAGGATCCGTCTCGAAACCATCTCGTCCCCCGACGTGGCCTTGAATGTCGGGCGAAAGCCTAGCCAGGAACGGCTCAGGAAAGATTAATCAGGCGCTCACAGCGGCAATTCGGCGCGCTTAACGACTGTGCGCATGGCGATGCTGCTGCTGACCCGGATCACGCCGGGGATGCGGGTCAGCTCCTGGGCGTGGACCCGCTCCAGGTCGTCGACGTCGCGCACCACCAGGCGCAGCAGATAGTCCGAGCCGCCGGTCATCAGGTAGCACTCGGCCACCTCGCGAACATTGGTGATCGCCTTCTCGAAAGCGCTCAGCGCGGTCTCGGCCTGGGAGGACAAGGTCACGGTGACGAAGACGCTGAGCGGCAGCCCCACCGCCCGCTCGTCGATCACGGCGGCGTAGCGGCCGATGACGCCGGCCTCCTCAAGCGCCCGCACCCGGCGCAGACAGGCGGATTCGGAAAGATTCACCGCCTCGGCCATTTCCACATAGCTGGCTCGACCCCGCCGCTGGAGCAGGTGCAGGAGCTTCCGGTCGAAACCATCCAGGTCAACGGCGGCTTTCTTCATATCGCCGTCATAGCACGCAGGAATCCTGCGCAACAGCGGTCTGCGGACACGAAATCACCAGGGAAACTGCGCCCGGCTGGGCGCACAGTCTCGATCAAAGCGCTTTTGGAGGAAGCATCATGCGCGTTGGCGTCCCTTCCGAGATCAAACCGGGCGAACACCGGGTCGGGCTCACCCCCACGGCCGTTCGCGAGTATGTCGGCCACGGCCACACCGTGCTGGTCCAGTCAGGCGCGGGCCTCGGCGCCGGCTATGCCGACGACGTCTATGTGAAGGCCGGCGCGACCATCGCCCCCGACGCGGCCGCGGTCTTCGCCGGCGCGGACATGATCGTGAAGGTCAAGGAGCCGCAAAAGGTCGAGTGGGAGAAGCTCGAGCCGCGCCACATCCTGTTCACCTACCTGCATCTGGCGCCCGATCCCGCCCAGACCGAGGGCCTGCTGAAGAGCGGTGCGGCCGCCATCGCCTACGAGACCGTCACCGACGCGCGCGGCGGCCTGCCGTTGCTGGCCCCGATGTCGGAAGTGGCCGGCCGGATCGCCGTGTTCTCGGCCGCCGAGACCCTGCTCAAGCACAACGGCGGCATGGGCCTCTTGCTCTGCGGCGTGCCCGGCGTGCCCCCGGCCCGCGTGGCCGTGCTGGGCGGCGGCGTGGTCGGCAGCAACGCCGCCCGCATGGCCGCCGGCCTGGGCGCCGAGGTCGTGGTGCTGGAGCGTTCGATCCCGCGCATGCGCGAGCTGGACGACCTCTATCAAGGCCGCATCCTGACCCGCTATTCGACCTTCGCCGCCGTCGAGGAAGAGATCCTCAAGGCCGACGTGATCATCGGCGCGGTGCTGACCGCCGGCGCGGCCGCGCCCAAGCTGGTCCGCCGCGAGCACCTCAAGCAGATGAAGCCGGGCTCGGTCCTCGTGGACGTCTCGATCGACCAGGGCGGCTGCTTCGAGACCAGCAAGCCGACCACCCACGCCGAGCCGACCTATGTGGTCGACGGCGTCGTCCACTACTGCGTGGCCAACATGCCGGGCGCGGCCCCGCGCACCTCGTCCGAAGCCCTGGGCAACGCCACCCTGCCGTTCGGCCTGGCCTTGGCCGACAAGGGCCTGGACGCCTTGAAGACCAACGTCCACCTGGCGCGCGGCCTCAACGTGCTGAAGGGCGAACTGACCCACCCGGCCGTGGCCGAGGCGCTGGGCAAGACGTCGGTGGATCCGTATGGGGCTTGGAAGTAGGCGCTGCCCCATTCCACTTCCCCGGCGAACGCCGGGGCCCAGATGTAAGAGCGCCCGCGTTCCGGACAGGATCGCGGGCGTTTCTGTATGCGCCACCCAGCTCTACGATCTGGGTCCCGGCTTTCGCCGGGAAGACGGCTATCTGTTCCAGTTGTTACCCGGGGCTCACGCCGCGAAGCGGGCGATGTCCTGGCGGCTCTCGACCAGATCCAGCACGTCGCCCATGCGGAAGCCCGGGTCGACCGGATGGAGAGCGTCGTAGACCGAGCGGGCGAAGGCCAGGTCGGCGGCGGTCTTGACGCGCCAGTCCAGCCGCGAGCAGTCGCGAGCGGCCTTCAGATGAGCCTGGCTCCAGCGCTGCGGCTGGTTGCGGATGGCGGCGGTCGGCGAGATGCGGGCCATCGGGTCGCGTTCCTCGGCGGCGGCCTGGCGCAGCACGCCGGCCTTGATCACCTCGACTTCGAGGCCGGCCGGGAAGGTGCGATGCACGCGGTTGGACGTGTAGTCGGCGCCGCTGGCCAGGGCCATGCGGACGGCGTCGTCGATGACGCCCGGATCCATAAACGGCGCGTCGCCCTTCAGGCGCACCACGTGGCTGACGGCGCTGATCGCGTCGGCGCAGCGGGCGATGCGGGCCAGGATGTCGGCGCCGGCCCCGCGATGGACGGTGTGGCCGCGCGAGACCAGGAAGCCGGCCAGGGCGTCATCCGCCGCGTCGGTGCTGGTCACCACGATGATCTTGGACAGGGTCCGCGCGCCGCGCAGGCGCTCCAGCTGGCGCACGATCATCGGCTCGCCCTGGAGCGTGGCCATCGATTTGCCGGGCAAGCGAGACGACCCCATGCGGGCCTGCAGGACGGCGAGGATCATGACGCGGTCTCCCTTCGTTAGGACCAAGCTAGACCAGACTCATAAAACCCAGGTGAATCAGACGATTAAAAGATCTTACCCGATAAGCTCAATCCGCGGCCGCGAACGCGCGACGACACGCGGCCGATCAAGCCGTTCGAACTGTCTCAGGCGATTCTAGGTGTGGGTCAGGCGACCCAACGTCGCGGGTCGAGCGCGACCGGGTCGTCGATCGCCATCTCGTCCCAGTCGAGGTCCGGCGGCGGGCTCGAGGCGGCGGCGACCACGGCCGAAAGTTCGGCGGCCGAGTTGCAGCCGACCAGCACGGCCGAGCCTTCCGGGCGCGACAGGGCGAAGCCCAGGGCGGCCTGAAGCGGATCCGAGCGGCCCTCGGCGATCATGCGGCGCACGCGCGACAGACGGCCCGAAGCGCCCTTCAGCTGGGCCGGAACACGGTCGGGCGGCAGGAACAGCAGACCGTTCAGGAAGATCGAGCGCAGGTGCACCTCGACGCCCATACCGGCGATGCGTTGCAGCGAGCCGTCGGCCAGCAGGCGCTGGTCGAGCAGCGAGGCCGGCGCCTGCAGGATATCGGGCTTGAAGCGCTTGGCCACGCCGACGGGGTCGTCGCTGGCGTGGGCGGCGACGCCGACCTTTGCGAACAGGCCCTGGTCCTTCAGCCGCTGCAGGCGATCCCACAGGGCCGCGCCGTGCGGGCCGAAAAGCTCCGCGGGCGAATGGACGATGATCGAGATCGGCGCGCTCGACGCCCAGGCGGCGCAGGGTGGCGCGGGCCTCGGCCTCGACGAAGTCGGGGCCGCGATCGGCGCGGGCCGTGGCGATGGTCAGGCGAAACGGCACCGGCCGTGGAATCAGGTCGCCCAGCGTCTGCTCGGCGCGGCCGAACAGGCCGGAAGCGTCCAGCATGGACAGGCGGGCGCGGGCGGCGATGGTCAGCATGTCGCGCGCTTCGGCTTCGGGCGAGCGGCCGCGCGGCGCCGATGAGCTTCCGCCATCGAGACCGAACTGGGCCGCAGCCAAACCGAGTTTTGAGACCGAAATGGACATCGCCATCCGCGCTGACAAAACACCAACCAGAGGCGAACGGTACGCGCCAAGGTTTGAACATCAGGTTTCTGGAACCTTGCCGAGGGGTTAATATCGCGCCGATGATCGACGACCGCTCAGACGACGCCGCCGCCCTCTGGCCGATGCACGGGATGGCCGACGACGCCCGCCCGGCCTTGGCCGTCGCGCTTTCCAGGGGTCCCGCCGCCCTGGCCACCATCATCGCCCTGGGCGGCGGCGGTCCCCGCCCGGTCGGCGCCCAGATGTTGTTCGGGAAAAATATTATTTCGGGCTTTCTGTCGGGCGGCTGCATCGAGGCCGACGTTGAGACCCACGCCCGCGCCTGCCTGGCGGACGGCCAGCCGCGGCGCCTGGTCTATGGCGAGGGCAGTCCCTGGCCGGACATTCGCCTGCTGTGCGGCGCGCGAATCGAAATCCTGGTCGAGAAGATCGAGCCCGACGATCCGGCGGCGCGAACCCTGCTGGACCTGGCCGCCGCCCGGGCCCCGGCCTTCTGGGTCAGCGACGGCCTGAGACGGCTGTGCGTCGAGGAGCCCCAGGCGCCGTGGACCGGCGCGTTCGAGCGCGCCTACGATCCCGCCCCGCGCCTGGTGGTGCTGGGCGGCGACCCGACCGCCCTGGCGGTGGCCAGCCTGGGCGCGCAATCGGGCTTCGAGACCACGCTGGTCCGCCCCAAGGGGCCGGAGACGCCGCCGCCGCTGCCGGACGTCGCCTACCGCCGAGACGCCGCCGGCGAAGCGCTGGCGGCGATCGGCCTGGACGCCTGGACCGCCGTCGCCGTCTGCGGCCATGACCTGGAGTTGGATCATGAGGCCCTAAGGGCGGCCTTGCCCTCGCCCGCGCCCTATGTCGGCTTGCTAGGCGCGCGCCGCCGGCTGCCCGAGCGGCTGGCGCGGCTGAAGGCGGCCGGGCTTTCCGACCGCGATCTCGCCAAGCTGCGCGCCCCGATCGGCCTCGACCTGGGCGGCAAGGCCCCGTTCGAGGTGGCCGTGGCGGTGATCGGCGAGATCATGGCGACCCGGCATGGTCAGCCGGCGCTGGAGCGTAGGGTCGTCGAGGCCTGAGGCGTCCGCCCCAGGCCCGACGGATCTATTGAGCCGCTTCGGCGACGGCTTCGGCGGTGATGCCGAACTTCTGGTACAGCACCTCGAACGGGGCCGAGGCGCCGAAGCTCTTCATGCCGACGAACTTGCCGGTCTCGCCGATGAAGCGCTCCCAGCCCATGCGGATGCCGGCTTCCACGGCGACCCGGACGGGCGCCGTGCCGATGACCGAAGCCTGATAGGCGGCGTCCTGCTTGGCGAACAGCTCCCAGCACGGGGTCGAGACGACCCGGGTCGGCTTGCCCTTGGCCTGCAGGAGATCGCGGGCGGCGACGGCGACGCCCACTTCTGTGCCCGAGGCGAAGATCGTCACTTCGGCCTCGCCGCCCTCGGCGGCCAGCAGTTCGTAGGCGCCCTTGGCCGAGAGATCGCCGCCTTGCGTGCGGACGTGCGGGGTCTTCTGGCGCGACAGGGTCATGACCGACGGGGTGCGGGCCTGCTGCAGGGCGACCTTCCAGCACTCGGCGGCTTCCACCGCGTCGGCCGGACGGAAAACCAGGAGGTTCGGGATGGCGCGCAGGGACGCGACCTGTTCCACCGGCTGGTGGGTCGGACCGTCCTCGCCCAGGCCGATGGAGTCGTGGGTCATCACGTGGATGACGCGGGCTTCCATCAGGGCGCCCAGGCGGATCGCGGCGCGGCTGTAGTCGGCGAAGGCCAGGAAGGTGCCCGAATACGGGATCACGCCGCCGTGCAGCGACATGCCGTTCATGGCCGCGGCCATGCCGAACTCGCGCACGCCGTAGTGGACGTAGCGGCCGGTGTAGTCCGGCAAGTCGAACGCGCCCATGCCCTTGACCAGGGTGTTGTTCGAGCCGGTCAGGTCGGCCGAGCCGCCGATCATCTCGGGGATCGCCGGGATCAGGTGATCCAGGGCCGCGCCGGAGTGGACGCGGGTGGCGTTGACCGGCTTGGTCTCCAGGGCCTTGGCGATGTGGGCGTCGACGGCCTCGAAGGCGTTGGCCGGAAGTTCGCCCTTCATCGCGCGGGTGAAGTCGCTGGCGTGGATGGACGCCCCGAGCTTGGCTTCCCAGGCCTTGCGGACCTTGGCGCCGCGGCGGCCGACGCTCTTCCAGGCCTTGGCGATGTCGTCGGGCACGGTGAACGGCGCGGCGTCCCAGCCCATGGCCTCGCGAGCGGCTTTGATCTGGTCGTCGAACAGGGTGTAGCCGTGGCTGTGGGGGTCGCCTTCCTTGGGGCCCGCGCCCTTCGAGATCAGCGTCTTGCACGCGATCATGGTCGGGCGGTCCTGCTTGGTGGCCCAGCGCAGGGCGGCGGCGATCTTGCCGTGGTCGTGGCCGTCGACGACCTTCACGGCCCAGCCGGCGGCCTTGAAGCGGGCGACCTGATCGCCGGTCTCGGAGATCGTCGCCTCGCCGTCGATGGTGGTGTTGTTGTCGTCGAACAGCACCGTCAGCTTCTTCAGGCGCAGGCGGCCGGCGATGCTGATGGCCTCGTGGCTGACGCCTTCCATCAGGCAGCCGTCGCCGGCGATCACCCAGGTGCGGTGGTCGACCAGGTCATGGCCGAAGCGGCCGGCCAGATGGGCCTCGGCCATGGCCATGCCGACGGCGGTGGCCAAACCCTGGCCCAGCGGACCGGTCGTGGTCTCGACGCCGGGGGTGTGGTGGACTTCCGGGTGGCCGGGGGTCAGCGACCCCCACTGACGGAAGTTCTCGATCTCCTTCATCGTCACGGCCTTGAAGCCGGTCAGGTGAAGCAGGGAGTAGAGCAGCATCGAGCCGTGGCCGGCCGACAGCACGAAGCGGTCGCGGTCGGCCCAGTCGGGCTTGGAGGCGTCGAACTTCAGGAACTTGCCCCACAGGACGGTCGCCACGTCGGCCATGCCCATCGGCATGCCTTGGTGTCCGGACTTGGCCTTGTGCACGGCGTCCATGGAAAGGACGCGGATCGCGTCGGCCATCTTGATGGGCGAAACGGGCATGTTGGCTTCCGTCTTGTCTTTGTTTTGCAGGGCTGCGCGAGGGGGCAGGTCGCATGGGAACCCCCGAGGGTCAACCCGCGCGGGCGTCCTGGCGACGTATCGAGGACGCTATGCAACACCGTCCGCAGGCGTTATAGCTGGAGACCGACTTATGCTCATTTGCAGCATAACCCTGAAAGGCCGGTTCCTTGGGTAGTCCGTCGTTCTTCTCGCCCTATCGCCATGGCTTCGTCCGCGTGGCGACGGCGGTTCCGAAGGTGAAACTGGCCGATCCGGCCGCCAACGCCCGGAGCGTCCTGGCCCTGGCGCGCGAGGCGCACGAGGCCGGCGTGGCGGTCATCGTGTTCCCGGAGCTGGGCCTGACCGGCTACACGATCGACGATCTGCTGCAGCAGGAAGCGCTGCTGGACGCCGCCGAGGCCGCGATCGCGACCCTGGCGACCGAGAGCAAGGCGCTGGCGCCGCTGATCGTGGTCGGCGCCCCGCTGCGGGATGGTGGCCGGCTCTACAACACCGCAGTGGCCATCCAGGGCGGCCAGGTTCTGGGCGTGGTCCCCAAGAGCTTCCTGCCCAACTATCGCGAGTTCTACGAACGCCGCTGGTTCACGCCGGGCGCGGGCGTCACGGGCAAGACCCTGACCCTGGCCGGCCAGGCCGTTCCGTTCGGGACCGACATCCTGCTTCGGGCCGACGGCCCGACACCGTTCACGATCGGCGTCGAGATCTGCGAGGACGTCTGGACGCCGACCCCGCCCAGCACGGCCCAGGCTCTGGCAGGGGCCGAAATCCTGCTGAATCTCTCGGCCAGCAACATCACCATCGGCAAGTCCGAAACCCGCCGCCTGCTTTGCGCCAGCCAGTCGTCGCGGATGATCGCGGCCTATGTCTATTCGGCCGCCGGGGCCGGCGAGAGTTCGACGGACCTGGCCTGGGACGGCCATGTCGACATCCACGAGATGGGCGCCCTGCTGGCCGAGACCGCGCGGTTCTCGACCGGTCCGGCCTGGACCTTCGCCGACGTCGATGTCGAGCGGATCCGCCAGGAGCGCATGCGGGTCGGCAGCTTCGGCGACGCCATGGCCCTGGCGCCGGCCAAGGTCCCGTTCCGCATCGTGCCGTTCGTGTTCGACGCGCCGAAGGGCGACCTGGCCCTGGCGCGCGCGATCGAGCGCTTCCCGTTCACGCCGTCCGACCCGGCCAAGCTGCGCGAGAACTGCTACGAGGCCTACAACATCCAGGTCCAGGGCCTGGCTCGGCGGCTCGAGGCCTCCGGGCTGAAGAAGCTGGTGATCGGCGTCTCCGGCGGCCTGGACTCGACCCAGGCGCTGCTGGTGGCGGCCAAGGCCGTCGACCAGCTGGGCCTGCCGCGCGCCAACATCCTGGCCTACACCCTGCCGGGCTTCGCCACCTCGGACCGCACGAAGTCGAACGCCTGGGCGCTGATGCGGGCGATCGGCGTCACCGCCGCCGAGCTCGACATCCGGCCGGCCGCGACCCAGATGCTAAAGGATCTCGACCACCCGTTCGGGCGGGGCGAGCCGGTCTATGACGTGACCTTCGAGAACGTGCAGGCGGGCCTGCGCACCGACTACCTGTTCCGCCTGGCCAACCACAACGCGGCCCTGGTCGTCGGCACCGGCGACCTGTCGGAGCTTGCCCTGGGCTGGTGCACCTATGGCGTCGGCGACCACATGAGCCACTACAACCCCAACTGCGGGGCGGCCAAGACGCTGATCCAGCACCTGATCCGCTTCGTGGCCCATTCGGGCGATGTCGACGCGGCGACCACCGCCCTGCTGGACGACATCCTGGCCACCGAGATCTCGCCGGAGCTGGTGCCGGGCGAAGTCACCCAGGCGACCGAGAGCTTCGTCGGGCCCTACGCCCTGCAGGACTTCAACCTCTACTATCTGACCCGCTACGGCATGGCGCCGTCCAAGATCGCCTTCCTGGCCTGGAGCGCCTGGCATGACGCGGACAAGGGCGGCTGGCCGGCGGGCCTGCCCGCGAACGACCGCCGCGCCTACGACCTGGCCGAGATCAAGCGCTGGCTGGAGCTTTTCCTGAAACGGTTCTTCGCCAACCAGTTCAAGCGATCGGCCGTGCCGAACGGGCCCAAGATTTCGTCCGGCGGCGCCCTGTCTCCGCGCGGCGACTGGCGGATGCCTTCCGACGTCACGGCGGATGCCTGGTTGGCCGAGCTGCACGCCAATACGCCAAACGGGTGAAAACTCTTCGTTCCTCGGGACTTTCCCTTTAAGCACTCTTCGCAATGACTCCCTATCAAGGGGGCAAGACTGAAGAGTGTGGGGACATATCTTGGCTTCGATCTATCCGGTGATCCTGTGCGGTGGCTCAGGCACGCGTCTCTGGCCGGCTTCGCGCAGCGACCAGCCCAAGCAATTCCTGAAGCTGGTCGGCGAACGCTCGTCGTTCCAGGAGACCGTGCTGCGGGTGAAGGACATTCCCGGCGTGGCCGAGATCGTCATCGTCACCGGCCAGGCCATGGTCGATTTCGTCGCCCAGCAGACCGCCGAGATCGACACCTGGGTGACCATCCTGGTCGAGCCCGAGGCGCGTGACAGCGCCCCGGCCGTGGCTGTGGCGGCCGCCTATGTCGAAAACCAGGATCCGGAAGGCGTCGTGCTGATGCTGGCCGCCGATCACCACATCGCCCAGCCGGAGATCTTCGGCGAGGCCGCGGTCACCGCCGCCAAGGCCGCCGAGAGCGACCTGATCGTCACCTTCGGCGTGCAGCCCACCGTGCCGGCCACCGGCTTCGGCTACATCCGCCCGGGCGACGCGCTGCTGGATGGCTCGGTGCGATCGGTCGCCGCCTTCGTCGAGAAGCCCGACCAGGCGACCGCCGAGCGCTATCTGCTGGAAGGCTATCTCTGGAACAGCGGCAACTTCGCGTTCAAGGCCGCGACCCTGATGGGCGAGTTCGAGGCGTTCGAGCCGACCGTCGCCGCCGCCGCCAAGGCGACGATCGCGGTGCTGGAATTGGAAGCCGGCATCGGTCGCCTGGATCGCGACACCTTCGCCCAGGCCAAGAAGATCTCCCTGGACTACGCGATCATGGAGCACACCACGAAAGCCGCGGTCGTCCCCGCCGCCTTCGCCTGGTCCGACCTGGGCGCGTGGGACGCCATCTGGGAAGCCTCGATCCGCGACGACGACGGCAACGCCCAGGACGGCGATGTCGACCTGCATGGCGCCTCGGGCGTCCTGGTCCGCACGACCGGTCCCTATGTCGGGGTGATCGGCGTTAGCGACATCGTGGTGGTGGCCGAGCCGGACGCGGTGCTGGTCTGCCACCGCAAGGACAGCCAGGCCGTGAAGGTCCTGGTCGATGGCCTGAAGGCCAAGGGCCGCTCGATCGCCTCGCGCAAGAGCGCTCAGCCGAACGGGATCGAGACCCTGGTCACGACCGACGGCTTCGATGTCGAGCTGCGCCGCGCCCCGGCCGGCGAGACCTTCGCCCTGCCGGCCTCGACCGTGCAGCTGCTGGAAGGCGTGCTGGAGATGGACGGCGACGTCTACGCCGCCGGCGCCATCATCCCGCTGGAGGCCGAGGTCCGGGCCCGGGCCATCGGCGCGGCGACCCTGCTGGTCACGAAGGCGCGCTAGCTTTCGCCGGCGCGCATTCCATCAAACCGTTCACGCCTTGGCGGGATGCGCGCTGACCGCCCGGTCGAACTCCACGATCGCGCAGAGGATGTGGTAGAACGAGCTGGCCGGCGCCGGCTCGTCGATGAAGTCGCCGTCGGGCCGCATCTTGTCGCGCCAGACGCCCGGAACCGGGGTCCGCAGATAGGCCATCAGGCCCTCCGCGCCGGCCGCCGCCATCGCCCAATACTTGTCCTCGCCGGTGATCTCGGCGGCCAGGACCGCGGCCTTGATCCGTTCGGTCTGCGGCCACAGGCGGGCGTTGGCGTCGTCGATCGAGAAGTCGTCGAGCAGGGCGTTGATCGCCACGCCGTTCTCCAGATTGATCCCGTGGGTCTCGCCCGCCTCGATCATCCGCAAGGCGGCGGCCGTGGCGTCGGCGCGGCCGGCGAGCTTGCCCCAGCGCAGCAGCAGCCAGCCCCATTCGAACTGATGCCCCGGCTCGCAGATCCGGCCTTCGCGCCCGGAGGCGGGATTCCAGTCCAGGTCGAAGAACTCGCGCAGCATGCCGCTCTCGGCCTGGATGAACTTCGCCAAGGTCAGCTCGGCGATCTCGTCGGCCAGGGCGCGCCAGACCGGATCGGCGTCGATCTCGGACCAGGCCAGGCAGGCCTCCAGCAGGTGCATGTGCTCGTTGGAGCCCTGCGGCGGGCTGGGCGGATCGGTCAGGTAGAAGCCGCCTTGGGGATGCTTGCGCGTGGCGATCAGCTTGCCGCGGACCTCGGTCGCCAGGGCGCGCATCGCGTCCGCGCGCTCCGGCGCGACCCGCGCCACGGCGGCGGCGGCGAACATCGCGAAGGCCTGGTCGTAGAGGGCGGCCGAGTCGTCCAGGCTGGCGCCGTCAGGTCCGACCAGGGCGCGGAACAGACCGTCCGGGCGACGATAGTTCGACAGATAGAAGGACAGGCCGTGCTCGACGGCCTTCCGCCAGGGGCCGCTCCAGCCCAGATCGCCGGCGACAGAATACGAATAAATCTGGCGCGGCAGGACCCGGCCCCGACGTGGGCCCTGGACCGGATCGCCCTCCAGCGAGAGCTTCTCGAAGAAGCCGCCGGCCGGATCGGCGCCCTTGTCCCACCACAGCGGATAGGCGGCCTCGGTCGCCCAGGTCTTGAGGCGGTCGCGCAGGCGGGCGGCGTCGGCGAAGGCGTTGGTCATCGAAGGCTCCCAGAAGCGCCTCCTTCTAGAGCGTATCGTGTGTCCAGGCCAAGATGTCGCTCTGGCGATTCGGCGCCGCCCGGAGTAGTGCTCAAGTCATGATCGACACGTCCGTTGCTTCGCCCTTGAAGGCCGTGTTCCTGGACCGGGACGGCGTCCTGAACATAGACCATGGCTATGTTTTCGATCCGGCCCGGCTGGAGTGGATCGACGGCGCTCGCGAGGCGGTGGCGGCGATGACCAAGGCGGGACTGAAGGTCCTGGTCGTCACCAACCAGTCGGGGATTGGCCGCGGCTATTTCGACGAGGCGGCGATGGACCGGTTCCACGACGCCATGCAAGACCAGCTGGCCGAGCTGGGAGGGCAGATCAACGCCTTCTACTACTCGCCCTTCCATGAGACGGCGATCGTCGAGGCCTATCGCGTCGCCGACCACCCCGATCGCAAGCCCAATCCCGGCATGGTCCTGCGCGGCCTGGCCGAATGGAACCTCAAGCCCGAGGAAGCGGTGATCATCGGCGACCGCCACATCGACGTGGAGGCCGGCAACCGCGCCGGCATGCCAGGCTATCTGTTCAAGGGCGGCAACCTGCGGGCCTTCGTCGCCCAGGTGCTGGGTGATCGCGTCCCGGCCCTCAAGTGAAGATGGGCTGAATGAGGATCCTGCAGTTCGGCAGGACCGGCCAGGTCGCCACCGCCGTCCAGGCCAGCGCCCAAGGGCGCGCCGAGGTGATGGCTCTCTCCCGCGCCGACTGCGACCTGCAAGATCCCGAGGCGATCCGCGCCGCGATCCTGGCCGCCGACTGCGACCTGGTTCTCAACACCGCCGCCTTCACCCAGGTCGACCCGGCCGAGGCGCGGCCGGACGAGGCCTTCGCCGTCAATGCGATCGCGCCGGGCGAGATGGCGAAAACCTGCGCCGAGCGCGACTTGCCGTTCGTGCATCTGTCGACCGACGCGGTGTTCGACGGCCTGACCGACCGGCCCTATGTCGAGACCGACACGGCCCGACCGATCAATGTCTATGGCCGCTCGAAGCTGGCCGGCGAGCAGGCCGTACTGGCTCATCCGCGCACGGCGGTCCTGCGAATCTCGTGGGTCTTCTCCCGCTACGGCCGCAACTATGTGAGCTTCATGCTGCACCTGGCCCGCGAGCGCGAGGTGCTGAAGGTGGTGGCCGACCAGTTCGGATCGCCGACCGACGGCGAGGCCCTGGCCGCGTTCCTGGTCGCGACCGCGCCGCGCTGGGCCGCCGCGCCCACCGGCGATCCCGTGTTCGGCCTGTTCCACTTCGCCAACGCCGGCGAGACCAGCCGCTTCGACTTCGCCAAGGCCGCGATCGACCGCGATCCGCTGACCCGGGCGAGGGTCGAACCTACCACACAGGCGGCGTTCGCCGAGCCCGCGCCGCGTCCGCCCCGCTCTCCCCTCGACACGGGCAAGCTTCAGCGGGCGTTCGGTTTCATGCCCGAGCCTTGGCGCACGGCGGTCGAACGCACGGCCGATCAGCTCGTGGCGACTGGATTTCAGGCCTAAATGCTGGCGCGGCCGGGCCCGGCGGGATAAACCCAGGCCCAACTTTTCCAGAAAATCCAGCGCGAGCGACCATGCAGATCTTCCTCGACAGCACCGACACCAAGGTCATCGCCGACCTGGCCACGACCGGCCTGATCGACGGCGTCACGACCAACCCGACCCTGATCGCCAAGTCGGGCCGTCCGATGCTGGAAGTGATCGCCGAGATCTGCGACATCGTCCCCGGTCCGATCAGCGCCGAGGTTGCCGCCACCACGGCCGACGCCATGATCGCCGAAGGCAAGAAGCTGGCCGCCATCGCCCCGAACGTGGTGGTGAAGATCCCGCTGACCCGTGACGGCCTGATCGCCTGCGCCGCCTTCGCCGACGAAGAGATCAAGACCAACGTCACCCTGTGCTTCTCGCCGACCCAGGCGCTGCTGGCCGCCAAGGCCGGCGCGACCTTCGTCTCGCCGTTCATCGGCCGCCTGGATGACTACGGCTTCGACGGCATGGACCTGATCCGCGACATCCGGACGATCTACGACAACTACGGCTACGAGACCGAGATCCTGGCGGCCTCGGTGCGCAACGCCGCCCACGTCAAGGAAGCCGCCATCGTCGGCGCTGATGTCGTCACCATCCCGCCGGCCGTGTTCAGCGACCTCTACAAGCACCCGCTGACCGACAAGGGCCTGGAACAGTTCCTGAAGGACTGGGCCTCGACCGGCCAGTCCATCCTCTAGGCATCCGCTGCTCCCGGGCGGGCCATGGCTCGCCCGGGAGCCGAACAAGTGATCACAGTTTATTTCGCAGTGGCGAAGCTGGTTCGCAAATGCGAGTTCATGCGTTAAGGCTTGGTCCGTCCACAGAGGGCCACGCTCATGGTTCCCACTGCCGCCGAAACCGAAGTCCGCTTGGCCGGCCCCGAAGAGGCCGACCGCTTTTCGCGATTCCTCCACGGATTCCTTTCGGCCAACGGCTTCCCCTTCGTGATTATCCACGACACGCCCGAGCTGCTGGGTCAGCTGCGCCGGGTGGTGTTCGAGGACGTGTGCCTGTCGAAGAAGTTCGCCACGGAGTGGCTAAACCAGCGGGGCACACTCGGTACGGCCTAGAGGCGGGCCAGCACCTCCGGGTGGTCCTTCCACGCGGGCATTTTCGACATGTAGGCGATGGTTTCCTGCTCGGCCTGGGCGCGCGGGCTGCCGCGCCGCTCCTGCCATTGCACCATCCGCTCGAAGCGGGTGGGGAAGTCCTGCAGTACGCCAGCCTCGTCGACGCAGTGCTGGCAGTAGGAACCGGTCTCGATCGGCATGCCGCAGCTTTCGCAGTTGTGGCTCATGGGCGGGTTCCTTTCAGGTGGGCGACGAAGGCCCGGAAGTGATCGATGAGGGCCTGGCGCTGTTCCGGTGCGAGGCCCGCGCCGGCGGCGGCCAGGATGTCGAGGTCCAGCACGTTCCGGCTTTCCAGCAGGGCGGCCTGGCCGGTGTCGGTCAGCCAGATCAGGCTGCGGCGGGCGTCGGCCGGATCACGGTCGCGGGTCAGCAGGCCCTTGTCGACCAGGTGATCGACCATCTCGGTCAGGGTGCTGGGGGCACGGTCGAGGCAGCGGGAGAGTTCGCCGGCGGTCAGCGGACCGGCCGCGGCCAGATGGTCCAGCAGAGTCGTGGTCTCGGGCGACAGCCGCTCGCGCTTGTCGCGTACGCGCCTGACCGCGGCCCGGTAGGTCGCCCGGAACAGGTCTTCGAATTCGGCGGCAAAGGCGTCGGTCATGAAGCGACGCTATGAGCAGGCCGATCCTTCGTAAATCCCGAACGATCCATCCAAGATAAGCGCGCCAACGGCCTTTCTTTCTTGCGCGAACCGTACCTACCTAGGTGAAATCGTTTCACCCGGCGGCGGAGCTGCGCCATGAACGACCTCAAATCCGGACTTCCCGGCATTGCCGGTTCCGCACTCGACCTGATCGGCCGCACCCCGATGGTAGAGGTGAAGAATCTCGACACCGGCCTCTGCCGGCTCTTCCTCAAGCTAGAAAACCAGAACCCCGGCGGCTCGATCAAGGATCGGGTGGCCCGCGCGATGATCGAGGCGGCCGAGGCCGACGGTCGCCTCAAGCCCGGCGGCACGATCATCGAGGCGACAGCGGGCAATACGGGCCTTGGCCTGGCCCAGGTCGCCACGCTGAAGGGCTACAAGCTGATCCTGATCGTCCCCGACAAGATGGCGCGGGAGAAGATCCTGCACCTGCGGGCCATGGGCGTGGACGTGCGCCTGACCCGCAGCGACGTCGGCAAGGGTCATCCCGAATACTACCAGGACATGGCCCAGAGTCTGGCCCAGTCGATCCCCGGCGCGCTGTACGCCAACCAGTTCGAGAACCCGGCCAACCCCCTGGCCCACGAAACGACGACCGGCCCCGAGCTGCTGGCCCAGATGAACGGCGACATCGACGCCATCGTCGTCGGCGTTGGTTCGGGCGGCACCCTCACCGGCGTCGGCCGCTACATGAAGGCGAACTCCTCCAAGACGAAGATGGTGCTGGCCGATCCCGAAGGCTCGATCCTGCGCGACTATGTCGAGACCAGGACCTTCGGCGAGGCGGGCAGCTGGATCGTCGAGGGCATCGGCGAGGACTTCATTCCCGCTAACGCCCAGATGGACCTGGTGTCCAAGGCCTATTCGATCAGCGATCGCGAGAGCGTCGGCACGGCTCGCGAGCTGCTGCGCAAGGAGGGCATCCTGGCCGGCTCGTCCTCGGGCTGCCTGCTGGCGGCGGCGCTGCGCTATTGCCGCGAGCAGACCGCGCCACGGCGGGTGGTGACCTTGGTCTGCGACACGGGCTCGAAGTACCTGACCAAGATGTTCAACGACCTGTGGCTGGCCGCGCACGGCTTCGACGGGCGCGAGATGCACGGGGACCTGCGCGACCTGATCGCCAAGCGCTACGCCGAGGGCGGGGTCATCGCCATCGGCCCCGAGGACACCCTGCTGACCGCCTACAACCGCATGCGCTCGTCCGACATCAGCCAGCTGCCGGTCGTCGACCATGGCCGGCTGGTCGGCATCCTCGACGAGAGCGACATCCTGGCCGCGGTCGAGGACGATGATCGCGACCTGAAGTTCAAGACGCCGGTCGCCCAGGCCATGACCCGCGACGTCAAGACCCTGCAGGCCCACCAATCGGTCGACGACCTGCCCGAGGTGTTCGATCGCGACGAGGTGGCCCTTGTTGTCGACGGCGAGGAGTTCCTAGGTGTGATCACCCGGGTTGATCTGATCAACCACCTGCGCCTCAGCGCTTAAGGAGCCGCATGACCGACACCCCCGGCAAGAACCGCCTGGACTTCGCCACGCGGACCATCCACGGCGGCCAGTATCCCGACCCGACCACGGGCGCGGTGATGGTCCCGATCTACGCCACCTCGACCTATGCCCAGGCCAGCCCTGGCGAGCACAAGGGCTTCGAGTACAGCCGCAGCCACAACCCGACCCGCTTCGCCTTCGAGCGCTGCATCGCCGACCTGGAGAGCGGGACGGCGGGCTTCGCCTTCGCCTCGGGCCTGGCGGCGGCCTCGACGATCCTGGAGACCCTGGACAGCGGCGCGCACGTGATCGCCAGCGACGATCTCTATGGCGGGTCGTTCCGGTTGTTCGACAAGGTGCGCAAGCGCTCGGCGGGGCTGACCTTCAGCTTCGTCGACATGGCCGATCTTTCGGCCGTCGAGGCGGCCATCACCCCGGCGACGCGGATGATCTGGGTGGAGACGCCGACGAACCCGATGCTGCGGCTGGCGGATCTGGCGGCCATCGCCGCCCTGGCCAAGGCGCGCGGCCTGATCACCGTCGCCGATAACACCTTCGCCAGCCCCTATATCCAGCGGCCGCTGGAGCTGGGCTTCGACGTCGTCATGCACTCGGCCACCAAGTACCTGAACGGCCACTCCGACGTGGTCGCCGGCGTGGCGGTGGTCGGCGACAACGCCGCCCTCGCCGAGCAGATGAAGTTCCTGCAGAACGCCGTCGGCGGGGTGCTGGGGCCGTTCGACAGCTTCCTGGCGCTGCGCGGGGTCAAGACCCTGGCCCTGCGCATGCAGCGCGCCTGCGAAAGCGCCCTGGAGATCGCCCGCTGGCTGGAAAGGCATCCGGCCATCGAGCGCATCATCTATCCAGGCTTGGAGAGCCATCCCCAGCACGATCTGGCCAAGCGCCAGATGGTCGGCGGCTTCGGCGGCATCATTTCGGCCGACGTGAAGGGCGGTCTGGCGCCCGCCCGCAAGATGCTGGAACGCACGCGCCTGTTCACGCTGGCCGAGAGCTTGGGTGGGGTCGAGAGCCTGATCGAGCATCCGGCGATCATGACCCACGCCTCGATCCCCGCCGATCAGCGCGCGGCTTTGGGGATTTCGGACGGCCTCATCCGGCTTTCGGTGGGGATTGAGTCTTGCCGGGACCTGATTTCCGACCTCGACGCGGCTTTATCAGGCTGAGCAGATGATGGTGCTCGCCCTCGCCCGGCATGGCCGGCGAGGGGTCCTTGGCCTTGGTCGGGCGCGGCGGCGGCAGGTCGTCCCGCGCCGGATCCTCGGCCAGCAGATGCGCCGACAGCATCAGGTCGGTCTTCACCGGTCCGAAATCGGCCGCCGCCACCCAGACGCGGATCGCGGCCTGGGCGAAGACTTCCGACAGGTCGGTGACCTCGATCATCGGAGCCGGATCCTTGCGGATGCGCGGGTCGTTCTCGGCCCGCTCGCGCAGGCGCTTCAGCGCCGCCACCAGGTCGGTCTTCAACGGGACCTTGAACAGCACGTCCACGCGCCGGTTGCGGTGGGACGAGTAGTTCAGGATCACGTCCCCGAACACCTTGCTGTTGGGGATCATCACCTTGACGTTGTCGGGGGTGGCGATCTCGGTGAACAGAAGGTCCAGCGACTTGACGGTGCCCTGGCGGGTCGCGGTCTCGATGACGTCACCGACCTTGTAGGGCCTGAACAGCAGGATCATCACGCCGGCCGCCACGTTCGAGAGCGCGCCTTGCAGGGCCAGGCCGATGGCCAGAGAGGCCGCGCCCAGCACCGCGATGATCGAGGTGGCCTGCACGCCCAAGGTCTGCAGCACCGCCACGAGGCCGACGGCGACCACGGCGTAGCGGGCCAAGGAGGCGGCGAAGCTCTCCAGGGTCGGATCGGGATTGCTGCGGTGGACGCGGCTGAGCGTCCGGCGCATGAACCGCGCGGCCCAGCCGGCGACCCAGAAGGTCACCGCCAAGGTCAAGGCCGCGACCACCAGGTTCACCGCCAGGCCGCCCAGCCAATCCAGAAAGTGTCCGAGCATGGTCTCGTCGGCCTTCATGTTCGCGAGCGACGGCAGCGACGTATCCGCCGGGATGACACTGGGTTTGGTCTGCATGGAACTCTCGTAGGCGCCCCCGCGCGCTTCGGTCAACGGCAAGGCCGAGCCGTGGTTCCGCTTGACCTCGCTTGAAGCGGGAAACAGTCGGTTACATCAATTGGCTCGAATTCGTCATGAACCGCGCATAAGAGGCCGCGCCATGAGCATGCCCTTCATCGACCTCGCCGCGCAGCAGCGCCGGATCCGCGACAAGATCGACGCCGCCATCGCCAAGGTGCTGGACAGCGGCGCCTATGTCATGGGTCCGCAGGTGCGCGAGTTCGAGGCCAAGCTCGCCGAATTCGGCCAGGCCAAGCTGGCCTTATCCTGCGCCAACGGCACCGACGCCATCGTCCTGCCGCTGATGGCCTGGGGCGTGCGCCGGGGCGACGCGGTGTTCTGCCCGTCCTTCACCTTCGCCGCGACGCCGGAAGTCGTGCCGTGGGTCGACGCGACGCCGGTGTTCGTCGACGTCCTGCCGGACACCTTCAACCTGGATCCCGCCAAGCTGGACGCCGCCATCGCCGCGGTGAAGGCCGAGGGCCGCCTGACACCGAAGGTGGTCATCGCCGTCGACCTGTTCGGCCAGCCCGCCGACTATCCGGCCATCAAGGCGATCTGCGACCGCGAGGGCCTGAAGCTGATTTCCGACAGCGCCCAGGGCTTCGGCTGCACGCTGGATGGCAAGCACCCGCTGCATTGGGCGGACGTGGCCACCACCAGCTTCTTCCCGGCCAAGCCGCTGGGCTGCTACGGCGACGGCGGGGCGGTGCTGACCAACGACGCCACGCTGTGGGACCTGATGGACAGCTACCGCGTCCACGGCAAGGCGGTCGGTCCGGACCTGGCGGGCAAGACCTTCGACCACGACCCCAAGTACCTGAACACCCGCATCGGCATGAACTCGCGCCTCGACACCATCCAGGCGGCGATCCTGATCGAGAAGCTGGCGCTCTTCGCCGAGGAGATCGAACTGCGTCAGGTCGTGGCGAACCGCTACGCCGAGGGGCTGAAGGGCGCGGTGATCGCGACCCCGGCCGTGATCGACGGCGGCGTCTCGGTCTGGGCCCAGTACGTGATCGAGCACGAGAACCGCGACGGCCTGGCCGCCCACCTGAAGACGCAGGGCATTCCGACGGCGGTCTACTACCCCGTCCCCATGCACCTGCAGGCGCCCTACGCCCACTTCCCGCGCGGCGCGGGCGGCCTGCCGGTCACCGAAGCCAAGGCCGAGACGGTGCTGGCCCTGCCGATGCACCCCTATCTGGGCGAGGCCGACCAGCAGAAGATCATCGAGGCGATCCGGGCCTTCAACGGCTGACCGCGGCTTTTATGGGTGGCGTCGCCGGCGCCAACCCCTATATCGCGCGGGACACGTCTCGTGGCTGGGGCGTCAGTCCACGCGAGAAGATTCATGTCCGATACCAAGCCATCGCCGCATCCCGGCATGGGCTTTGGCCAGTTCGTCGCCCTGATCGCGGCGATGATGGCGACCAACGCCCTAGCCATCGACTCCATGCTGCCAGCCCTGCCCCACATCGGCGAAGCGCTGGGCGTGCACGATCCCAATGCGCGCCAGTGGGTGATCACCTCGTACTTGCTGGGCTTCGGCGTGGCCCAGCTGGCCTATGGCTCGCTGGCCGACCGTTATGGCCGCAAGCCGGTGCTGATGGTGGGCTTGGCGCTGTACACCGTCTTCGCCGCCCTCTGCGCCTTCTCGACCTCGTTCGAGATGCTGCTGGTCGCCCGGTTCCTGACCGGCCTGGGCGCGGCCTCGACGCGGGTGCTGTCGGTGTCGATCGTCCGCGACTGCTATGCCGGCCGCCAGATGGCGCGGGTGATGTCGCTGGCCTTCATCGTCTTCCTGGCCACGCCGATCATCGCTCCCTCGCTGGGCATGGCGATCATGCTGTTCGCGTCCTGGCGCTGGATCTTCGGGATCCTGTCGATCTTCGGCCTGATCGTCATGGCCTGGGCGGCGATCAAGCTGCCCGAGACCCAGCACCCGGAAGACCGCATTCCGATCTCGGTCGCCGGGGTCAGCTCGGCCTTCAAGACCGCCCTGACCGACCGCATCGCCATGGGCTACACCCTGGCCGCCGCCCTGGTGCTGTCGGGCCTGTTTGGCTTCCTGAACTCGGCCCAGCAGGTGTTCGCCGAGGTGCTGCACGCCGGCGACATCTTCCCGCTGGTCTTCGCCGGCATCGCCGGAACCATGGCCGTCTCGTCTCTGCTCAACTCGCGGATCGTCGAGAAGCTGGGCATGCGCAAGGTCTCGCACTGGGCCCTGATCGGCTTCATCGCCTTCGCCGGCGTCCACGCAGTGGTGGCCAAGACCGGACATGAAACCCTGCTGACCTTCGCCCTGCTGCAGGCCGGCATGATGTTCTGCTTCGGCCTCGTGATGTCGAACTTCGGGGCCATCGCCATGGAGCCGCTGGGCCACGTGGCCGGCGCGGCCGCCTCGATCCAGGGCTTCATCACCACGATCGGCGGGGCGGTGTTCGGCTTCTTTATCGGCCAGCTCTACGACGGCACGACCATTCCCCTGACCCTGGGCTTCCTCGGTTTCGGCCTGGCGGGCCTGTTGACGGTGCTGGCGACCGAGAAGGGCAAGCTGTTCCAGACCGGCGCCGGGACGACGGCCTCGGCCGGAGCCGCCGCCCACTAGTCCAGCATCGCCTCCAGGGTCGCCAGTTCGTCGGCCTCTCTGGAGGGCTTGTCCCAGCGGATGCGGTTGATGCGCGGGAAGCGCATGGCGACGCCGGACTTGTGCCGGGTCGAGCGCTGCAAGCCCTCGAACGCGACCTCGAACACCAGGCCGAACTCCAGGTCGGCCCGCACCGAGCGCACCGGGCCGAAGCGCTCGATCGTGTGGTCGCGGACGAACTTGTCGATCTGCTTCAGCTCCTCGTCGGTGAAGCCGAAATAGGCCTTCCCCACCGGGGTCAGGGCGCGCCGGCCCTCCTCGTCCTCGCGCCAGACGCCGAAGGTGTAGTCGGAATAGAAGCTGGACCGCTTGCCGTGGCCGCGCTGGGCGTACATCAGAACCGCGTCGATCAGGTGCGGATCGCGTTTCCATTTGAACCACGGGCCCTTGGGGCGGCCCGGCTCGTAGACGCTGTCGCGGCGCTTCAGCATCAGGCCTTCCGACAGCCGCGCGTCACCCTCGGGCGGGTCCAGGCGCAGGGCGGCCAGCTCTTCCCAGGTCGAAAAAGGCTGCAGTGGAGAGAGGTCGATGCGGGCGGTCTTCAGTCGCGCCACGAACGCCTCCAGCCGCGCGCGCCGCGCGACGAACGGCAAGGACCGAACGTCCTCCTCGCCGTCCAGCATCAGGTCGTAGGCGCGGATGCCGGCCGGAAAATTGGCCAGCTGCTTGCCGTCGACCGTCTTGCGGTTCAGCCGCTGCTGCAGGTCGCCGAACGGGGCCAGGGCGCCGTCGCGCAGGACCAAGAGCTCGCCGTCGATCGCGCCCTCGAAGTCCAGCGCCTCGACCACATCCGGGAAGGCGGCCGAGATGTCGTCGCCGGTGCGGGTGTAGAGCCGCCTCTGGCCGCGCTCGCTGACCGCCTGGACGCGGATGCCGTCCCACTTCCACTCGGCGATGTAGTCGACCGGATCCAGCTTGGCGAAGTCGACGGCCTCGTCGATCGGCTGGGCCAGCATCACCGGCCGGAAGCGGCCCGGGGCGTCGGGCGAAGGGCGCTCGGACCGGCCCTCCAGCCAGGCGAAGAGATCGCCATAGGGCGGCTCCATCGCATGCCAGACCTCCTCGATCTCGCCGATCTCGACCCCGCCGAAATTGGCGCAGGCCTGCTTGGCCAGCCGTGAGGACACGCCCACCCGCAGGCCGCCGGTCATCAGCTTCAAGAGCGCCCAGCGGCCGTCGGGATCCAGGGCGTCCAGCCAGCCCTCGATCAGCCGCGGGACCTCGGTGCGCGAGGCCGAGTGCAGGGCCTCGATCACCTCGGACAGCTCGGGCGGGCGGTTGGCGCCAGGCCATTTTCTGGAAGAGGGGGCCGGCCAGACCAGGGCGACGGTCTCGGCCAGGTCGCCGACATAGTCGTAGGACCAGGCGAACAGCTGGGCGTCCATCCGCGCCTCGACCGCCTTGCGGATGAAGGCCGGCTTGGCGGCGTTGAACGACAGCGCCCCGGTCAGGGCCGCCAGGGCGTAGCCCCGGTCGGGGTCCGGCGTCTGGCGCAGGTGGTCCTCGATCAGGGTCAGCTTGGCGTTGCGCGAGCTGGTCAGGGACAGCCGATCCAGCAGGTGGGCGAAGGCGCGCATGGACATGGAATGTCGGACGGCCCCGTTTCGTTCAGCCGACGCCATCACGCGACGCGCGGAGCCCTCGCGCAAGGGGGAGATCGATGCTAGATTAAAACAACTGTTTGAAATCAGGCGATGCGGTCATGGACAATATCCCCGAGGGCTTCTTGCCGCACACGCGCAGGAGCCCGGTCACCGAGCCGTGGGAGCCTCTCTACGCCCGCGCGGCGTCGGATCGGCTGGTGCTGGGCGTCCGGGTGCGATCCGAGCACTGCAATTCCCGCGGCATGCCGCACGGCGGGTTCCTCGCGACCCTGGCCGACAACGCCATGGGCCTGTCGCTGGGCGTCAACCTCGCGGCCACGGATCAGGCGACCGCGGGCCTCGTCACCGTATCCCTGACTCTGGACTATCTGGGCTCGGCGAAGCTGGGCCAATGGCTCGCGTTCGACACCGACTTCGTCAAGCTGGGCCGCTCGATCTGCTTCGCGGAGGCGACGGTGCGCGCGGACGGGGTTCCCGTCGCGCGCGCCCGTGCGACCTTCAAGCTGCTCGAAGCCCGAGCCGCCGCCTAAGCCCGTTCGTGCACGGCCTCTTCCGCCGCCAGCGGCTGGGGCAGACGGCCGATCATCTCCTTCGGGCAGACCTGCCAGAACTGATCCCGCACGCGGTCCCAGTCGCGCAGCAGGGTCGCGGCGAACACCGAGTCCGTCTCGCGGGCGTGCTCGGCGATCAGCGAGCGCAGGACGCCTTCCCAATAGGGCGAGGCCAGGCGCTGCACGACGATGCTCTCGGGGTTGATATTGGCTTCGAACCGCTCGTGCTGGTCCAGCACGAAGGCCATGCCGCCGGTCATGCCGGCCCCGAAGTTGCTGCCCGTCGGACCCAGGATCACCACCTGGCCGCCGGTCATGTACTCGCAGCCGTTGGCGCCGCAGCCCTCGACCACCGTGGTGGCGCCCGAGTTGCGGACGGCGAAGCGCTCGCCCGCCTGGCCCGCCGCGAACAGCCGGCCCGAAGTGGCGCCGAACAGCACGGTGTTGCCGATCAGGGCGTTGGTCTCCGGCGCCGCCAGGCCGCGCGCCGGCTTGATGACGATCGTCGCGCCCGACAGGCCCTTGCCGACATAGTCGTTGGCTTCGCCGGTCAGCTCGATGCGCAGGCCCTGGACCGCGAAGGCGCCCAGGCTCTGGCCGGCCGAGCCCTTGAGCTGGACGGTGAGGTGGCCGGCGGGCAGGCCCTTCATGCCGAACTTGCGGACGATGTGGCTGGATGTGCGGGTGCCGATGGTTCGGGCGGTGCTGCGGACCGTGTAGGTCAGCTGCATCTTCTCGCCCCGCTCCAGCAGCGGAGCGGCGTCGCGGACGATCTGGGCGTCCAGCGTGTCCGGCACCGCGTTGCGGCCGACGACCGTGTTGTACGGCTTGTTCGCGCCCGGATCGGCGCGGACCAGCAGCGGGTTCAGGTCGAGGTCGTCCAGGTGCTCGCCGCCGCGGCTGACCTGGGCCAGCAGGTCGGTGCGACCGACGATCTCCTGCAGGCTCTTGAAGCCCAGGCCCGCCAGGATCTCGCGCACCTCTTCGGCGATGAACGTGAAGAGGTTGATGACCTTGTCCGGCGTGCCCGTGAACTTGGCGCGCAGGGCCTCGTCCTGGGTGCAGACGCCGACCGGGCAGGTGTTGGAGTGGCACTGGCGGACCATGATGCAGCCCATCGCCACCAGCGAGGCGGTGCCGATGCCGAACTCCTCGGCGCCCATCATGGCGGCAATGACGATGTCGCGGCCCGTGCGCATGCCGCCGTCGGCCCGCAGGACGACGGAGTGGCGCAGGTTGTTCAGGGTCAGCACCTGGTTGGCTTCCGAGAGGCCCATCTCCCACGGACCGCCGGCGTACTTCACCGAGGTCTGGGGCGAGGCGCCCGTGCCGCCGACGCCGCCGGCGACCAGGATCACGTCCGCCTTGGCCTTGGCCACGCCAGCGGCGATGGCGCCGATGCCGGTGGCCGCGACCAGCTTGACCGTGACGCGCGCGACCGGGTTGATCTGCTTCAGGTCATAGATGAGCTGGGCCAGATCCTCGATCGAGTAGATGTCGTGGTGCGGCGGCGGGCTGATCAGCATCACGCCCGGCGTCGCGTGACGCAGGCGGGCGATCATCTCCGTGACCTTGAAGCCGGGCAGCTGGCCGCCCTCGCCGGGCTTGGCGCCCTGGGCGACCTTGATCTCCAGCTCGACGCACTGGTTCAGATACTCGGCGGTGACGCCGAAGCGCCCCGAGGCCACCTGCTTGATGGCGCTGTTGGGGTTGTCGCCGTTGGGCAGCGGCTTGTAGCGCGCGCTGTCCTCGCCGCCCTCGCCCGAGACCGACTTGGCCCCGATGCGGTTCATGGCGATGTTCAGCGCGCCGTGGGCCTCGGGGCCCAGGGCCCCCAGGCTCATGCCAGGCGTCACGAAGCGCTTACGGATCTCGTTGACGCTCTCGACGTCGTCGGTCGAGATCGGGTTGCGGTCCGAGCGCCAGTCCAGGAGGTCGCGCAGCTGGATCGGCTTCTGGGTGCGCAGGCCGTTGGACCAGCGGCGATAGAGTTCGAAGTCGCCGGTGTCGCAGGCCGTCTGCAGGGTGTGGATCAGACGGGCCTCGAAGGCGTGGGCCTCGCCCGAACGACGCGCCTTGTACAGGCCGCCGACCGGCAGGGTCACCGCCGTCAGCCCCCAGGCCTTGCGGTGCAGCTCGACCGTCTTGCTCTCGATGCCGGCCAGGCCGATGCCCGAGATGCGCGAGGGCATGCCGGGGAAGAACTCGGCGGCCAGGGCGCGCGATAGGCCGACGGCTTCGAAGTTATAGCCGCCGCGGTACGAGCTGATGACGCTGATGCCCATCTTGGAGATGATCTTCAGCAGGCCGCCCTCGATGGCGCCCTTGAAGTTCAGGCACACGTCGCGCAGCGTCCGGTCGCCGGCCAGGCCGCGCTCCAGGCGATCCTGGAAGCTCTCCTGGGCCAGGTAGGCGTTGACCGCCGTGGCGCCGACGCCGACCAGCACCGCGAAATAGTGCGTGTCCAGGCACTCGGCCGAGCGGACGACGATCGAGACGTACGAGCGCAGGCCCTTGGCGACCAGGTGGGCGTGGACGCCGCCGGTGGCGAGGATCATCGGCAGGCCGACGCGGCTTTCGTCGCTGGCCTCGTCGGTCAGGACGATGGCGCCGCAGCCGCGCAGCACCGCATCCTCGGCCTCGGCGCGGATGCGGTCGAGATTGGCGCGCAGGGCGTCGCCGGCCCGAGCCTCGGGCGCGGGAAGCGGCATGGTGCAGTCGATGACCGCGACGTTCTTCTCGCCCAGCAGCTCGTGGATGCGGATGTACATGCCGGTGGTCAGCACCGGGCTCTCCAGCACGTAGACGTCGGCTTGCGCGGCGTCCTGGGCCAGGATGTTCCCCAGGTTCTTGAACCGGGTCTTCAGGCTCATGACGCCGGTCTCCCGCAGGGGGTCGATCGGCGGGTTGGTCACCTGGCTGAAGTTCTGGCGGAAGAAGTGGCTGAGCGGACGGTACTTCTCCGACAGCACGGCCAGCGGCGTGTCGTCGCCCATAGAGCCGACGGCTTCCTTGCCGTCCTCGACCATGGGGGCGAGGATCATCTCCAGGTCTTCCAGCGAATAGCCGGCGGCGGCCTGGCGACGGGTCAGTTCCTCGCGGCCGAACCGGCGCGGCTCGGGCCCGGGCGCAATCTCCTTCTCGAGATCGACCATGTTGCCCAGCCACTCCGTATAGGGGTGGCGACCGGCCAGCTCGTCGATGATCTCGTCCTCGCCGTAGAGGCGGCCCTCGGCCAGGTCGATGGCCAGCATGCGGCCCGGCGAGATCGCCAGCTTGCGGGTGATGCGGCTCTCGTCGACGCCGCACATGCCCGCTTCCGAGCCCATGATCACCAGGCCGTCGTCGGTGTAGGCCACGCGCAGCGGGCGCAGGCCCGAGCGGTCCTTGCCGGCCACGACCCAGCGGCCGTCGGTGGCGCACAGGGCGGCCGGACCGTCCCACGGCTCCATCACGGCGTTACAGTAGGAATAGAGCGCCTTGTGGGCGTCCTTCATCTTTGGATTGCTGGCTTCCGGCACCAGCAGGGCCTTGGCCATCGGCGCGTCACGACCGGCGCGAACCAGCACCTCGAAGGTGTTGTCCAGATTGGCGCTGTCCGAGGCGCCCGGCTGGATGACCGGCTTCACGTCGTCCCCGAACTCGCCGAAGGCCTGGGCGGCCATCTTGATCTCGTGGGACTTCATCCAGTTGATGTTGCCCTTGATCGTATTGATCTCGCCGTTGTGGGCCAGCATCCGGAAGGGCTGGGCCAGGCGCCACTGCGGGAAGGTGTTGGTCGAATAGCGCTGGTGGAAGATCGCCACGGCGGCGGTGAAGCGCTCGTCCTTCAGGTCGGGATAGAACTCGTCGATCGCCTCGGCCAGAAACATGCCCTTGTAGATCAGCGACTTGGCCGACAGCGAGCAGATGTAGAAGTCGGTGATGTTCTGGGCGTGGACGCGCTTTTCGATGCGCTTGCGGCACAGGAACAGGGCGCGCTCCAGCGCCTCGCCTTCCAGGCCGGCCGGACCGGCCAGCATGATCTGCTCGATTTCCGGACGGGTGGCGTTGGCCTTCTCGCCGATCACGGCGGTGTTCACCGGCACCTGGCGCCAGCCGTAGATGTAGAAGCCAAAGCGCAGGGCTTCCGCCTCGACGATCGTGCGGCAGGTTTCCTGGGCGCCCAGGTCGGTGCGCGGCAGGAAGACCTGGCCGACGGCGATCGGGCCCGAGCGCAGGGCGTGGCCGGTGCGGCGCACCTGGTCGACGAAGAAGTCCTGCGGAACGCTGACCAGCACGCCGGCGCCGTCGCCGGTCTTGCCGTCGGCGTCGACCGCGCCGCGGTGCCACAGGGCCTTCAGGGCCTTGATCGCCAGCTCGACGACCTCGCGGCGCGGCTGGCCGTCGATGGCGCAGACCAGGCCGACGCCGCACGCGTCGCGCTCGGTCGAGGGGTCGTAGGCGTGGCCGTCGATCAGCGCCTGGCGGTTCTTCAGATAGAGGTCCATCTCGCTCATGGTCTTACGGTCCTCTTCTTATTCCGCCGCGATCAGCGCGGGCGCGCCGACCTTGGCCTGCAGGTAACGGTGGATGGCGTCGGCGGCGTCGCGGCCATCCTTGATCGCCCAGACGACCAGCGAGGCGCCGCGCACGATGTCGCCGGCGGCGAACACGCCGTCCAGATTGGTCATCTGGTTGCGGACGTCGGCCTTGACCGTGCCCCAGCGCGTGACCTTCAGGTCGGGCGCCGACCACTGCTCGGGCAGGTTCTCGGGCTCGAAGCCCAGGGCCTTGACCACCAGCTGGGCCGGACGATCGAAGTCGCCGCCGGGGATTTCTTCCGGGCTCTGGCGGCCCGAGGCGTCCGGGGCGCCCAGGCGCATGCGGATGGCGCGCACGCCGGTGACGGCCTCGGCCTCGCCCGACAGGGCGCGCGGCGCGGCCAGCCATTCGAAGGTGACGCCTTCTTCTTCGGCGTTCGCGACCTCGCGCATCGAGCCGGGCATGTTGGCCTTGTCGCGGCGATAGAGGCAGGTGACCGACTTGGCGCCCTGGCGGATGGCCGTGCGCACGCAGTCCATGGCGGTGTCGCCGCCGCCGACCACGACCACGTCCTTGCCCTCGGCGTTCAGCTCGCCGGACTCGATCTCGGCCACGGTGTCGCCCAGGTCCTGGCGGTTTGAGGCGATCAGGTAGTTCAGCGCGGGCACCACGCCCTTGCTGCCGCCGCCCGGCACGGTCAGGTCGCGCGCGGCATAGACCCCCACGGCGATCAGCACCGCGTCGTGCTTGGCGCGCAGGTCTTCCAGCGTGGCGTCCCTGCCGACCTCGAAGCCCAGCTTGAAGGCGACGCCGCCATCGGCCAGGCGCCGGGTGCGGCGCTCGACGACGTCCTTCTCCAGCTTGAAGCCGGGGATGCCGTAGATCAGCAGGCCGCCGGCGCGGTCGTGGCGGTCATAGACGGTGACGTCGTAACCGGCCTCGCGCAGCCGCTCGGCGGCGGCCAGGCCGGCGGGGCCCGCGCCGATCACACCGACCGACTGACCGCGCGCCGGACCGGCGACCAGCGGCTTAACCCAGCCGTTCTCCCAGGCCTTGTCGGTCAGATAGCGTTCGACCGAGCCGATCGTCACGGTGCCGTGACCCGACTGCTCTATGACGCAGTTGCCTTCGCACAGGCGGTCCTGGGGGCAGATCCTGCCGCAGACTTCCGGCATCGAATTGGTCGCCTGCGACAGGGCGTAGGCTTCTTCCAGACGGCCCTCGGCCGTCATCCGCAGCCAGTCGGGGATGTTGTTGTGCAGGGGGCAGTGGGTCTGGCAGAACGGCACGCCGCATTGCGAGCAACGCGAGGCCTGCTCGGTCGCCTTCGCGTCGATGAAGTCGGCGTAGATCTCGTGGAAGTCGCCCGAACGTTCGGCGGCCGCACGCTTTTCAGGCGTCTTGCGGGCCACCGAGATGAATTTCAGCATGCGTTCGGCCATGCGACTTTCCCCGTCTCTCCAGTAGGAGAAAAATTGCTCAGGCCGGCCTCATACGGACTCTTCAGCGCAATAAGAATGTGTTCGTCAAATTTATGGACTTATATATCCCTGTTTACCCCATGGTCTTTGAGATCGACTCGCAACAGAAGTCCAATATAGTCCACTTTGTGGATTTACGACCTATTTACCGTGTCAGGCGCACGCCAGGCGGGGGTTTGGAGCCAAGACATGCCTGACTGGTTGAGCGCTATCATTCTGGGTCTGGTGGAGGGGCTGACGGAGTTCATTCCCGTCTCCTCCACGGGCCATCTTCTGCTGGCCAAGGGGGCCATGGGCCTGACGGATCCTGCCTGGGACACGTTCATCGTGCTGATCCAGCTGGGCGCGATCCTGGCGGTGGTGGCCCTTTATTTCCAGAAGCTGTGGGGCGTGCTGATCGGCCTGCCGACCCGGCCCGAGGCGCGCCGCTTCGCGCTCAGCGTCATCGTCGCCGTCGCCCCGGCCTTCGTCGCCGGCCTGCTTTTGCACGACGTGATCAAGAAATTCCTGTTCGAGAGCCCGCTGATCATCTGCTGGTCGCTGCTGGTCGGGGGCGTCATCCTGCTGTTCATCGACAAGAAGGCCCCGCCGGCGGTCGATCACGACGCCATGGACCTACCGCTGCACAAGGTGCTGATCGTGGGCCTGTTCCAGTGTCTGTCGCTGGTGCCGGGCGTCTCGCGCTCGGGCTCGACCATCGTCGGCTCGATGCTGTTCGGCATCGAGCGCCGGGCGGCGGCCGAGTTCAGCTTCTTCATGGCCATCCCGATCATGGTCGGGGCCTTCGCGCTGGACGTCTACAAGAACCGCGACGCCCTGGACGCCGGCCATGTCGGCATCGTCGGGATCGGCTTCGTGGTGTCGTTCCTGTCGGGCCTGGTGGTCGTGAAGTACATGCTCGACTTCGTCGGCAAGCGCGGCTTCGCGCCCTTCGCCTGGTGGCGGATCGTCGTGGGGATCGGCGGCCTGGCTGTTCTGTACCTGCACCACTGATCTCGCCGACGGGCGGACAGCAAAAGGGCGGACGCCTCGCGGCGTCCGCCCTTCTTCGTTTCGACAGGCTTGGAAGCCTTAGAACGCCCCCGCCGGGGTCTCGGCGTACTGGCCGCCCTTGCGATAGCGGTAGAGGTAGGTCGGGACCACGGCCTCGACCGCCGTGCCGATCACGCCGGCCTCGGCCAGGCCCGGCAGGCCATGCTCGGCGACGTTGTCGGTCTTCAGCATCTCGACCTGGTCGGAGGTCACCGGCGGGGTCCAGGGGATGATCGAGCCCTGGATGTCGCCCAGTGAGCCCAGCAGCGAGGCGATCGGCCAGGGCAGGGCGACCAGCGGCTTGGCGCGGCCGGTCTCGGTCAGGATCAGCTGCTGGATCTCGCGCATGGTGTAGACGGTCGGTCCGCCCAGCTCGTAGGTCACGCCGACGGCGGCTGGGCTGGTCACGGCCTTGGCGATCACGGCGGCGACGTCGGTGACGAAGACCGGCTGGACGCGGGTGTCGCCGCCGACCAGCGGCACGACCGGCGACAGGGCGGCGATCTGGGCGAACTTGTTGAAGAACTTGTCGTCGACGCCGAACACCAGCGACGGGCGAACGATGGTCGCGCCCGGGAAGGCCTCGCGCACGGCGGCCTCGCCCTCGGCCTTGGTGCGGAAATATTTCGAGGTCGAGTCGGCGTTGGCGCCCAGGGCGCTGACATGGACCAGATGCTTGACGCCGGCCTTGGCGGCGGCCTCGGCCACGGTCTTGGCGGCCATGACGTGCAGCGACTGGAACTTCTGGCGGCCGCTCTCCCAGAGCACGCCGACCAGGTTCACGCAGGCCTCGGCGCCGTTCAGGGCGCGAGCCACCGAGGCCGGATTGCGGACATTGGCCTGGAAGACCTCGATCTGGCCGACATCGCCCAGCATGCGCATACGATAGGCCAGGTTCGGCTGGCGCACGGCCACCCGCACCCGATAGCCCGCCTTGGCGAGCGCCCGCACGACCTGGCGGCCCACGAAACCGGAGCCGCCGAACACCGTGACCAGACCCTGCATCTTCATTCCTCGTCGCATGCGATGACTCTACCGCGATAAACGGGGGAATTAGACGACCCGGGCCTTGTTCGCAACGAAATCACGCTTTGTCGTTTTTTGCCTGTTGACGCGGTCAGAAGCTTTCCCTAAACGTCCCGGCCTCGCGGCGACCTAACCGGTTGCGACAGCGGGCCCAGGTGGCGGAATTGGTAGACGCGCTGGCTTCAGGTGCCAGTGACCGAAAGGTCGTGGAGGTTCGAGTCCTCTCCTGGGCACCACCCCTTACTGGCTTCTTCGAGAAGCGGGGGTGGCGCCAAAAATCCCCCCATGTCCAGAAAACTGGGCGGATAGATATCCCGTTCATCGTGAGTATAAGTGACACGCGCCTATATAGGTCGCGTGGTTCGGCGCGTCGGCGCGGTATCCTCGCTGGAGATTTCTGAGACTTGGCCAATTTCGTTCACGAGGGCGACCTGCCCGATGGCGTGTTCGCCGGCGCGAGCATCATCGCGATCGATTCGGAAACCATGGGCCTGCGCCTGGGCCGCGACCCGCTGTGCGTGGTCCAGCTGTCGTCGGGCGACGGCGACGCGCACGTGGTGCGCCTGGGCCGCCCTGGCTACGACTGTCCGAACCTGAAGGCCCTGCTGACCAATCCGGCCATTCTGAAGCTTTTCCACTTCGGGCGCTTTGATATCGCCATGTTCGAACTCCATCTGGGGGTCGTGACCGCGCCCGTCTACTGCACCAAGATCGCCTCGAAGCTGGCCCGCACCTATACGGATCGCCACGGCCTGAAGGACGTGACGCGCGAGCTGCTGGGCGTGGAGCTGTCCAAGGTCCAGCAGTCGTCGGACTGGGGCGCGCCCACGCTGAGCCCCGAACAGGTCGCCTACGCCGCCTCGGACGTGCTGCACCTGCACGCCCTGCGCGACAAGCTGAACATCATGCTGGAACGCGAGGGTCGCATGGCCCTGGCGCAACACGCCTTCGACTACCTCCCCCACCGCGCCTCGCTCGACCTGGCCGGCTGGGAAGAGGTCGATATCTTCGCCCATAGCTGACGGAAGCGGATGCACCCGACCGCGGTCATGACCGGACGAGCGATGAGCGCCGACCTCGCGCGCTGGCGCCGCCGCTCGCGCCGCGTTCTGGCCGCCCGCATCGTCCTGCCGCTGGCCATCGGCATCCTGCTGCTGATCGTCGGCTCGCAGGTCGGCTGGCGCACCTACATGGCCGCGACCCATCCGCCGACCGAGGCCAAGACCGAGATCCGCCTGATCACGCCGCGCTTCTACGGCCAGTCGACCGACGGACGCAGCTTCATGATCACCGCGCGGTCGGCGATCCGCGACGACAACGATCCGCGCCGGATCCTCCTGGACGATCCGGCCCTGACCCTGGATCTGGGCTCGCCTACGCCCACGCGGATGACCGCAAAGCACGGCGTCTATCGCCAGGACGACTTCAGCCTGAACCTGAAGGACGACGTCCGGCTGGACGATGGCACCGGTTACCGGTTCGCGTCGGAGGAGTCGTTCGTCGACACCAAGACCGGAAATGTCACGGGCGAGACCACGATGAACGGCGAAGGTCCCAGCGGACAGGTGCAATCTCGCGCTTACTCCGTATATGACAAGGGCGATCGCATCGTCTTCCGAGGCGGGGTTCGCGCGCGGTTCGAACGGCAGTAAAGAAATGGCGCAGGTTCGCTTCGGACGCGAACCGCGACGGATGAGGACATGGTTCTGATGAAGCGATGGACGGCTGCGGCGGCGACCGCGTTGATCCTGTCTGGGTTTGGGGCCGGCGCGGCCTACGCCCAGCAAGGCGACTCGAGCGCGCCGATCGACGTGTCCGCCGATCAGCAGGAAACGATCAACAGCAAGTGCATCACAATCTTCCGCGGCAACGTGGAGATCCTGCAGAACCGCTCGCGCATGCGGGCCAAGCAGGTGACGATCTACAGCGCCCGCAAGGCCGGCGGCGACGCCAACAACAGCTGCGGCGCGGCGCAACGGATGGAAGCCGAGGGCACGGTCTATCTGGTCAGCGAGGCCCAGCAGGCCCGCGGCGATCACGCCGTCTACACCTTCGACAACAACATCGCCGTGTTGACCGGCAATGTCGTCGTCACCAAGGGCAAGGACGTGACGACCGGCGACAAGCTGACGGTCAACACCAAGACCAACGACGCCAAGCTGGAATCGAACAGCCCCGGCCGATCCTCGCCGAAGCGCGTGCGCGCGGTGTTCTACCAAGACGACAAGAAGTCCGACACGCCGGCCGCCGCCGACCAGACCGCCCCGCGCTAGAGCCCGTTCATGACCCTGACCTCCAACGACATGGACGGCCTGTTCGTCGACTCCGTGGGCAAGTCGTTCGGCGACCGCCCGGTCGTCAAGAACGTCTCCCTGCGCCTCAAGCGCGGCGAGGTCGCCGGCCTCCTCGGCCCGAACGGCGCCGGCAAGACCACCTGCTTCTACATGGTCACGGGCCTGATCGCCGCCGACTACGGCGCGATCTATCTGGACGGCGAGAACATCACCGCCCAGCCGATGTTCCAGCGCGCCCGTCTCGGCGTCGGCTACCTGCCGCAGGAAGCGTCGATCTTCCGGGGCATGACGGTCGAGCAGAACGTCATGGCCGTGGTCGAGATGCGCCAGAAGGACCCGCGCAAGGCCCGCGAGCAGGTCACCAGCATCCTGGAAGAGCTGCGCATCACCCACATCCGCAAGTCGCCGGCCGTCGCCCTGTCGGGCGGTGAACGTCGCCGCGTGGAAATCGCCCGCGCCCTGGCCAGCGAACCGTCGTTCATGCTGCTGGACGAGCCCTTCGCCGGCATCGACCCCCTGGCCATCGCCGACATCCGCGAGGTGGTCGGCTACCTCAAGAGTCGCGGCATCGGCATCCTGATCACCGACCACAATGTGCGCGAGACGCTGGACATCATCGACCGCGCCTCGATCATCCACGCGGGCGAGGTGCTGTTCGAGGGCTCGCCGCGCGAGATCGTCGACAACCCGGAAGTTAAGCGCGTGTATCTGGGCGACAGCTTCTCCGAGCCCAAACTGGGGTGATCAATTGGCGCGGAAAGGCGGCGAAGATCGCCCTTTCCGCCCCTCAAGCGCGACCCAAGCTCTTGTCTTGAAAAGGCAAACGCCCTCGTCGCGATATTTTTCGGGACGGAAGGTCGCACCGGCCCGATATTTGCAAGCGTTCGCGACCCGTTAACCAAACCAGCCCTTCAATGACGCTCGAAGTTCATTCGTTCGTCAGGAGGGCGCATTGGCGCTCAGCCACCGACTGGAGCTCCGGCAAGGCCAGGGCCTCGTCATCACCCCGCAGCTGCAGCAGGCCATCAAGCTGCTGCAACTGTCGAACATCGAGCTGGACGCCTTCGTCGAGGCCGAGCTGGAGCGTAACCCGCTCCTGCAACGCGACGAGGGCGAGTCCGAGCCGGCGGGTGAGGTCGAGGCCGTCCGCGACGCCAGCCTCACCCAGGTCGACGCCGTGGCCGACATGACGGCCGGCCGCGAGATGGACTCACCGTCCGACGACGTCTCGCCGGGCGAGCGCGCCACCGGAGATGGGGCCGAGTCCGCCGCCGAGCACGCCGGCGGCCAAATCGACTGGTCGCGCGCCGGCGGCGGCGGCTCCTTCGAAGGCGACGAAGGCTACGAGAGCGCCCTGACGGACGTCCCGACCCTCGCGGCGCATCTGCGCGCGCAACTGGTCCAGGCGGCCCTGTCGCCGGCCCGCAACGCCATTGCAGAGATCCTGGTCGACGCGGTCGACGAGGGAGGCTACCTGCGCCTGGACGTGATCGAGCTGGCCGCGCGGCTGGGCTGCAAGCTGGAGATGGTCGAGGAAGTGCTCGCCGTCCTGCAGGGCTTCGAGCCCGTCGGCGTCTTCGCCCGCGACGTGCGCGAGTGCCTGGCGCTGCAGCTGAAGGACCTGAACCGCTACGATCCGTGCATGGCGGCGATGCTCGACAACCTCGAGCTCCTGGCCAAGCGCGACATGGCCGGCCTGCGCCGGATCTGCGGCGTCGACGACGAGGACCTGCGCGACATGGTCGCCGAGATCCGGTCGCTGAACCCGCGCCCCGGCGCGGCCTATCACAGCGAGCCGGCCGAGACCCTGGTGCCCGACGTCATGGTTCGCGAGGGCCTGGGCGGCATGTGGCACGTCGAGCTGAACACCGACACCCTGCCGCGCGTGCTGGTCGACCAGCGCTATCACGCCCGCGTCTCCAAGGGCGCGCGAAGCGACCAGGAGAAGACCTTCGTCGCCGACTGCATGGCCACCGCCAACTGGCTGGTGAAGAGCCTGGATCAACGCGCCAAGACCATACTGAAGGTCTCCAGCGAGATCGTGCGCCAGCAGGACGGCTTCCTGGCCTTCGGCGTCGAGCACCTGCGTCCGCTGAACCTGAAGACCGTCGCCGACGCCATCGGCATGCACGAGAGCACGGTCAGCCGCGTCACCTCCAACAAGTACATCGCCACGCCGCGCGGGGTGTTCGAGCTGAAATTCTTCTTCACCTCGGCCATCCAGTCGTCGGAAGGCGGCGAGGCCCACTCGGCCGCCAGCGTCCGCCACAAGATCAAGGGCCTGGTCGAGGCCGAGAAGCGCGAGGCCGACGTCCACTCCGACGACGCCATCGTCGAAATTCTCAAGGCCGCCGGGGTCGACATCGCCCGCCGGACCGTGGCCAAATACCGCGAAGCCATGCGGATCCCGTCGTCGGTCGAGCGCCGTCGCCTGATGAAGGAAGCGGTCTAGAACCCCTTCCGTGCGTTTCGTGGCGGTGGAAGGGTCGCGATGAGTGAAAAGAGTCTGGCGGACGTGATCGAGGGGTTCGGCGAGGACGCCAGCCCCACCCTCACGGTCGGCGAGATGCTGGTCGCGTTCGACAGCCGCGCGTTCGGAGCCATGCTGCTGGTCTTTGGCCTGCTGAACACCCTGCCGCTGCCGCCCGGGTCCTCGACCATCCTGTCGCTGCCGATCCTGTTCCTGGCCCCGCAGATCGCCATGGGCGCCGATACGCCCTGGCTGCCCCGCGCCCTGGTCGACAAACCCCTGAAGCGCGATGACCTGCGCGGGCTGTTCCGCCGGCTGGGTCCGATCGTCCGCAGCATGGAGCTGATCACCCGTCCCAGGCTGCGACCGATGTTCGCACCTCTGGGCGAGCGGGCCATCGGCGTGGTCTGTACTTTGCTGGCCCTGGTGCTGGTTCTGCCCATCCCGTTGGGCAACCTGGCGCCCGGCGCGACGGTCGCCGTGCTGGCCCTGGCGCTGCTGCAGCGGGACGGTTTTCTGGCCCTGCTGGGCTACCTGATGGCGCTCGGAAGCGGGGCTCTGCTGTTCGTCAGCGCCCATGTCGTGATCATCGCCGTGCACAAGCTGATGGGGGTCTTTTCGGGCCTCATGTAGGACCCTTAGAGACGTCCCCTTAAGGACCTAAGGCGCCGCTTGACACCCGACTTCGACAGGCGCGTTGTAGTCGGTATGCAAGTCCAAGTCTCCGGCAAGCATGTCGACGTTGGTGAGGCTCTGCGAGCGCGAGTCTCCGACGAAATCGCCCTGAGCATTGGGAAATACTTCGATCGAGGCGGTGACGCCGAGGTCGTGGTCAGCAAGGATGGCTATGCCTTCCGTGTCGATTGCTCGGTAAAATTGGCTTCCGGCCAGCAACTCATCAGCCACGGTTCCGGCGGCGACGCGCACTCGGCGTTCGACTCGGCCCTGGCCAAGATCGACACCCGTATCCGACGATACAAGAGGCGGCTGAAGAGCCACTCGGCGGCCGCCACGGCCAAGCAAGTCGAGAACGCCTCGATGTTCGTTCTCCGGGCTCCCGAGGCCGAAGATATCGAGGACGAGGACTGGGTTGGAGACAACGACCACCCGACGGGCGCGCCCGCGGCGATGGTCATCGCGGAGACCCAGGCCGCGGTGAAGACGATGACCGTTTCCATGGCTGTCATGGAACTGGACTTGACCGCCTACCCGGCAATCGTGTTTAGGAACGCCGCCCACGGCGGATTGTCCGTGGTGTACCGGCGTCCAGACGGGAATATCGGCTGGATCGATCCCGAACGCACGAAGTCGCTGAACGGGCACGGGTCGGCCGCGAGCTAACCGACCAGCCATGGTCGGAGGCGTCGTCGGCGGACTCTCGGCGACGGCGCCAAGGCGGTCGACAATGAGCGAGCGTTAGATCCATGACCATTGGCGATCTTCTGGACCCTGGAGCGGTGGCGCTGCGCGCTGGCGCTCCCGGCAAACGCCAGGCTCTTTCCATGGTCGCCGACGTCGCCGCCCGCGTGTTGGGCGTCGACGTCGAGGCCGCTCTCGAGGGCCTGGTCGAACGCGAGGCCGCCGGCTCGACCGGCGTGGGCGAGGGCGTGGCCATTCCGCACGCGCGCCTGGACGGCCTGGACCGCGTTCGCGCGGTCGTGGTGCGCCTGGACACGCCGGTGGCCTTCGACGCGCTCGACGACAAGCCCGTGGATCTTCTGGTGGCCCTGTTCGCCCCGCGCGACGCCAACGCCCAGCATCTGCGCGCCCTGGCGCGGGTGGCGCGGATGATGCGCCAGCCCGAGATCCGTTTGGCCCTGCGCCAGGCGCGCTCGGCCGACGCCATTCATGTGCTGCTGACCCACGAGGCGACCAGCACAGCGGCCTGACCTCTGCTACCCTCGCGATGCGGGGTAGCCGTCACCCCCGGGACCGACCGGAGGTCGGCCCGAGGATAAACTCCGTGACTTAGGGGGCTGGTGCGGCATTCGCCCAGCTCGCCCCCTCCGGCCCTCCGGGCCACCTCCCCCGCATCGCGGGGGGGGGGGAGGAGATTTCCATTTAGTGCACCGAGACCGGCGCCAGTTCGTGGGCGATGGCGGCGGCGATCGCCGTGTCGCGATCGATCATGACGGCCAGACGCGCCCCGTCGGCGCGACACACCGCGTACAGGGTCTGGTCGGGCGCCAGATTGAAGTCCTCCACGCCTTCCGGAACGTCGGCCAGGATCTCGGCGGCCTTGATGGGCCGGACATAGACGAGATCGGGCGCGCCGAGGGCCGCGAAGGCTTCGCTCGTGAAGAGCGGGTCGTGGTGGGTGTTAGGCGTCATGATGACCACCTCCTTGATTAGGGAACGCGCCTTTCTCCGGCCGGTTCAGCGCCGCGCCGGGAGGGACGGGTTCCGCGCGGCTCTTCAGCCCGCGCTGGGGATAGGCCACGCGGGCGATCAGCCCGCGCTCCTGATGGGAATGCGCTTGATCAGGCGCTCGGGTTCGGGCCGTGCCAGATCGATATGCAGGAGGCCATGCTCGAGGGTCGCGGCGGTCACCTCCATGCCCTCGGCGAGGACAAAGGTGCGCACGAAGCCCCGGGCGGCGATCCCGCGATGCAGGAAGGCGCGCTCGGCCTCGGAACGGCCATCGGCGCTGTCGCGCTTGCCGGCCACGATCAGCTGACCCGCTTCGACGGTCACATGCAGCTGGTCGGGCGAGAAGCCCGCCACGGCCAGGGTGATGCGCACGCCGCCGTTGTCGGCCTGCTCGACGTTGTAGGGCGGATAGCTTTCGGCGGCCGCCTTGGCGGCGCGCTCGATCAGGTCTCGGGTGTGTTCGAAGCCCAGCAGGAAGGGGCTGTCGAACAGGATCGTCCGGGTCATCGCGAAGTCCTCGCTCAAGCGACTTCGTTCGCGGAGACAAACCCGAGGATCGGCGGAGATCCCCACGACACGGCTCCAGATGTGGAGGCCGTGGCCAATCACTTCAAGAGGAGAGCGGGTTCAAGAGGCGCGGGGCGCACGGGTCCAGAAATGGACAAGGCCCGGACGTTTCCGTCCGGGCCTTGATGGTGGAGCTAAGCGGAGTCGAACCGCTGACCTCTTGAATGCCATTCAAGCGCTCTACCAGCTGAGCTATAGCCCCAAATATTTCCTAGGAACCTTGCGGTAACCCTCGGAAATCCTTGGTCTCTTCGGCGTTCCGACTTGCGTCGACCCCCGAAGAGGCGCGGAAACTAGTCCGGGATTTTTTTGGGATCAAGCCTCTTCTCGAACTTTTTTCGAGAAAAGTGTCGCACCCCCTCAAACCCCTGTGGATAGCGGGTTTCGACTGTCCGAAACCCGCTATCCAGCTGGATCAGCCGACGCGGTTAGTCGTCGTCGCCCTCGCCGGGCAGACCTTCGATCTCGTCGTCGAGATTGTCCTCGTCGTCCTCGTCCTCCAGGAACGGAACGTCGTCGGCCTCGTCTTCGGCGAGTTCTTCGTCCTCGGCGAAGTCGACGCCCAGGTCGTCACCGCCCGCGGGGGCGGCGCCGGGTTCGGCGTCTTCGTCCTCGCTGTCGATGACGTCCGGCTCGACCTTGTCGATTTCCGGGGTTTCATCGACTTCGTCCTCGAAGCCGTCCTCGTCCTTGGGAGCGGGGGCGGGCTTCTCGTCCTCGGCGTCATAGTCCGGGGTGATGGAACGCGCGCGAACGCGGCGCGACTTCAGCGCCTCTTCCGGGTCGAACTGCTCGCCACATTTGGGGCAGACGGCCGGACGGCGGTTGAGATCGTAGAACTTCGACTGGCAGTTGGGGCAGATTTGTTTTGCGCCCAGGTCGGGATTGGCCAATTGGCGACCCTTTGATCCGGATGGGAAAAGCGGCCGGTGACTTGCCATGGCGTGAGCCCGCTGTCAAAAGCAAACCCCTTCGCGAAAACCACCAAGTACTAAGGAGCCGGTTTCGGCATGTCGTCGGCTGGATTGAAGAGCGCACCCGCAGGCGCTCTGCGAGGGATCGTGCGGGCCCCGGGCGACAAGTCCATTTCCCATAGATCAATGATCCTGGGCGCGCTGGCGACCGGGACGACGACGGTCGAGGGACTGCTCGAGGGCGACGACGTCCTCGCCACCGCGCGGGCCATGCGGGCCTTCGGCGCGCGGGTCGAGCAGGAGGGCGTCGGGCGCTGGCGCATCGAGGGCAAGGGCGGCTTCGAGGAGCCGGTCGACGTCATCGATTGCGGCAACGCCGGCACCGGCGTGCGCCTGATCATGGGCGCGGCGGCCGGTTTCCCCATGTGCGCGACCTTCACCGGCGACAGTTCGCTGCGCGGCCGCCCGATGAGCCGGGTGCTGGATCCGCTGGCCCGCATGGGCGCGACCTGGCTGGGCCGCGACAAGGGCCGCCTGCCGCTGACCCTGAAGGGCGGCGCCCTGCGCGGCCTGAACTACACCCTGCCCATGGCTTCGGCCCAGGTGAAGTCGGCCGTGCTGCTGGCCGGCCTGCACGCCGAGGGTGGCGTCGAGGTCATCGAGCCGGAAGCCACCCGCGACCATACCGAGCGCATGCTGCGCGCCTTCGGCGCCGAGGTGATAGTCGAGGACCGCAAGGTCGGCGACAAGACCATCCGCCATATCCGCCTGCCCGAGGGCCAGAAGCTGACCGGCACGCACGTGGCCGTGCCCGGCGATCCGTCGTCGGCGGCCTTCCCGCTGGTGGCGGGCCTGATCGTCCCCGGCTCGGAAGTGACGGTCGAGGGCGTGATGCTCAACGCGTTGCGCACCGGCCTCTTCGCGACGCTGCAGGAAATGGGCGCGGATCTCACGATCTCGAACCAACGCGTCGCCAGCGGCGAGGACGTCGGCGACATCACCGCCCGTTACTCCAAGCTCACAGGCGTGGTCGTCCCGCCCGAGCGCGCCCCGGCGATGATCGACGAATATCCCATCCTGGCCATCGCCGCCGCCTTCGCCTCCGGCGAGACGGTGATGCGCGGCGTCGGCGAGATGCGCGTCAAGGAAAGCGATCGCATCGCCCTGACGGCGGCCGGCCTGGAAGCCTGCGGCGTCGATGTCGAGGAAGAGCCCGAGGGCTTCATCGTCCGCGGGACCGGCCAGCCGCCGCGCGGCGGGGCGACCGTCGAGACCCACGGCGACCACCGGATCGCCATGAGCCATCTGATCCTGGGCATGGCCGCCCAGGCGCCGGTGACCGTCGACGAGCCCGGCATGATCGCCACCAGCTTCCCCGGCTTCGCCGACCTGATGCGCGGCCTGGGCGCGACGCTGAGCGAGGCTTGAGGGCCGTGGGCTTCGTGATCGCCGTCGACGGCCCGGCCGCCTCGGGCAAGGGCACCATCGCCGGCCGCCTGGCCGCGCTGTACGGCTATCCGCTGATGGACACCGGCCTGCTGTACCGCGCCGTTGGCGTGGCGGTGCTGGACGGCGCCGGGGACCTAGACGATCCGATCGCCGCCGAGGCCGTGGCCCGCGACCTGGAGCTGTCCGCCCTCGACCGCGCCGAGGTTCGAACACGCGCCGCCGGCGAGGCCGCCAGCCGCGTCGCGGTGCATCCCGGGGTGCGCGCGGCCCTGTTCGATCTGCAGCGAAACTTCGCCGACCGCCAGCCCGGCTCGGTGATCGACGGCCGAGACATCGGCACCGTCATCGCCCCCCACGCGCCCGCCAAGCTGTTCGTCACCGCCCGTCCCGAGATCCGCGCCGAGCGGCGGTGGAAGCAGCTGGTCGGCCAGGGCGAGACCGTCGCCTTCGAGGATATTCTGGCCGACATCCACAAGCGCGACGCGCGTGACGGCGGCCGCAAGGACGCCCCGATGACGCAAGCGCCCGACGCCGTCTTGCTCGATACGTCGGAAATGACTATAGAGCAGGCCTTCGATGCGGCCCGCCGTATCGTCGAGGACGCGCGCGCCCACCACCGGCTCTAAGCCGGAGGGCAAATCCACCGCCGACCTCGCCGCGATAGAGAGAACATCGCGGGACCCGCAGACAACCCACTTCATCCGGAATCCCGAGAACCGCTTTCTCCAGCGGCGCTCATCACAGGGCTTCCCCCAACCTACGAGACTAAAGATCAGCATGGCTGACGATATGAGCTTCAACCCGACGCGCGACGATTTCGAAGCGCTGCTGAACGACTCGATGGGCGGCCGCGATTTCGCGGAAGGCACCGTCGTCAAAGGCAAGGTCGTCGGGATCGAAAAGGACTTCGCCATCATCGACGTCGGTCTGAAGACCGAAGGTCGCGTCCAGCTGAAGGAATTCGGCGTCGACGAGAACGGCAAGGCCACCATCAAGACCGGCGACACCGTCGAAGTCTTCCTGGAACGCCTCGAAAACGCGATGGGCGAAGCGGTCATCAGCCGCGAGAAGGCCAAGCGCGAAGAAGCCTGGACCCGTCTGGAAGGCGTCTACGCCCGCAACGAACCCGTCATGGGCGCCATTGTCGGCCGCGTGAAGGGTGGCTTCACCGTCGACCTGGGCGGCGCCTCGGCCTTCCTGCCGGGTTCGCAAGTCGACATCCGTCCGGTCCGCGACGTCGGCCCGCTGATGGGCAAGGAACAGCCCTTCGCCATCCTCAAGATGGACCGTCCGCGCGGCAACATCGTCGTCTCGCGTCGCGCCATCCTGGAAGAAGCCCGCGCCGAGCAGCGCACCGAACTGGTGTCGCAGCTGCAAGAGGGTGAAATCCGCGAAGGCGTCGTCAAGAACATCACCGACTACGGTGCGTTCGTCGACCTGGGCGGCATTGACGGCCTGCTGCACGTCACCGACATGAGCTGGAAGCGTGTCAACCACCCGAGCCAAGTGCTCGCCGTGGGCGACACCGTGAAGGTCCAGATCGTCAAGATCAACCCGGACACCCAGCGCATCAGCCTCGGCATGAAGCAGCTGCAGTCGGATCCGTGGGATGGCGTTGAAGCCAAGTACCCGGTCGGCGCCAAGTTCACGGGCCGCATCACCAACATCACCGACTACGGCGCCTTCGTGGAGCTGGAAGCCGGCGTCGAAGGCCTGGTGCACGTCTCGGAAATGTCCTGGACCAAGAAGAACGTCCACCCCGGCAAGATCGTCTCGACCTCGCAGGAAGTCGACGTGGTCGTGCTGGACGTCGATCCGTCCAAGCGCCGCGTTTCGCTGGGCCTGAAGCAAGCCCTGGCCAACCCGTGGGAAGCCTTCGTTGAAGCTCACCCGGTCGGCTCGTCGGTCGAAGGCGAAGTCAAGAACGCGACCGAATTCGGTCTGTTCATCGGCCTCGACAACGACATCGACGGCATGGTGCACCTGTCGGACATCGACTGGAGCGTCCCGGGCGAAGAAGCCATGGCGCGCTACAAGAAGGGCGACGTCGTCAAGGCGAAGGTCCTGGATGTCGACATCGAGAAGGAACGCATCTCGCTGGGCATCAAGCAGCTGGCTGGCGACCCGATGTCGGGCGACACCTTCCGCAAGAACCAGACCGTGACCGTGACCGTGACGGAAGTCACCTCGGGCGGCATCGAAGTCCGCTTCGGTGAAGATGACGCCCCGATGACCGCCTTCATCCGCAAGTCGGACCTGTCGCGCGATCGTCAGGAACAGCGCCCCGAGCGCTTCGCCGTGGGTGACCGCGTCGACGCTCAGATCACCAACATCGACAAGGCGGCTCGCCGCGTGTCGCTGTCGATCAAGTCGCTGGAAATGGCCGAAGAGAAGGAAGCCATCGAGCAGTTCGGCTCGTCGGACTCCGGCGCTTCGCTGGGCGACATCCTGGGCGCCGCTCTCCGCGAGCGCGCTTCCAAGGAATAGTCTTCGGCTCCATCGGAGTTGAAGTCGCGGCGGCTGGAGCAATCCAGCCGCCGTTTTCTTTTGTCCCAAAGCCCGCCACAACTTCCTGAGGTCGAGTTCGGGGAGGCTTGCGTGCATCAGCGTTGAATGGCGGTCGCCGCGGTTTCGGTCTTGGCGCTGGCGAGCGCGGCGTGGGCCGACGACAAGCCCGCCTATGGCCCGCCGGCCAAGTGGATCCAGGTGGCCGACGTCCCGACGGCGCCCAACGACGCCCAAGCTCCAGCCGTCCAGGCGGTGCTGGACGACACCCAGGCCCTGCTCGGCAAGGACGCCCTATTCCACTACAGCCGCCGCATCGCGCGGATCACCAAGCCCGAGGGGCTGGCGTCGGGGTCGCGCTCGATCACGAAGCAGGTCAGATGGGAGGAGCTTCCCCCACATACCGCGCCCGTGGCCGGATCAGCCGTCCCGTCTGCAATTGCTCGATCGCATGCGCCGCCCAGCCCGCGCTCCTCGCCGTCGCGAACAGGATGAAGGGCGCGTCCGGCGGCAGTTTCAGGGTCCGCGCCAGGGTGACCAGCGCGAAGTCGATATTGGGGGCGAGGCCCGTGGCGGCTTCCGTCGCCGTCCGCAGTTCGGCCAGCAGGGGCGGGGCCTCGAAGGCCGCCAGCAGCGCCCCCGCACGGGGGTCGCCATCGGGATAGAGCGGATGGTCGAAGCCCGGCATCGACGCGCCCCGCGCCAGGCGAGCCGAGACGGCATGGTTCGGATCGCGACGCTCGGCCTCTTCGACAAAGGCCTCGACCCGCGCGGCCATGCCGCCGTGCAACGGTCCCGACAGCGCCGACAGTCCCGCCAGGCAGGCCGCCGACAGCGACGCGCCGGTCGAGGCGGCGACGCGGGCGGCGAAGGTCGAGGCGTTCAGCTCGTGGTCGGCCAGCAGCACCAGGGTCCGGCGAACGAGGTCCGCCCCGGCCGCGTCCAGGCCCCAGGCGGCGGCGAAGCGGGCGTGGGCCGGGCCTTCGCCGGTTTGGCCGGTGGCGGCGTCGACCACGGCCTCCAGCAGGTCGGCGGCCTCCATGGCCAGGGCCAGGGGGCGCGGCCCCTGGCTGGCGGCTCGCGACCGGCGCGGGCCGCCAGGGTCAGGAACAGCCGGCCTCGCGCGCTGTCGGCCGAAGGCGGATCGGGCCGGCGGGACGACTTCAGCGCCCCGCCGTGGCCGCCGCGCAGAAGCCGGCCGACGTTCTCCAGGGTCAGGCCCTGCTCGGCGAGGTCGACGACGTCGCGGCCGCGATACCAGAGACGGCCGCCCGCCACGGTGGTGATGGCCGAGGGCAGCACGGGCTCGCCCCAGGCGATGGCCTCGGCGGCCACGTCGGCGGCCCGGCGACCGCGCGCCTTCCTCTGGGCCAGGGCCGCAACGTCGGAGGCCCTGTAGAGGCTGCGGCGCGGGTCGTGCGGATGGGCGGCGGCCTCGATCCGGCCCCGGCTGACATAGGCGTAGAGCGTCTGCGGCCGGATCCCCAGCCGCTCCAGAACCTGATCCGCGTCGAGCCAATCCGCCATATAGATTGATTATATTGATCAAGATTGACGATCAAGCGCGACGGGCGCTCCTTCGCCTCGAAAGGAGACCGCAATGTCCGATGGTCTTGAGGGCGTCATCGCCGCCCGCACCGTTCTGTCCGATGTCGACGGGGCCAAGGGCCGCCTGGTGATCCGGGGTTACGCCGTCGAGGATCTGTCAGGCCGCACCCGCTACGAGGAGGCCGCCCACCTGTTGTTCGACGGCTTCTTCGAGGATGCGCCTAGTGACCTGGCGCCCGCCCTGGGCGCGGCCCGGGTCCGCGCGTTCGCCGAGGTCGCCGCCCTGGACGAGGGCCTGGCCCGCCGCGACCCGGTCGAGGCCATGCGCGCCCTGCTGGCGCGGCTGCCCGACGGCGACGACCTGCCGACCGCCCTGCTGCTGATCGCCGCCCCGGCCGTCTTCACTCCCGCCGTGCTGCGCGTCGCCAAGGGCCAGAGCCCCGTCGCGCCGGACCCGGCTCTGTCGCACGCCGCTGACATCCTGCGCATGACGCGGGGCGCGCCGGCCACCGATGCCGAGGCCGCGGCCCTGGACGCCTATCTGGTCACGGTCTGCGACCACGGCCTGAACGCCTCGACCTTCGCCGCGCGCGTGGTGGCCTCGACCCGCGCGGGCCTGACCTCGGCGGTGTTGGCCGGGCTCTCGGCCCTGAAGGGGCCGCTGCACGGCGGCGCGCCGGGGCCGGTGATCGAGATGCTGGACGCGATCGGAACGCCCGACAACGCCCGTCCCTGGCTGGAGAAGGCCCTCGCGCGTGGCGACCGGCTGATGGGCTTCGGCCACCGCATCTACCGCGTCCGCGACCCCCGCGCCGACGCCCTGAAGGCCGCCGTGCGCAAGCTGGCCTCGGCTTCGCCCAGCCTGCCCGGCCGGGTCGCCTTCGCCGAGGCCGTCGAACAGGCGGCGCTGGAAATCCTGCGCGAACACAAGCCCGACCGGCCGCTGGACACCAATGTCGAGTTCTACACGGCCTTGCTGCTCGAAGCTCTGGGCCTGCCGCCGGCCAGTTTCACCTGCGTCTTCGCCATGGGCCGCGTCGCTGGCTGGCTGGCCCACGCCCGCGAGCAGCTGGCCGGCGGGCGGCTGATCCGGCCGCAGTCGGTCTATGTGGGCCCTCAAGTACGCGCGGCGGCTTAGCCTTCGGCGCGGGGTGCGGTAGAGAGGGACTATGTCCCTCTCCGCCGCCTCGCCCGAAACCCGCGCCGCCACCCAGCGGGTGGCGCTGCTGTCCGTCGCGACGGCGACGGTCCTGATCGTGGTCAAGGCGATCGCCTGGCGGGCCAGCGGCTCGGTGGCGATCCTGGCCTCGCTGTCGGATTCGGCGCTGGACCTGGTCGCCTCGCTGATCACGCTCTATGCCGTCCGCTACGCGGCGACCCCGCCGGACGCCGAGCATCGCTTCGGCCACGGCAAGGCCGAGGCTTTTTCGAGCCTGCTGCAGGGCGGCCTGGTGTTCGCCTCGGGCGCCCTGATCGGCCGCGAGGCCATCGCCGCCTTCCTGAACCCGCGCCCGGTCGAGCACGGCCTGGCCGGGGTGGTCGTGATGGTCATCTCGATCGGCCTGACCCTAGCCTTGATCACCGCCCAGAGCCGGGTGCTGAGGGCCAGCGGCTCGATCGCCATCGCCGGCGACCGAGCTCACTACGCCGCCGACCTGGGGTCGAACGCGGTGGCCCTGGTCGGGGTCGCGGCGGCCTCGTGGCTGGGCCTCTCCTGGGTCGACGCGGCGGCGGGCCTGATCGTGGCGCTGTGGCTGATCTGGGGCGCGATCGGCGTGTTCCGCGAGGCTTCGGACCAGCTCCTGGACCGCGAGCTGCCCGAGGCGGAACGCGAGCGGATCGTGGCCCTGGCCACCGCCGACCCGCGCCTGCTGGGCGTGCACCAACTGCGCACCCGGGCCTCGGGTCCCTATATCCACATGCAGATGCACGCCGACCTACCCGCCGAGATCTCCCTGGCCGAGGCCCACAGCGTTATCGTCGCCGCCGAGAACCGCCTGCTGGAAGCCTTCCCCTCGGCCGACATCATCATTCACCCCGACCCGCGGGGCCTGGCCGAGAAGCACGGCGGCGTCTTCGCCGAGGGCGTCGAGGGTTGAGTTTTCGGGGCGGCTAGGTACGAAAACTCCGCATGAACGACACGCTCGCCCACCTGCCCCGCGCCTTCGCCGACAAGACCGTTCTGGTCCTCGGCGACGTGATGCTGGACCGCTTCATCTACGGCGCGGTCGATCGCATCTCGCCCGAGGCGCCGGTGCCGGTCATCGCGGTCGAGAAGGAAACCGCCATGCTGGGCGGGGCGGGCAATGTCGCTCGCAACGTCGCCGCCCTGGGCGCCAAGGCGGTGTTGATAGGCCTCGTGGGCCAGGACGAGGCCGGAGCGGCCCTGCGGGGGATGATCGACGTCGAGCACGGCCTGGACGCCGAGCTCGTCACCGACGCCGTCCGCCGCACCACCGAGAAGGTCCGCTACATCTCGGGCGCGCACCAGATGCTGCGCGTCGACCGCGAGGATCGCGGACCCGGCGACGGCGCGGCCCTGCTGGCGGCCTTCAAGGCGCGCCTGCCCGCCGCCGATGTCGTGGTGCTGTCTGACTACGCCAAGGGCGTGCTGACCCCCGAGGTCGTGCGCGGCGCGATCGACGCGGCCCGCGCGGCTGGCAAGCCGGTGATCGTCGACCCCAAGAGCCGCGACTTCGCCCGCTATGACGGCGCGACCCTGATCAAGCCCAACCGCAAGGAGGCCGCCGAGGCCACAGGCGTCGTCGACAATTCTGACGAGGCCTCCGAAGAGGCTGGCGCGGCGATCCTGGCCATGGCCCCGGGGCTGGAGGCCGCCCTGATCACCCGCGGCGGCGCCGGCATGACGCTGTCGGTGCGCGGCCAGCCGCACGTCCACCTGCCGGCCACGGCGGTCGAGGTGTTCGACGTCTCGGGGGCCGGCGACACCGTGGCCGCGACCCTGGCCCTGGCCGTGGCGGCCGGCGCCAGCCTGGCCGACGCCGCCCACCTGGCCAACCTGGCCGGCGGCCTGGTGGTCGCCAAGCTGGGCACCGACGTCGTCACCGCCGCCGAGCTGACCGCCCGCGCTGGCTCGGCGCAGGGCGAGCCCGGCGAGATCAAGATCGCCGACCGCGACCACGCCGTGGAGATCGTCGAGGGCTGGCGGGCGCGGGGCCTGAAGGTCGGCTTCACCAACGGCTGCTTCGACCTGCTGCATCCCGGCCACGTCTCGCTGCTCAGCCAGGCCAAGGCCGCCTGCGACCGGCTGATCGTCGGCCTCAACACCGACGCGTCGGTGTCCAAGCTGAAGGGCCCGACCCGTCCCGTGCAGAAGGAGCAGGGCCGCGCCACGGTGCTGGCCTCGCTGTCGTCGGTGGATCTGGTGGTGCTGTTCGACGAGGACACGCCGCTGACGCTGATCAAGGCCTTCCGCCCGGACGTGCTGGTCAAGGGCGCCGACTACACGGTCGAGACGGTGGTCGGCTCGGACGTCGTGCTGGGCTATGGCGGCAAGGTGGTGCTGGCCGAGCTTAAGCAGGGCCAGAGCACGACCAACCTCATTGCGCGCATGAACAGCTGAGCCTGAGTAAAAGCGCCGCGCAAAAGCCTGGATTTCCAGGCTAAACGCCGTTCGGCAATCTCTTGTTAAGCAAAGCGGCGCATCGCTCTTTCGATGCAGCCTGAGCGCACCTGGGCATGAGCGTCGAACGCACCCTTCACCATTTTCCCCTCGACCCCGCCTCGCGACAGGTGCGTCTGGCGCTGGGCGAGAAGCGGCTGCCATTCGTCGAGATCCAGGTCCGCTACTGGGAGATGCCGCCCGAGTTCACCGCTCTGAACCCCTCGGGCCTGCCGCCGGTGCTGGTCGAGACCCGCAACCAGCGCAACCTGGTGGTCTGCGAGACGCGGGCCATCCTCGAGCACATCGAGGAGACCGAGAGCGAGCCGGCCCTGCTGGGCCGCGACGCCGGCGAACGCGCCGAGGCCCGCCGCCTGCTGCAGTGGTTCGACCGCAAGTTCGACAACGAGGTCAACGGCTTCCTCCTGCACGAGAAGATGGAGAAGCGCCTGCTGCGGATGGGCGCCCCGGACCTGGCCGCCCTGCGCCAGGGCCGCGAGGCCCTGCGGGCGCACCTGGGCTATGTCGACGGCCTCTTGCAGACCCGCGACTGGCTGGCCGGCCGCCGCATGAGCCTGGCCGACTTCGCCGCCGCCGCGCACCTTTCCGTCATCGACTATTTCGGCGACGTGCCGTGGAAAGACTTCCCGACGGCCAAGACCTGGTACATGAAGCTGAAGTCGAGGCCGGCCTTCCGCCCGATCCTGGCCGACCGCTGGCCCGGCCTCGCGCCGGCCGCGCACTATGACGACCTCGATTTCTGAGCTTTCCCCTGAGGCGATCAAGGACGAGATCCGCGCCGAGGCCCTGAGCCTGGGGTTCTCGACCTGCGGCTTCGCCGACGCGGCCGCCGCCTGGCCGAATGGCGAATGGCTGCGCGAATTCGTCGTGGCCGAGCGTCATGGCGACATGGGCTGGATGGAAGAGACGCTGGAGCGGCGCGCGCACCCCACGGCCATGTGGACGGAGGCCAGGTCGGCGGTGGTGCTGGGCGTCAACTATGGGCCCGACATCGACCCGCTGGAACAGCTGTCGCGCGCCGACCACGCCGCCATCTCGGTCTACGCCCAAGGCGGCGACTATCACGACGTGATCAAGAAGCGCCTGAAGGTGCTGGCCGGCTGGATGCATCGCCGGTTCGGCCAGGACGTGAAGGTCTTCGTCGACACCGCGCCCTTGATGGAAAAGCCCCTGGCCCAGCGCGCCGGCCTGGGCTGGCAGGGCAAGCACACCAACCTCGTGTCGCGCCAGTTCGGCTCGTGGCTGTTCCTGGGCAGCGTGCTAACCACCCTGGACCTGCCGCCGGACGCGCCGGAAGTCGACCACTGCGGCCGGTGCAGCGCCTGTCTGGACATCTGCCCGACCAACGCCTTCCCGGCCCCGCGCCAGCTGGATGCGCGGCGGTGCATCTCGTACCTGACCATCGAGGTGGCGGGGCCGATCCCGACCGAGTTCCGGCCGGCGCTGGGCAACCGGATCTACGGCTGCGACGACTGCCTGGCGGTCTGTCCGTGGAACAAGTTCGCCAGCCTGTCGAACGAGGCCAAGCTGCAGGCCCGCGAGGCCCTGAAACAACCGTCCTTGGCCGAGCTGGCTGTGCTGGACGACGCGGCGTTCCGCGCTCTGTTCTCGAAGAACCCGATCAAGCGGATCGGGCGGGATCGCTTCGTGCGCAACGTGCTCTACGCGATCGGCAACAGCGGCGACGCGAGCCTGATGACGGTGGTCGAGCCGCTGCTGGCGGACCCCGCGCCGGTGGTGCGCGGCGCGGCGGTGTGGGCCGCGCGGCGGTTGGTCGGGGAGGCGGCGCTGGCGCTGAAGGGCGCGGAGGGTGATGAGAATGTTTTGGCGGAGTGGGCCTGACCTGCCCCCTCCGGGCCTGACGGCCCTCCTCCCCCAGAGGGGGGGAAGAAGGCCGCTTTTTCCTTCCGCCCGCCTTTGGGGGGCGGACGACCTGCGAAGCAGGTCAGGTGGGGGGAGTTACGCCTTCAGCGCCGCTTCCACCGCCGTCCGCGCCGCGGCGCCCAGGTCAGGGCGCTTCAGGGCCAGGGCGACATTGGCCTTCAGCAGGCCGATCTTGTCGCCGCAGTCGTGGGTGGCGCCTTCGTAGACATAGGCGTGGAATTTCTGCTGGGCCATCAGCTTGGCCATCGAGTCCGTCAGCTGGATCTCGTTGCCCGCGCCCTTCTCCTGGCTGGCCAGCAGCTCGAAGATCTCGGGCTGCAGGATGTAGCGGCCGGCGATCGACCAGTTCGAGGGGGCCGTGCCCTTGGCCGGCTTCTCGACCATGCCGGTCATGGTGGCCAGGCGGCCGTTCACTTCGCCCGGGGCGACGATGCCGTACTTGTGGGTCTCGCTCTCGGGCACTTCCTCGACGCCGATGACGTTGCCGCCGCCGACCTTGTCGTAGACTTCGATCAGCTGGCCCAGGGCCGAGGGATCGGCGTCGACGATGACGTCGGGCAGCATGACCGCGAACGGCTCGTCGCCGATGATGTCGCGGGCGCACCAGACGGCGTGGCCCAGGCCCAGCGGGGCCATCTGGCGCACGAAGCTCATCTCGCCCGGCTTGGGCAGCTCGTCGCGCAGCTGCTTCAGGATATCGGTCTTGCCCTTGGCCTCCAGCTGGGCTTCCAGCTCGACCTGGTGATCGAAATAGTCCTCGATCGCGCCCTTGCTGCGGCCGGTGACGAAGACGAAGTGCTCGATGCCCGCCTTGCGGCCTTCCTCGACGATGTAGGACAGGATCGGTCGGTCGACGACGTTCAGCAGTTCCTTCGGCGTGGTCTTGGTGCCCGGCAGCACACGGGTGCCGAGACCGGCGACGGGAAGGACGGCTTTACGAACGGGTTTCATGGGCGTCTCGCCTGAGTATTGGGTGGTCGTTTCTAGAAAACGTTTCCAAACAAAGCCACCACTGTTCCGTGAAAATTGTTCGGCCGCGCCGGCGTGTTCGTCCTGAGATGGAATCCCGAGCGGTCCGTGCTAGCTGAGCGGTCTGATTGTTCGAGGTTCTTCCATGCATCGCCGCGCCCTGCTCTTCACCCTTGCCGCCGCCGGCCTCACCCTGGCCGCCTGTGGTCCCAGCAAGAAGGCGCGGGAGAACCTGACCGCCGCCGACGCCTTCATGGCCAAGAACGCCAAGGAGCCGGGCGTCGTCACCCTGCCTCAGGGCCTGCAATACAAAGTCGTGCGCGAAGGCCCGCAAGGCGGCCTGCACCCCACCCAGGCCGACGAGGTCAAGGTCCACTACGAAGGCAAGCTGCTGGACGGCACGGTGTTCGACTCGAGCTACGAGCGCGGCGTGCCGGCGGTGTTCCCGCTGGACGGCTTGGTGCCGGCCTGGATCATCGCCCTGCAGCGGATGAAGGCCGGCGACGAATGGATCCTGTATGTGCCGCCGGCCCTGGGCTACGGCGACCAGGACAAGGGCCCCATCCCGGCCAACAGCGTGATGATCTTCCGCATCGAACTGCTGGATGTGAACCGGATCGGGCCGGGCAAGCCCAAACAGTAGGGCTCAAGACGCCCGATCGAGTTGGGCCAGGGCGCGCTGGTACTTGGCGGCGCGCTCGCGGTCACGATCGGTGACGGTCGCAAGGCGCGACAGGTCCAGATTGTCTCCGATGTCGGCGCGTTTCACGTCGCGCGCGACCGGGTTGGCGGCGCACCGGGCGATGAAGGCGTCATAGTCTTCGTCGTCGCCCCGGGTCAGGGCCATGACCGCATCGGCCACGGCGTCGCCGAAGCGGGCGCGGAGCGTGTCCGGCGTGACGCCGCAGTCCTCGACCACGTCGTGCAGCACGGCGGCGATCCGCCGGACATCGTCGGTCTGGGCCAGCATCACCCGCAGCGGGTGCAGGATGTAGGGCGCGCCGGCCTTGTCGACCTGGCCGCGATGCGCGTCGGTGGCCAGGATGATCGCCTCGTCCAGCAGGTTCGGATCAGTAGTGGTCATACTCTTCCCGCGTGGCCAATCGCCCGCCCATCTTGGCGTCCATGAACAATCGGTTGGAGTGGTCGGTCTCGCTCTCGCGGCGCGTTCCCTTGAAACGGCGCAGCACCCGTCCCGACGCCTGCACCCAATGGAAGGCGACGTCTTCCCAGCTGTAGATGATGTAGACGTCACGCCCTTCGCGAAACGCGTCGGACGGCACGCCGCGCTCATCGTCCTCGGATGCTGTCATACATCCATGCTCTCCCGAGCGACGCGCCTTCGCAAGGGGCGTCGGAAGGGCGGGCGGTCACCGAAGGATCAGACCACCCGCGGGGGGTAGCCGCTTTCGCGCAGGGCCTGCATGACATCCTGGGTGTGCTGGGCGTCGCGGGTCTCGATGGTGATGTCGAACTCCGCGCCCTTGGCCGGGACGTCCAGGGCCAGGCGGTTGTGGTTCACCTCGATGATGTTGGCGCCCATGGTCCCGATCACCGAGGCCACGGTCGACAGCAGGCCCGGGCGGTCGTCGCCGATGATCCGCAGGGAGGCCAGGCGCTGGGCGCGGACCAGCTCGCGGGTCAGCACCGAGGCCAACAGGCGGGTGTCGATGTTGCCGCCGCACAGGATCAGGCCGCACTTCTTGCCCCGGAAGCGTTCCGGATAGGCCAGCAGCGCCGCCAGCGAGGCCGCGCCGGCGCCTTCGGCGATGGTCTTCTCGACGTTGCAGTATAGCGAGACGGCCTGTTCCAGGTGCGGCTCTTCCAGCAGCAGCACGTCGTCGATCAGCGGGCGCACGACGCCATAGGTCAGGTCGCCGACCTGCTTGACCGCCACGCCTTCGGCGATGGTCTGGCCGCCGCAGTGGGCCGCGACGCCGCGCATGCGGGCGGTGAACGACGGATACATGGCCGGCTCGCAGCCGACGATGCGGATGTCGGGCTTCAGGGCCTTGGCCGCCGTGGCCACGCCGCTGATCAGGCCGCCGCCGCCGATCGGCACGGGCAGGATCTCCAGGTCCGGCGCGTCCTCCAGCATCTCCAGGGCGATCGTGCCCTGGCCGGCCATGATGTCGTAGTCGTCGAACGGGTGGACGAAGGTCAGGCCCTGCTCGTCGCGCAGCTTGCGGGCGTGGGCGTTGGCGTCGTCATAGGTCTCGCCCTCGATGACCACCGTCGCGCCGAAGTCGCGGGTGTGCTGCACCTTCACGAAGGGCGTGGTCTTGGGCATGACGATGGTGACCGGCACGCCCAGGCGGGCGCCGTGATAGGCCAGGCCCTGGGCGTGGTTGCCGGCGCTGGCGGCGATGACGCCCTTGGACTTCTCGGCTTCCGACAGCAGCATCAGCTTGTTCAGCGCGCCGCGTTCCTTGTAGGCGGCGGTGAACTGCAGGTTCTCGAACTTCACCCAGACCTCGGCGCCGGTGATCTTCGACAGGGTCTTGGAGTGGCGGCAGGGCGTGCGCTCGATCTGACCCTTCAGGCGGCCGGCGGCGGCTTGGATGGCGGCGAGGTCGAGGGTCATCGGTCAGCACTCTGCGCGGCGAGAAACGAGCCGTGGCCGGGCGTCTAGCACGGCCGGACCATCCGGGCACACCCCTTTAAGGCGCGGCTTGGAGGAGCTTTTCTATCGCCGCCCAGGCTTCCGGCTCGGTCAGCATGGGCGCGTGGCCGACGCCGGGAACCTCGGCATAGGCCATATGGGGCGCGGCGGCGCGCATCCGTTCGGCGATGGCCGGGTCGATCAGGTCCGAGATTCCGCCGCGCACCAGCAGTAGCGGGCGATCCTTGGCCAAGGCCCGGAACAGCGGATACATGTCCGGCGGCGGCGGCGCCTGCCCCGTCTCCGCCTGGACCTTGGCGGCCGCTTCCGCCGCCGCCCGGATCGGGACGGCGATGTCGGGGTCGTAAGCCGCGACGAAGCCGCCATCCTGGCTGTCGAAGGTCCGTCGGGCGGCGCGCTCCCAGTCGTCCGGATCATAGGCGGGGAAGGCGGCCTGGTTGATGTCGCGCACATAGGCGACCGCGTCGTCCCAGGCTTCGAAACGCCCGACCCGACCGGTGTAACCGGCGATCCGGGCCAGGCCGACCGGCGAGACCTCGGGCCCGACGTCGTTCAGCACCGCCGCCGCGATCGCCTCGGGCTTGAACGAGGCCAGAACGAGGGTGATCAGACCGCCCATGCTGGTGCCGACGAACACCGCCTGGTCGATGCCGGCCGCCGCCAGTAGCGAGACGACGTCGGCGGCGTAGGTCCCCGGGTGGTAGTTCATCGGGTTGGGGTCGCGGGCCGACAGGCCCCGGCCGCGCACGTCGACCGCCAGCACCCGGCGGCCCGTGGCGGCGATGCGCGGCGCCAGATCCTCGAAGTCGCGGGCGTTGCGGGTCAGGCCGTGAATGCAGATCACCGGCAGCTTCTGAGCCTCGCCGCCAGAAACGCCCTTTGGGGCGTAGTCGCGGGCGTGCAGCGGCAGGCCTTCGTGCGAGGTCCAGAAGAAGTCGGTGAACTGGCTCATCTCGTGTTCCTTCTCCTCACTCGCCCCCTCCGCGCTTCGCGCTCCTCCCCCAAAGGGGGAAGATGGATCGCGGATAACCGTCTGCCCATTCCGGGGGCGGACGACCGCGAAGCGGTCAGGTGGGGGCCTGCGGCGCTTCAGTACTCGAACGGCGTCTCGATCTCGTCCAGCAGCGGGGCTGAGTTGTCGCGGTCGTTGGCGGTGATCTCGGCGAGCGAGATCGGCCAATCGATGCCGATGGCCGGATCGCTCCAGCGCACCGCGCCCTCGGCGGCGGGCGCGTAGTAGTCGGTGACCTTGTAGAGCACCTCGCAGGCGTCGGTCAGGGTGACGTAGCCGTGGGCGAAGCCCTTGGGGACCAAGAGCTGCTGGCGGTTCTCGGCCGACAGTTCGGCCCCGACCCACTGGCCATAGGTCGGCGAGCCCTTCCGGATATCGACGGCCACGTCGAAGATCGCCCCGACCACGCAGCGCAGCAGCTTGTCCTGAGCGTGCGGCGGCTTCTGGTAGTGCAGGCCGCGCTGGATGCCGCGCGTCGTCGAGCGCACGTGGTTGTCCTGGACGAAGGTCGACTTAAATCCCGCTTCCTCCAGCGCCGACTGGCGGAAGGTCTCGGAAAACCAACCCCGCTCATCGCCATGGCGCGCGGGCGTGATAAGCAGCACTTCGGGGATCGCCAGCGGCGTGATCTTCATGACGCGTACTTTGATTTGAGAAACGAACCGGCCACCGATGCCGCCTGAAACGACCGAACACAAGAGCGGCCCGCTGGTCAGCGTGATCATCGTCTCCTACCAGAGCGGTCCGACCCTGGATCCGTGCCTGGCGCGGCTGGCGGCCCAGACCTTCCGCGACTTCGAGACGATCCTGATCGACAACGCCTCGACCGACGGGGCGCCGCAGGCGGCGGCCAAGGCCCATCCGTGGGTCGACTTCGTCGAGGCCGGCGCGAACCTGGGCTTCGCGGCCGGCAACAACCTGGCCGCCCGGCGGGCCAAGGGGCGCTGGCTGGTCCTGCTCAATCCCGACGCCTATGCCGAGCCGGCGTGGCTGGAAGAGTTGATGGCCGGGGTCGAGCGTCATCCGACCGTTAAGAGCTTCGCCTCGCTGCAGCTGTCGGCCGATCGGCCGGGCCTGCTGGACGGGGCCGGCGACAACGTCACCAGCGCGGGCATACCGTTCCGCGGCGGGTATGGCCGCAAGATCCCGGCGGTCCTGCCCGAGGGCGAGGTGTTCTCGGCCTGCGGCGCGGCCATGCTGATCGATCGCCAGCTGTTCCTGGACGTCGGCGGCTTCGACGAGCGCTACTTCTGCTACTGCGAGGATGTCGACCTCGGGTATCGCCTGCGCCTCTACGGCCAGCCGACCCTGCTCTTGCCCGAGGCCAAGGTCGCCCACGTCGGCTCGGCCAGTACGGGCGTGCGCTCGGACTTCTCGATCTTCCACGGCTCGCGCAACCGCGTCTGGACCTTCGTCAAGAACACGCCGGGCTGGCTGTTTCCGGTGACCTTGCCGCTGCACGTGGCCGTGACGGGGGGCCTGCTGCTGCTGCACTGGCGGCGCGGCGACGTCGCGCCGGCCATCCGGGGCATCAAGGCGGCGCTGAAGCGCGAGGACTTGAACGCGGTGCTGGCCGACCGCCGCGCGATCCAGGCCAAGCGCAAGGTCTCGCCCGGCGCGATCCTGCGGGTGATGTCGATCGATCCGGCGGCGTTCGTTGGCCGGCGGTTCGTGATCCGGAAGGCCCGGGGGCTCTAGGAGGCCGTCAGGTCCTCGATCAGCCGCCGCATGAAGGCCGCGCCGCGCTGCATCTGGCTGATCTCGACATATTCGTCGGGCTGGTGGGCCTGGTCGATCGAGCCGGGGCCGCAGATCACGGTCGAGAAGCCCGCGCCCTGGAACTGCCCGGCTTCGGCGGCGTAGGGCACCACGCGGGCCGGGCCGTTGTCGCCGGCCAACCTGCGGGCGAAGGCCTCGGCGACGCCGTCTTCCTCGGGCGCGAAGGCCGGGGTCAGCGAGCGGCGCTCGACCTTGACGCCGCCTTCCGGGGCCTTGGCCTTGATCTCGGCGTCCATGGCCTCGGCGGCCGCGAAGAAGTCGCTCAGCAGCGCCATCGGGTCCTGGCCGGCCGGGGTGCGCAGGTCGAACAGGAACTTGCACTCGCGAGCCAGGATATTGCCGGCCGTGCCGCCATGGACCATGCCGACGGTCAGGGTCGCGCCCTTGGGCGTGAACGGCGAGTTGGGATCGGCCTCGCGCTCCAGCCTTTCCGACAGCGCGACCAGCATCGCCATCAACTTGATCGCGACCGTGTTGGCCGAGACGCCCAGGTGGGTGAGGCTGGAATGGGCTTCGCGACCGGTGACGGTGACGGTGAAGGTGGCGATGCCCTTGTGGCCGCGTACGGCGACCATGTCGGTGGGCTCGCCGACCACCACCAGGGCGGGGCGGGGCAGATCGGTGGCGATCACCTCGATCATGTCCGGCGCGCCCAGGCAGCCGACCTCCTCGTCATAGGAGAAGGCGAGGTGCACGGGCTTCGAGAGCGTGGCCTGGGCCAGGTCCGGCGCGGCGGCCAGGGCCAGGGCCAGGAAACCCTTCATGTCGCAGGTCCCGCGCCCGTAGAGCCGCCCGTCGCGCTCGGTCAGCACCCAGGGATCGCTGGACCACGGCTGGCCGTCGACCGGCACGACGTCGGTATGGCCCGACAGCACCACCCCGCCCTCGACCGCCGGGCCAATGGTGGCCATCAGGTTGGACTTGGTCCCGTCGGCGTTGGGCACCCGGCGCGACGGGATGTCGAGATGGGCCAGATAGCCCTCGACCCATTCGATCAGCTCCAGGTTCGAGCGGCGCGAGGTGGTGTCGAACGCCACCAGCTTGGCCAGCAGATCGATCGCGCGATCGGACAAGACTTCGGATGAGGAAACCATGGTCGGAGCCTAGACCCGTTCTCACCGCGCCGCCTACCCGGGGCGGGTCGCTTCGTGATCAGTGGTCGCTGGCGGGGCATGGACATGCCGAGAAGCCGCCCCGCCTGACCCGAGGCGAGCGAATTCATCCCTCTGTCGTCGGGGCGCGGGCTTTTCTTCGGCGGTGCAGTTCTCTAGAGGGAGCGGACCATGATCCTGACCCTCTCCTGCCCCGACCAGCGCGGCATCGTCGCCAAGGTCTCCGCCTTCCTCTACGAGCGCGGCTGCAACATCCTCGACGCCCAGCAGTTCGACGACCAGGAGACCGGCCAGTTCTTCATGCGAGTGGTGTTCGATGCCGACGGCGCCGACCGCGCGGCTCTGCGTGGTGACTTCGGGACCCTGGCCGACGGCCTGAAGATGAAGTGGACCCTGCGCGACCGCGCCGAGCGCTATCGCGTGCTGCTGCTGGCCAGCAAGTTCGACCACTGCCTGGCCGACCTCGTCTATCGCTGGCGCATCGGCGAGCTGCCGATGGACATCACCGGCGTGGTCTCCAACCACCCGGCGCAGACCTATGCCCACATCGACCTGAAGGACTTGCCCTTCCATCACCTGCCGGTGACCAAGGAGACCAAGTTCGAGCAGGAAGCCGAACTTTGGAAGCTGATCCAGGAGACCAAGACCGACATCGTCGTCTTGGCCCGCTACATGCAGGTGCTGTCGGACGGCCTGTCGGCCAAGCTGCAGGGTCGCTGCATCAACATCCACCACTCGTTCCTGCCGGGCTTCAAGGGCGCCAAGCCCTACCACCAGGCTCACGCGCGCGGCGTGAAGCTGATCGGCGCCTCGGCCCACTACGTGACCGGCGATCTCGACGAAGGCCCGATCATCGAGCAGGACGTCGAGCGCATCAGCCACCGCGACACGCCGGAGGACCTGGTCCGCAAGGGACGCGACATCGAGCGCCGCGTGCTGGCCCGCGCCCTGCGCTACCGCCTCGAGGATCGCGTGCTGCTGAACGGCCGCAAGACCGTGGTGTTCACCGACTGACGTTCGGGTCTCGCCTGTTGCGCGTACACTAAAAACTGGAGTACGGGGCTTCGTCTTGAGAAGCCGAGAGTTTTCCAGCGAATGTCGCAGCAGAATCTCCGTGTGATGGTGACCGGCGGGTCGGGCTTCATCGGCTCGGCCGTGTGCCGCCACCTGGCCGGCCAGAACGACGTCGCGATCCTCAACTACGACAAGCTGACCTACGCCGCCTCGCCGGCCAGCCTGGCGATGCTCGAAGGCAAGGCCGACTACCGGTTCGCCCAGGGTGACGTCGCCGACGCCGCGGCGGTGTCCGCCGCGGTCAAGGGCTTTCGGCCCAATGTCGTCATGCACCTGGCCGCCGAGAGCCATGTCGACCGCTCGATCACCGGTCCCGGCGACTTCATCCAGACAAACATCGTCGGCACCTACGTGATGCTGCAAGCGGCCCTGGAGCACTGGCAGGGCCTGGAGGGTGCCGAGAAGGACGCGTTCCGCTTCCACCACATCTCGACCGACGAGGTGTTCGGCAGCCTGGGCGCCGAGGGCCTGTTCAGCGAGACCACGCCCTACGACCCGCGCTCGCCCTATTCGGCGTCCAAGGCCTCGTCCGACCACCTGGCGCGGGCCTGGCATCACACCTATGGCCTGCCGGTCGTCGTCTCGAACTGCTCGAACAACTACGGGCCCTATCACTTCCCCGAGAAGCTGATCCCGCTGGTCACGCTGAACGCCCTGGAGGGCAAGCCGCTGCCGGTCTACGGCAAGGGCGACAACGTCCGCGACTGGCTGCACGTCGAAGACCACGCCCGCGCCCTGCACCTGATCGCCACCAAGGGCGTGCCGGGCGAGAGCTACAATGTCGGCGGCCGCAACGAGCGCACCAACCTGCAGGTGGTCGAGGCGATCTGCGACGTGCTGGACGCGCTGCGCCCGGTTGCGGGGCTGAAGCGCCGCGACCTGATCACCTTCGTCGCCGACCGTCCGGGCCATGACGCCCGCTACGCCATCGACGCCACCAAGCTGGAGACCGAGTTGGGCTGGAAGGCGCAAGAGACCTTCGACACCGGCCTGCGCAAGACCATCCAGTGGTATCTGGACAACGAGGCCTGGTGGGCGCCGCTGCGCGAACGCTACGCCGGCCAGCGCCTGGGGCTGAAGAGCGCCTGATGGTCCGCATCGCCCTTTTCGGCGCCAACGGTCAGCTGGGGTCGGACCTGACGACGCTGGCCGCCCGGCGCGGTCTCGACCTCGCGCCGGTGACCCGCGCCCAGCTCGACGCGGCCGATCCGGCGGCGGGCCTCGGCGACCTGGACTTCGACGTCGCCATCAACTGCGTGGCCGTCACCCGCGTCGACGACTGCGAGAAGGATCCCGCGCCGGCCGTGGCGATCAACGCCCACTTCGCCGGCCGCCTGGCCAAGGCCTGCGCGGCTCGGGGCGCGCGGCTGGTGCAGGTCTCGACCGACTACGTCTATGGCGGCCAGGACCAGCGCCAGCCCTTGTCGGAGGACATCGGTCGCGCACCGGTCAATGTCTATGGCGCGACCAAGGCCCTGGGCGAGGACCTGGCCCGGCTGGAACACGACGACGTCATCGTCGCCCGCGTCGCCTCTCTGTTCGGCGTGGCCGGGGCCAGCGGCAAGGGCGGCAACTTCGTCGAGACGATGATCCGCTTCGGCAGAGAGCGGGGCCGCCTGACCGTGGTTGATGACCAGGTGATGTCGCCGACCGCTTCGTGGGACGCCGGCGAGGCGATCCTGGACCTGATCGGAGCCCAGGCGCCGGCGGGGACCTATCACGTGGTCAATTCCGGCGTGGCCAGCTGGTGCGATTTCGCGACGGCGATCATCGAGAAGGCCAAGGTCACCAAGGATGGCGTCGCCGCCGAGGTGGCGCCGATCCCGACCAGCCAGTTCCCGACGCCGGCGCGCCGGCCGCCGTACAGCGCCCTGTCGAACGCCAAGCTGGAGGCGGCGATCGGACGGCCGATGCCGCACTGGACGCAGGCGCTGGATCGTTATCTGGCGGCCAAGGGCCACACCTGAGGCCGACGTCGCCAAATTTTCTTCCAAATCATCGCGTTGAAACGCCGGCCCCGGACCAAAAGCGCTCACGCTGCCGTGAATTCCGCTCTAGGCTCGACCGTCAAGACTGAAAAAGAAGACGTAATGAAGGGCATCATCCTCGCGGGCGGATCGGGCACTCGCCTCCATCCCGTGACCATGGCGATCAGCAAGCAGCTGCTGCCGGTCTTCGACAAGCCGATGATCTACTATCCGCTGTCGGTGCTCATGATGGCCGGCGTGCGCGACGTGCTGATCATCTCCACGCCCCGCGACCTGCCGCTGTTCGAAGGCCTCCTGGGCGACGGCGCGCGCTGGGGGATCAACATCACCTACGCCAAGCAGGCCAATCCGAACGGCCTGGCCGAGGCCTACCGGATCGGGGCCGACTTCGTGGGGAACGAGCCCAGCGTGCTGGTCCTGGGTGACAACCTGTTCTACGGCGCGGGCCTTGGCCGCATCCTGCACGGCGCCAAGGAGCGGTCGAAGAGTGGGGCCAGCGTCTTCGCCTACTTCGTCAACGATCCGCAGCGCTACGGCGTCGTCGAGTTCGACGCCTCGGGCAAGGCTGTGTCGATCGAGGAAAAGCCGGAAAAGCCGCGCTCGAACTGGGCGGTCACCGGTCTCTACATGTACGACAACCGCGTCGTCGACTTCGCCCGCGATCTCAAGCCCAGCGCGCGCGGCGAGCTGGAGATCACCGACATCAACCGCCTCTACCTGGAGGCCGGCGCGCTGTCGGTCGAGCGCATGGGCCGGGGCTTCGCCTGGCTGGACACCGGCACCCACGACAGCCTGCTGGAGGCCTCCGAGTTCGTTCGGACCCTGGAGCACCGCCAGGGCCTGAAGATCGGCTGCGTCGAGGAGGTCGCCTACCAGAACGGCTGGATCTCGACCGAGCAGCTGCTGGGCCTGGCCCACGACCTGGCCAAGTCGCCCTACGGCGTCTACCTCAAGATGGTCGCCTCCCAGCCCGACCGGTCCTGATCGCGTCTACGACCACGACGGGCTGGAAAAGCCACGCGCCCTCGGCGACAGTCCCGACGCCGTCATAAGAAGCGTCGGGGAGGCCGCGTGTCCAAGAAGTTCATCCTCGCCGCCGTCGCGGCGACGCTGCTGGCCGCTCCGGCCGCGCCCGCTCTCGCGCGTCCGACGCCGGCCGCCCAGGCTGTCGCTCCGGTCAAGATCGACAAGAAACGCATCGACGCGGCCCTGAAAGCCATGGTCGACAGCGGCCGAGCCGTCGGGGTCTCGGCCCTGGTCTGGCAGGACGGCCAGGAGCGCTATTTCGGGACCGCCGGCATGGCCGACCGCGAAGGCGGCAAGCCGATGCGTCGCGACACCCTGGTGCAGATCTTCTCGATGACCAAGCCGATCACGGGCGTGGCTTTGATGCAGCTGTGGGAGCAGGGCAAGTTCGGTCTGGACGATCCGCTGTCGCGTTACCTGCCCGAATTCGCCGACATGAAGGTGATGGACGCCCAGGGCCAGACGCGTCCCGCCAGCCGCCCGATCCTGATCCGCGACATCCTCCGCCACACGGCAGGCTTCTCGTACGGCGGCGCGGCGACGCCGGCCGACGCGGCGTTCTCGGCCCTCGACCCGATGAACATCGGCAACGACCTGACCGAGTTCGGCCATCGCATCGCCAAGGCGCCGCTGCTGTTCGATCCCGGCGAGGAATGGAGCTACAGCGCCGCCGTCGACGTTCAGGCCCTGCTGGTCGAAACGCTGACTGGCCAGCCGTTCGAGGCCTATGTGAAGGCTCATGTCCTGGACCCGCTGGGCATGAAGGAAGCCGCCTGGACCCAGCCGGAGACCGCCTTCGCCCGTCTGGCGGCGACCTACAACAAGGGTCCCGACGGCAAGCTGGCGCGTCAGGATGACGCCGAGACCCGAAGGCTGAACTTCAACCCCGCCCGTCGCCTGACCATGGGCGGGGCCGGCATCGTGGCCCCGATCGACGACTACGCCCGCTTCTCGCGCATGCTGCTGAACGGCGGCGAGCTGGACGGGGTGCGGATCCTCAAGCCCTCGACCGTGCGCCTGATGGCCACCGACCACCTGGACGCCCGCGTCACCCAGCGTCGCTGGCTGCCCAGCAAGGGCACGGTCGGGTTCGGCCTCGACTTCACGGTCCGCAAGAGCCAGCCCCAGACGGCGGCCGAGAACCGCGGCGCGGTCGGCGAATTCTTCTGGGACGGCCGCGAGACCACCCTGTTCTGGGTCGACCCGGTCAACAACCTGACGGCGGTGTTCTTCGTCCAGACCTATCCGTTCGACGGCACGCTGCACCACGACTTCCGAGAGGCGGTCTACGGCAAGGACTATCTGGGGCCAAAAGGCGACTAGCGATGGCTTGGGCCGGGCGGCGGGTGCGACTAGACTCCGGGGCGATGAATCGGAACGCCTCCCCCTCCTTCCTCGAATTCTTCGCCGGCGGCGGCATGGCCCGCATCGGTCTGGGCGAGCGCTGGACCTGCGCCTTCGCCAACGACTTCGATGCGGTGAAGGCGCAGACCTACCGGGCCAACTTCGCGGACGCCGGCTCTTCCCAGGGTGAGGGGCACTTCCACGCCGGCGACGTCTTCGCCCTGACTGCCGACCAGATCCCGAGCGCCGACCTGGCTTGGGCCTCCAGCCCCTGCCAGGACTTCAGCCTGGCGGGCGCGCGGGCGGGCCTGGCGGGCGGCAAGTCCTCGGCCTTCTTCGGTTTCTGGACGCTGATGAAGGCGATGTCGGCGCAGGATCGCGCCCCGCCGGTGATCGTGATCGAGAACGTGGTCGGCCTCCTGACCTCGCACCATGGCGATGACTTCACCGCCCTGTGCGGCGCGCTTTCGGAGGAGGGCTATCGCTTCGGGGCGATCGAGATCGACGCCAGCGCCTTCGTCCCGCAGTCGCGGCCCCGTGTCTTCGTGGTCGCCACGCGCCTGCCGGCGGTCGAGCTGGAGGGCTCCAGCGCTTTCCACACCCGCGCGGTGCGCGAGGCCGCCGCCCGCCTGCCCGATGACCTGAAAGAACGCTGGATCTGGTGGGGTGTCCCGTCACCGCCGGCCCGCAACACCGACCTGGCCGTCGTGCTCGAGCCCGACGACGCCGTGGCCTGGAACCCCCAGGACCGCACCGAGGCCCTGCTGGCCCTGATGGCCGACAGCCACCGCGAGGCGGTCGAACTGCGGATCAAGTCGGGCGAGCGCGCGGTCGGGGCGGTGTTCCGGCGCATGCGCGGCGGCGACCAGCGGGCCGAAGTCCGGTTCGACGGTCTGGCCGGATGTCTGCGCACGCCGCGCGGCGGCTCCTCGCGCCAGACCCTGTTGGTCATCGAGAACGGTCAGGTCCGCTCGCGCCTGGTCACGCCGCGCGAGGGCGCGCGCCTGATGGGCCTGCCAGACAGCTATCGGCTGCCGCGCTCCCAGACAGCCGGCCTGCAGGTGATCGGCGATGGCGTCGCGGTTCCGGCCGTTCGCTGGCTGGCGGAAAGCCTGCTGGAGCCCCTGCTCGATAGCAAAACTGCAAGCCTCGCCGCTGAATGACCTCCTGACAGGTGGGATTTGCGGGTCTAGGGTGCCGCCGCTTTCCGCAACCTAAGGCTCCAGGGTGCTCCGATGGACGACGCTTCCTCCCTCTATGACGCTTCGCGCTTCAAGCGCGCCGGTCGCGGCAAGATCTACGATTCGATCATCGACACGATCGGCGACACCCCCCTGGTCCGCCTGCCGCGCCTGACGGCCGAGCTGAAGCCCAAGGGCGAGGTCGTCGCCAAGCTGGAGTTCTTCAACCCGATCGCCTCGGTCAAGGACCGCATCGGCGTGGCCATGATCGAGTCGCTGGAGGCCCAGGGCCTGCTGAAGCCCGGCGCGACCATCATCGAGCCGACCTCGGGCAACACCGGCATCGCCCTGGCCTTCGTGGCCGCCGCCAAGGGCTACAAGCTGATCCTGGTCATGCCCGAGAGCATGTCGATCGAGCGTCGCAAGATGCTGCTGCTGCTGGGCGCCAAGCTGGAGCTGACCCCGGCCGAGAAGGGCATGCGCGGCGCCGTCTCGCGCGCCCAGGAACTGATCGACGCCACGCCTGGCGCGGTGATGCCGCAGCAGTTCGAGAACGGCGCCAACCCGCTGATCCATCGCGTCTCGACCGCCGAGGAGATCTGGAACGACACGGCCGGCGCCGTGGACGCCGTGGTCTCGGGCGTCGGCACCGGTGGCACCATCACCGGCGTCGGCCAGGTGCTGAAGGCCCGCAAGCCCGGCCTGAAGATGGTCGCGGTCGAGCCCGAGGCCTCTCCGGTGCTGTCGGGCGGCGCGCCCGGCCCGCACAAGATCCAGGGCATCGGCGCCGGTTTCGTGCCGGGCGTGCTGGATCGCGGCGTGATCGACGACATCGTCCAGGTGTCGAACGACGACTCCTTCGCCATGGCCCGCCGCGCGGCGTCCACCGAAGGCCTGCCGGTGGGCATCAGCTCGGGTGCGGCCCTGACGGCGGCCTTCGACCTGGCCCTGCGCGACGAGTACGCCGGCAAGCTGATCGTGGCGATCATCCCCAGCTTCGCCGAGCGCTACCTGTCCACGGCCCTGTTCGAGGGCCTCTGAGCCCGTTGCGCATCGGCGTCGTCGGGTGCGGCGTCGGCGGCATGGCCGCCGCGCTGGCCCTGGCGCGCCGAGGCCATGCGGTCACGCTTCTGGAAGCCTTCGCCCAGCCGCGTCCGCTGGGCTCGGGGCTGCTGTTGCAGCCGACGGGCTTGGCGGCTTTGCGCGCCCTGCGCCTGGAAGAGGCCATCCGCGCCGCCGGCGCCCGTGTCGAGCGGCTGGAAGGCAAGGACACGCGCGGCCGCCAGGTCATGGATCTGAACTACGGCGACTGGCGACCCGGCGCGCACGGGGTAGGCATCCACCGCGCCGTGCTGTTCGACACGCTGCACGATCAATTGGCCCCGGCGGGCGTCGAAATCGTCACCGACGCGCGGATCGTCCGCGTCGAGGATCCCGCCCGCCCCGTCCTGCATGACCAGCACGGACGGATCTTCGGGCCGTTCGACCTGGCCATCGTCGGCGACGGCTCGGCCTCGACCCTGCGGACGGCGATCCGGCCGGGAGCGCGGGCTCCGGTCTATCCCTGGGGCGCCGTCTGGACCAATGCAACCGATCCGGATGGACGCTTCGCCGGCGCCCTGCGGCAGGTCTACCACCGGGCCGAGGTGATGACCGGCGTCCTGCCGGTGGGGCGGGGCCCAGATGGCGAGACCGGTCAGGTCAGCCTGTTCTGGTCGCTACCGGTCGGCCAGATGGACGCCTTCCTGGCCAGCGACTTCGCCGCCTGGCGGGACACGCGCCTGGCGCCGCTTTGGCCCGAGGCCGCGGCTCTGCTGGCCGATCGCGCTGGCTGGCAAGGCTTCTCGCGGGCCGTCTATCGCGACGTTTCCGTTGGACGCTGGAACCGCCAGGCCTGCGTCCTGATCGGCGACGCCGCCCACGGCACCAGCCCGCAACTGGGTCAGGGCGCGAACCTGGCCTTGGTCGACGCCGTCGAGCTGGCGGCGCGCCTGGACCGCGACCTGCGCCCGACCGCCGTCACCGTCCGCGCCTGGCAGGCGGATCGACGGCGTCATACCGGCCTCTATCAGTTGGCGTCCAAGGCGCTGACGCCGCTGTTCCAGGCCCACGGCGCGTTCTGGCCCTTGATGCGAGACTGGTTCTTCACCCCGATGTCGCGCTGGCCGGGCCTCAAGCCGCTGGGCGTGCTGCTGCTGACGGGGACGCTGCGCCTGGGCCGTTTTCCGCCGGAGACGCGGCCATGAGCACCGACGTCTACGACAAGGCGAAGCGCTCGGCCGTCATGGCCCGGGTCAAGAGCAAGGACACCACGCCGGAGAAGGCGCTGCGGCGGATCCTGACGGGGCTTGGCGCGCGCTATCGCCTGCACCGCAAGGACCTGCCCGGTAATCCCGACGTGGTGATGGCGGGTCGCAAGCTGGCTTTCTTCGTCCACGGCTGCTTCTGGCACGGCCATGACTGCGCCCGCGGCGCGCGGGTTCCCAAGGCCAATCGCGACTACTGGTTGGCCAAGGTCGCCCGCAACGTCGCGCGGGACGAACGCTCGACGACGGCCCTCCTGGCCGCCGGCTGGCGGGTCGAGGTGGTGTGGGAATGCGATTTCAAGGATGAGGCGGCGCTGACGGCGCGCCTGCGCGCGGTGCTGGATCAGGCCGCCGCGCCGTCCGGTGTCGCGGCCGAGGCCCCACCGCCCAGCGCCTGAGCCAGGGCGCCGAACAGCTCCATCGGATCGATGGGCTTGGCCACGTGACCGTTCATGCCGGCGGCGGCGCAGGCGTCCCAATCCTTGGGCGTGGCCGAGGCGGTGACGGCGATCACCGGGACGTCCCGGTTGGGGCCCGCGCCGGCCCGTAGGCGGCGGGTGGCTTCGCGGCCGTCCATGCCGGGCATGTAGACGTCCATCAGCACCGCGTCGAACGCCTCGGACGCCAGCAGCTCCAGGGCCTCCTCGCCAGACTCGGCCAGGGTGGCCTCGACGCCGAACGGCTGAAGAACCAGCTCGATGGCGCGCCGGTTGACCACGTGGTCGTCGACCACCAGCACCCGCAGGCCGGCGATCGAGAGACCCGGCTCCTCGACACGCGGCGCCTCGGCCAGGCCCAGGGTCGCGGTCAGGGTGAAGTGGGCGCCCTGCGCCACGGCGCCTTGTTTCGGCGGCCGGGCGGCGGTCAGGTCGCCGCCCATCAGCCGAGCCAGTTCACGGCTGATGGCCAGGCCCAGGCCCGAACCGCCGTGGTGACGCACCACGGCCGCGTGCAGCTGGTCGAACGGCGTGAACAGGCGGCCCAGCAGGGCGTCGGGGATGCCCGGCCCTGTGTCGATCACCTCGATCGACAACAGAACCCGTTCGGGCGTCGGTTCGGCGTTCAGCACGACGGTGATCTCGCCGCGCTCGGTGAACTTGATGGCGTTGCTGAGCAGGTTGTTCAGCACCTGCTTCAGGCGGGTGACGTCGCCGTTGACCCAGCGCGGCAGGGTCGCCGCGCCATGCACCTTCAGCTTCAGGCCCTTGCGGGCGATCTCGGGCCGCCAGAGCCGCAGCGTGTCCGACAGAGCCTGGCGCAGATTGAATGGGGCCTGCTCGACGTTCATGCGTCCCGCTTCCAGGCGGGAGAAGTCCAACAGGTCGTTGAGCAGGGCGCGCATCAGGTCGCCGGCGTCGGCGATCAGCTGCGCGTGGATCTTGGAGCTGGCCTCGGGGACCTCGCTGTGCAGGCGGGCGGCCCCGGCCAGGATGGCGCTGATCGGGGTGCGCAGTTCGTGGCTGATCATGGCCACGAAGGCGGACTTGGCGGCGACGGCCTCCTCGGCTTCGTGGCGCCGGCGCTCGGCCTCGGCCTTGGCGTCGGCCTCGGCCTTCAATGCGGTGGTCAGGGTCCGGCTGGCGACGGCGACCGAGATGATCATCAATAGCGCGCCGAACCACAGCACGTCGGCCAGGTTGGCTCCGGGATTGGCGGCCTTGGCGATGAACGGGGCTATCAGCAGGTAGAAGGCGTGCGGCGCGGCGGCCATCAGGGTGGCCGAACGGCTGCCGGCGTTGGTCACCACGACGTTCAGCAAGGCGCCCGCCAGCAGCATTCCGCCCAGGGTGGGCGCGAACCGGACGTGGGATGCGAACAGGGGCACGGACAACGCGCCGAACGCCACCGAGGTGACGAAGGGCGCGGCGAAGGCGACCACACGCCGCCAGCGGGGCGCGGACGCCGCGGGATCGCGCGGCCCGTGCTTCACCCAGGCTTCGAAGGCGTAGCAGAGGACGTAGGTCAAGGCCCACAGCCATCCCCAGGCCGGATGCATGTAGATCTGCAGCAACAGGGCGATGGCCAGGGTCGCGCCGATGCGCAGATAGGTGTTCGCGCGCCGCGAGGCGGCGGCGAGCGCCACGTCCTTCTGCTCCTCGGTCCCGATCATGGACGCCCTTGCCCCCGAGACCCCCCGGTCCCCGCTTACGACCAGGCTAGTCGTAAACGGCTACAGGGAAGTAAAAGAACGCCGTCACGTCAATGGCTTGGCTGGATTTGTGGCGGGCAGGATCGTGCGTACGAAGCTTCGCAACGGATCGAATCGGCAAGGATTTGCCCCGGCGTGACGCCTAGGGGCGGGCGCCGAAGGCGCGCGCCAGGTCGTCGGCGGTGACGCCATCCAGCTCGAGGCGCTTCAGGCGGGCGGTGTCGCCAGAGGCGAGGCGGACGGCCGAGCGGGGGATTTTCAGGGTCTTGGCCAGGAACGCCAGCAACGCGGCGTTGGCGGCCCCGTCGACGGGCGGGCAGGCCACCCGCACCTTCAGATAGGGGCGGCCGTCCGCGTCCGCCGCCCAGCCGTCGATCGCGTCGCGGCCGCCACGCGGCGTCAGTCGGACGGCCAGAATTTCAACCAAAACCTCAGCCCAGAACGTTCAGAAGGGTGTTCTGCAGCGCCGGCAGGATGAAGATCTGGATGCCCCGCAGCAGCAGCAGGACGATGATCGGGCTGATGTCGACGCCGCCGATCGACGGAATGATGCGGCGGAAGGGCGCTAGAATCGGGTCCGTGACGCGATCCAGGAAGGTCGCCACGTTGTAGACGAACTGGTTGCGGCGGTTGATCACGTCGAACGCGAACAGCCAGCTCAGGATCGCCGAGATGATGATGGCCCACCAGAGCAGGTTCAACAGGGCGTTGAGGATGAAGAAGACGAGATTGATGATCGGGGCCATGAGTTTTCCGTCCGGACGCCAGAGCTTCTTGCCGTGCCTGGAGAGTGCTGGCAAGGCGGGTTGAGAACCCCGCTTGACGAGAGGCCTCAAGGGCCGTATCTCCGCCGCTCCTTGGGGCCGTAGCTCAGATGGTAGAGCGCCTCGTTCGCAATGAGGAGGTCAGGGGTTCGATTCCCCTCGGCTCCACCAAGGATCTCTGTTAAATAACTGTTTTCGTTCGAGAAACTGCAATAGGCTCGCAGGCGTCCCCACGGATTTCCCCTCACTTTTTTCGCGCTTCAATGACACCGTCTGCGCTAGCGTGGTGCGGGCTGGGATATCCCCCTTTTTACAGTCGGCGGACAGCAGAACCGGCCAGCGCTTTATGAGCTGGCATCCGGCAAAGCCGACAGGCCCGGGGGGCGCATGTTTACGCCGAACCATTCTGAGCAATAATTTGCCGTGATGGGGCCCAGAGTACGTCGTCGCGCGGCCTAACGTCGCATCCGGACAGAGCCAGTGATTCTGGCCCTCAAATGACGAGGATAGACCGCAACGGGAGAAGTTAGCGTTCGCCTTAGATTGACCGCTCACCGCGACCATCCTGCGCCAAGTGCTGCCGTTCGCATCTTGCTGGAACGCGGACCTTCGGCTGCGTCCCGAGTTTGACAAGCAGGCCGCCGCTACACGAGACCCATCCTTTGATGGTTATTCATCCCCGAGGAGGCGAGCGCAGCCGCGCCTGCTGGGGTGATGACCCAGCCCCCGCCGGTCCTCCCGGCCAAGCCGTGGTCGGTAGGCACACGGGCATCGCTGATGTTGATCCAGTCGACTTTCTCATCGGATTTTTCGCGCCAGATTCTGCAGGGCCGCGCGTCAGCGTCACGATTGTCCGGTCGCCAGCGGGTTTGGCGCCTGATCTGGATGGCGACCGCTCAGGCGCTGGCTGCATGCGCAGGATCTGGCCGCCGAGACTGGTGACATCGTCCGACAATTGGGTCTTCCGGCGCTTGAGATAATCGTTCTCGCGACGCATCGCCTAGGCGTCTTCGTCGGTCATGGGCGCGCTGACACGCAGTAGACGGCGGCGTCGTGCGAATGACCGCTCGCAGGAGGGCGGCGCGCTCGGGATCGAGACCGGGGGCCAGCAACTCCTTCCGCGCGTCTTCGCGGATCTTGCCCTTGTGCCGGCCACCAAGGAAAAGGGCCTCGGCCCGCACTGCCCGGATCGAGACTCGGCGCACGCAGAAAATCACCAGCACGGCGCCCCACGGGCTCATTGAAACACGCTGCGCGTTGGCGGTTGGACTGGCTGTTCGAGGGGGCGGACATGGCGTCCTTTCGTGCCGACGAGTCAGCATGGCGCGGGATAATCCGTTGCTTGAACAGGATAGCGCGGTCCGCGGGCGATAGCTCCCACACCGTAATCATTTCACCGCCGCGCGGCTGTCCGTGCTATGGTCTTCCTTGAGGCGCGCAGTCACGCCATACGGACCGGTCCGCCAAGCGGAAGGTCCCTAGGTCCCGAAGCCGGGACACCCTGCTATCGCAAGATCAAAAGCCGACCGCATCGGGGCGGGCTTGGCCCGCTCCGCGCCGATGGCCGACGTCCGCCTCTTCAAAAGGAACACCCCATGTCCAAAGGCAATCGTGGAGTCCGCAAGCCCAAGGCGATCAAGCCCAAGGTGATCGCTGCCGCGCCTTCGACGCTCTCGCAGACCCTGGCGCCGCGCAAGAAATAGCGGCCAGGCCCAGGAAGACCCGGCCTGAGCAGACCGAGCGCCGCGGACCGGCGCGCTCGACGAAAGGCCGAACGATGAAGACCTATCCTGGAACACGCCCCTCAGGTCCCAAGGGCCTGAACGATCCTCGGTCGACCGGAAGCCAGCCCCCCAGGCCTCGACCGATCGACCCGGACGCCCTGCGAGGCACGAAGTCTTGATCAAGCGCCGCGAGCCGCCGACTATCGCCTATCTGGTCCTGGTCCACCGCTATCCCGAGCAGTTCAAGCGGCTGTTCAAGGCGATCCATGACCCGGCCAACCACTACCTTGTCCATGTCGACAAGAACGCCGGCCCGGCGCTGGAAAGCGACCTGCGCGGGTTTCTCGCCGCCTATCCCAACGCCGCCGTCCTGGAGAGCAAGCGCGCCCTGTGGGGCGGCTACAGCCTGGTCGACGCCGAGCTGCGCGGCATGACCAAGCTGCTCGAGATGGACGCGCGGTGGGACTACTTCATCAATCTGAGCGGCCAGGACTTTCCCCTGGCGACCCAGGAGCGCATCCGGGCTTTCCTCGACGCCAACCGAGGCCGGGAGTTCATCCGGGTGCTCGACCAGGCCGTCATCCGACCCGAGACCATGGGCCGGGTGCTGCGGCACGTGGTTGAACAGGGCGGCCGCATCGTCGACAGCCTGGTCACCCGGCTCTTCCTGAAGGACGTCACGCCCTATATTGGCAACCAGTGGAAGATCGTCAGTCGGGCGTTCTGCCAGTTCGTCTGCCACGACCCGTCGGTCGATCGCTACAAGGCCTTCTACCGCAACACCTTCATCGCCGATGAGGGCTTCTTCCAGACCGTGATAATGAACACCGCCGCGCACGGCGAGATCGTCAACGACGACAAGCGGATGATCGACTGGGTTCCCGATGGGGATATCAAGCTTCGTCCTCGCACCTTCACCAAAGCCGATGCGAACATGCTGACGTCCTGCTCGGACCTCTTCGCGCGCAAGTTCGACGCCGAGGTCGATGCGGAGATCCTCGATATCCTGGAAGCCAATTTGCGGACCCAGGTCGTCGCCAGCGAGCGCTCACCCACGGTCGCCGAGTCGCTCGCGATGCTGGTGGCGTAGAGTGGAGATCGTGGGTGACTGATCCGATCAGCCGCAATCTCGTGATGGCGCTGTGCGCGACGGCGTATGTGGGCGCCCTCGGCTTTTCCGTAGCCGATCTCCTGCGCGATCCGCCCTTGAAGACCTACGTCATCGTTCCGGGCGGCGACTGGACGCGGTGCGTCGAACTTCGCGCCACCAGCGAACGTCTGGCCCGCCAGGCGGTGCTGCGGCGTCCGGCGCCGGTGGGTGGGACTGAAGGCTGCCTTGTCCGGCCCGCCATAGCGGCGGTGGACTCGCGCCTGGTTCTCGAACGCGGCTTCAACACCCTGCTCGCCGTCTCGGCGATCCTGGCGGCGCTCTGGGCGGGCTTCGCGTTGACCCGCTCCTGGCGCAGAGATGCTGACTTGCCTGCCTAACGAAGCGCTTACCTACGACCGACGTCGCCAAGTCGTAGAGAAGGCGCGCTCTCACCAGCGGAGTGGCCGCGTAGCGCCATAACCGGAACTTGGCTTAGCTGCGGGAACCGGACATTGGCCGCCTGGCGCCAACGGTGAATTCCGAACCTAGTCGGACCTCGCCGCCATGGCCTAACTTGATCTCATGTCCGTTCTCCACCGATCAGAACACCGGCTCTTCGAAGCGCTCGTTCAAGCCTAAAGTGCGTTATCGCTGGGCTGCTTCCCCGGCCATCAGGTAATGAGGCAAAATATCGATCTTGAAGGTTTCAATGGTGGGATCCGCCGCGCGAGGCTCTCAAAAAAGGGTTGGTGCTTGACCGCTAGCGCAGCAAGAACATCGCCACCGTGGCGGCGGCCATGACCCCGGTGGCCGCCCAACCGAAGATACGTTGCGGCAAGCTAGCGATGAACGGCCCCATCTCGTGTCGGCGCGAGGCCACCACCATCATGGCCGCCATCATGGGCACCGAGATCACACCGTTGAGAACCGCGCTCCAGAACAGGGCCTTGATCGGGTCGATCGGCGAATAGTCGATGGCGATGCCCAGAACCGTGGCCAGACCGATGACGCTGTAGAAGCCGATCGCCTGGCTGGCCGGACGCTCCAGGCCGGTCTTCCAGCCACGAGATTCGCTGATGGCGTAGGCGGCCGAGCCGGCGAGGACCGGCACCGCCAGGAGGCCCGTGCCGATGATGCCCAGGCTAAACAGGAAGAAGGCGAACTCTCCAGCGATGGGGCGCAGGGCTTCTGCCGCCTGAGCCGAAGTCTGGATGTCGGTCTTGCCGGCGAGGTGAAGGGTGACGGCGGTCGTCAGGATGATGAAGAAGGCGATGAGGTTGGAAAACCCCATGCCCAGCAACGTATCCCAGCGGATCCGCCGCAACTGCGCGGGGGCCTGTTCGGGGTTGGCGAGCAGCGAACCGGCGGCGGGATCCGCCTCCTGGTCCTCGACCTCCTCGGACGCCTGCCAGAAGAACAGGTACGGGCTGATCGTCGTGCCGAAGATCGCAACCACCAGGGTGACCATGGCGCCTGTCAGCTCGATCTTCGGAAGGATCGTGCGCAGCGCGACCTCGGCCCAGTCGATGTGGACGGTGAAGACCACGGCGACATAGGCGAACAGCGCAAGGGTCAGCCATTTTAGATAGCGTACATAGCGATGGTACGGGACCAGGATCTGGAGAGCCAGCGAGATAGCCGCGAACAGCCAGGTGAAGAGGTGCTGGCCCCATCCCAGGGTGAGCTTGGCCGCGGCCCCCATCGCCGCGAGGTCCGCGCCGATATTGACGGTGTTGGCGACGAACAGAAGCATGACGAGCAGGGTCACCACGCCACGCGGGAAGACGCGCTCCATATTGGCGGCCAGGCCCAGGCCCGTGACCCGGCCGATGCGGGCGCTGATCATCTGGACCGCCGCCATCAGCGGATAGGTGAAGACCATCGTCCAAAGCATATTGACGCCGGACTGGGCGCCGGCCTGAGAATAGGTTGCGATACCGCTGGGATCGTCGTCGGCCGCGCCCGTGATCAAGCCGGGCCCGAGGCTCTTGAAGATGCTAGCACGGCGCAGAACACGAACGACGGCTTTCAAGCGAGGCTCCGGATGGTTGGGTGGTGTTCTATCGGCGCCGATCCCAATCTTCGCCGGTCGTCATCCTCGGTGAAATCGCCTCATCTCCGCATCGCGGGTCCGGCGGGCGAGGCGTCCGAATAGACCCGATACGTTGAAACATCAGCCGACCGATCCATCGCCCCGCTCGTCTCTTTGTCAAACGCCCACTCACTCAAGCGTTTGATTTTCCGTGTTCAGGTGAAAGGCGCTCTTTTGGCCGAGCAGCACCGCCGGCGCGGCTATCCCAACGCTACCAGGCGCGTCTGAGATTCCGCCGCGCTTCAGCGGCGGCTTCATGGAGACCTCAAGCGCGGTTATTCGCTGGGGAGCCTCGGAAACACTCGTCGAAAAGCCGTCCCTCCCCCGAGCTATTTTCAACGGCGCTATGAAACGGCGGTCGGTCTCCCCACATGAAGGACGTGACCGTCGAGAGTGAACCGCGTCGCGGTCGAACCGCTCTGGCTTGGCCACGCTCGAGGCTCTCCAAATGGACCCTGAACTTGAACGCGTGCTGCGCGAAAACAGCTATCTGAAACAACGTTGCGCTCAGCTTCAAGGCGACGTCGATAATCTCAACAGCCAAGTTACTCGGCTCGCTGAGCAGTTGGATCATCACAGGGCGCGCTGGAGCACGCCCAATCCGCTATCCGGCGGACAGGACGGTTGATGGCGCGGCGAGGAAAAGTCTGGTGTGAGGTTGTTCGATGAGATTTCTCTCATGGCTGCGAAGCGTTGCGCCGAGCGAAGCCGCCGTCCGGCGTGAAATCTGGGACCTTGGAGCCCGCCATCGAGGCGAACCCCTCGCAGGGGCGCTAACTGAGCTCGGCAAGCGAGACGTGTCGCCGTCGCGCCAAGTTTTGCTGCGGGCTTGTATTCAGAAACTTCGCGGCTAGCTGATCCGCGCCATACCCATGATTGTCGGTCTTCCGCGGCCGGCGCCCGACGGATCGTGCATCTTACGACGTCCACTTCGAATGAACCGCCCCCAAGTTGCGAATGCAAGCCAAGTTGGGGCTCCGCCGGCGCCTCGCCATCTGACCGATACCGCCAGGCGGCTTGAAAAATCGGGTCGTCAGCTGAAAATTCCGCAATTAAATTGGGCCAATCGCATAATATAAATCACCCCATCAAAAACTTTTTCTATAAAATATCCCCACGTGTTCTGATAATTTTTGACTTTTTCTGATTTATATTCCGTGACAATTGTAATTCAGCATTGAAAGCACCATGTATGGACCAAGGGGGAGGGTATGTCCTTTCTCCAGGAACCCTCAGACAATGCGCATTCAAACCCTCGTCGCCGGCGCCTGCGCCGTGGCCTTGATCCCCACCATTGCGCTCGCGCAGCAAACCTGCCAGCAGCGTCAGGGCAGTCGCGTCGCCAGCACGCTTGCCGGCGGCGGCATTGGCGCCATCGCAGGCAGCGCCGTAGCGGGACGCGGTGATCGCGGCACAGGCGCGGTGATCGGCGGCGCCGTCGGCGCGCTGATCGGCAACCAGGTCGCCAAGGGCGAGCCCGATTGCGCCCGCGCCTACGGCTTCTACGACAGCCAAGGCGCATGGCATGCCCAAGCCATTACCCGCGGCGAGGCTACTGGCTATTTCGATCGCGATGGCGACTGGGTCGACGGCCCGCCGCGCGGATACTATGGACGCGATGGGCGATGGGTGCAGGCCAATACGGACGCCTCGTCTAGCGGCTACTATGCCGACAAGCTCTGGGTTCCGGCGTCAGCGAGTGGCTACTATGCCCAGGAAGGCCGTTGGATACCCGCCGTGTCGGGCTTCTACGACCGGTCGGGGCAGTGGATCTCGGGCCCAGCCACAGGCAAATACGACAGGGACGGTCATTGGATGGAAGGCCTGACGGCCGGACACCGCGACGCCAAGGGCGCGTGGATCGCCGATCCTCAGCCGGGCTACTATGAGAAGGGCCGCTGGGTCCGTGGCGAAACGTTCGGCTATTACGACACGCGCGGCCTATGGATCGCCACTCAAGGACAGGACGAGCAGGTGGACGTCAGCCGGCATGGTCAACGAGGGACCTTTGCCGCGCCGACGATCGACGAACGTCAGGCGCACCTGGCGGAACGGATTGATCGCGGCGCGCGAAATGGTCGCTTAGGTCGGGCTCAAGTCAGCCAGGCCAGACGGACGCTCGCGTCCATCGAGCGCCAGGAGCGGACGCTGCGCGATCGTCACGGCCAACTTGGCCCCCGAGGCAGGGCGGTGATCACCGCCAGGCTCGATGGGCTGAGCGAAAGCCTAAGCGTGGATGGTCGCGACAAGTATTGAAGGTCCTGATCGCCAGCGCATCGAGATACCGTGTGCTCGTGGTCCGAAGCGCTTTGCTTTTCCGCTCGGCGCGCAAGCCCGCCACTTCAGGCGGCGCGCCGTGAGCTGCGCCCCTTGGGAACAAGCCAATGACCTGGCTCTTCGAAATTTCCGTCGGCCTGATCGTCGCCGCAGCGTTGATGACGCCGCTTTACAAGCTCTTTGCTCCGGCTCGGGCCGGAACCGCGCGGCCTAGGAAAAAGCCGCCACGAACACCGACTTAGTCCGCCGGCACGCGATGTGCGCGCCCCGGCGATCTTGCACACTCGCCGCCAGGCGGGCTCGCCATCGCGCGAGGTCCCTCCACCAAGTCTCAAAGGAACCCGCCATGTCCTCGATCCCGATCAACGCGCCACAAGACGCGCGCTTTCTAGCCCAGGAGCGCATTGTTGATGCGCTCCTGCGGGCCCTGTCCATCGAACAGCCAAGGCTACTGGAAGCCATCCGCGAGATATTGGTCGACACGGAGTTTTCCCACGCGGGCAAGCCAGGGGTTGATTCGACCACGCATCAGCAGATCAAGCGTCGACTCGACGACGCCGCGACGTTCGCCAGGGCGCACGGCTCCGCTCAGGCTTAAAATTCTCGGTGCGGGTCGGGGCGCGAACGTCCAGCCTTTCCGCCGGAACCGGACGCCGCAACCGAAGACCCCTCGATTTCAACGCACGACGACAGCTTCTCCAAACACCTTGAACCGCCGGCTCCAAAAAGCCTGTCCTCGACAAGCGGACCCGCTGTTCGCGACCGCCCCCTAAGGCCGCCGCTCAGGCCCAGTGCGCGCTCGACGCGGCGGCGTGACCAGCGAGCGCAAGGCCGTTGATCGCCGCAGGAGCGGCGCCAAGTCCGCTGCGAGGCAGACCCACCCCATGTCGCCCCCCTCGAAGGACGGGAGAACAGGCGTCGATGTGCTATTGTGTGACAAGGTGCGCTACGAAGCGCTGCCGCCTATTCGCCGGGTACGGCTTTCGCTGCGCGAGCCTCTGGTTGTTGTGAAGGGGCCACTGTGCCCGCCCACCATATATTGCATCCGAACGACCCAGGTTTGAGCCTGGCCCTCGCCATGGTCGCGGCTTCGGCTGCGCCCCTGCTTCTCATTGACGGCGACCTGTCGATTGTCGCCGTCAGCGACTCTTTCGGTCGGGCTTTCGGCATCGCGACCGAAAGCGCTATCGGGCGACAGCTGACCGATCTGGGAGCCGGGGAGTGGGGCTCGCCCCAACTCAGGATGCTGCTTGAGGTCACGGCGGCCGGCGCGGCGGCCATCGAGTCCTACGAGATGGAACTCAAGCGACCTGGCCAGCCCGACCGTTACCTCGCCATAGGCGCCCAGAAACTTGCCTATAGCGATCCCGCCAAGCTCCGTCTTCTGGTCGCAATCGCCGATGTCACGGACATGCGAACGGCGGCCCGCACGGCGCGCGATCAGCTCAGGGCCAATGATGAACTCGTCGCCGAGAATAAGGCGTTGATGGAGGAAATCCGTCATCGGGTCGCCAACAGCCTGCAGATCATCGCAAGCGTCCTCATGCAGAACGCGCGCGCGGCGCGGTCCGAAGAGGCTAAGCACCAATTGCAAAACGCCCACGCCCGGGTGATGTCGATCGCCGACCTGCAACAGCAGCTTGCGGGGGCGACCACCGGAACCGTCGAGTTGCGGGCCTATTTGACCAGGCTTTGCGCGACCATCGCCGCCTCGATGATCCCGGACCCTCATAAACTGACCCTCAATGTCGTCGCCGAAGACGTCACGGTCGACGCCGGCGTTTCGGTCAGCCTGGGGCTCGTCACGACAGAACTCGTCATCAACGCCCTGAAGCATGCGTTCCCCGATGGCCGAGGCGGCGGGATCACGGTCGACTACAAGACCGAGGGGGAGAGCTGGACGCTATCGGTCTCGGACGACGGCGTTGGAATGCCCACCGCGAAGCCGTCGCCTTCCGGGCTCGGCACGAGCATCGTCCAGGCGTTGGCCCGTCAGTTGGCGGCGCGGGTGAGCCTTGAGCACCTGAGGCCAGGCGCTCGGGTCTCGATTGTCCACACCGGAACCGCCGCGCCCGCCGTCGATGTCGACCTGTCGGTTGAAGAGGAGGCGGGTTAGCTCTGACCTTTTGCCGCCACCGCGCCATACCTGCGAGTTCCTGGGCGCCGTGTGGGCTCACCGCTGGAGCTAGGTTAGGCCAGAATCTGCAACCCGTGCTTCTGCACGATTGCCAGCAGCTTGAGCGCCACGCCGCTGGGCTTCTTGGCTCCGGCCTCCCACTTCTCCACCGTGCTTTCGCTGGTGTTGAGATAGCGGGCGAAGACCGGCTGGCTGACGTGATTGCTCTCCCGGAGCTGCTTAATCTGCGCGGGCTCGATCATCGGCGGCACGGTCAGGCACGTGGCGTCGAAGTCGCGCATCGTGGCCTTGTCGATCGTGCCGGCCCGGTACATTCCAGCGACGTTGTCATGGATCGCCTCGAAGGCGTCGCTCTTAAACTTGCGCTTGGTCATGACAGATCTCCACAATCACCTTGGCCTCTAGCTCCTTGTCGATCTCCACGTCGGTCTTTTCGGCGTAGAGGTCGGCTAGCTTGCGAAAGGCCTTCAGTTCGTCGTCGTCGATATTCGCCCTGTCCTTCTTCGCGAACAGATAGGCGTAAACCCAATACCTTCGACCCTTGGCCAAGATGATGCTGCGGCTACGGTTCTTGTCGAGCCGCTTCTTGAACACCCCGCCACCCAGATCATCGGCTTGGCCAGCTATTGCCGCTGCAACCGCCGCGCAAAGCTCGCTGTCCTTGATCAGCGCCTTCTTGGCCGCCTTGGTGAACCAAGCCGTCTTGAAAACCCGCGCGACTTCCTTGGCCTCGCTCATGAGAAATATGTAGCACTGAGTGCTATCCCGTTCAATGGAGAGAACATGCGCATCGTGACGCGCTCAGGGAGCCCACGCTGATCAGGCAGCGCTTGCCGCTCTTAGCCCTCTGAGCTGCCGCTACACACCGAGCCAGCACATCGCGGTTTTGCTCAACCATCCGCCGCGCGGCTTGCGTTTCCTGCCAACGCTGTGGGTCGGCAACAGTCAACAGTCGCTCGCCTGCCGGCCACATGTCGCGGTGCAGCACCCGCGCCGCCCGCTTCTCCGGCCAAGCCCACGGCTCTGGAGCAGCCTGCGCAACGATGACCGGAAAGCTCGCGCCAAGAACCGCGCCGCCGATCACACCGGCCAAGGCCGCCTGCAAAAGCCGCCAGTTCTGCGCGTTGGCCAAACGCGCCGTATCGACCCAACCGCGAAGATCGCCGGCCACCCGTTGAAGCATCTCATGGGCCTGATGCAACGTCGCGCGGTCCTGCCGCCGGGCCTCATCACCGGCCGCAGTGATCTGCCGCGCAATCTCAGCGGGCGTAGCCGCCAACGCTGGACTCGTCGCCAGCTTCCCTATCCGCCCAACCGCGAGCCTCACGCCTTGAGCGATCTCCCCCAGCGTCTCGCTGTAGTCTGGCGCCGACGCGCGTTCGGCGGCTAACCCCGCCAGAGCGACGTTCAGCAAGGCCACCTCCCGCCGTAATGCCTCGAACGCCACCGCCGCCGGATCGCCCGGAGCTTCCGAGCCGATATCCTGATCCATCCCATCCTCCTGCTTTCAGATGCCAAGTCCTCGGCCGCGCCCGATGCCGAGGTAGTCCGAGAGCTCCTGGCCCACGCTGCGGCCCATCTCGGCGGGAAGCCCAAGCTCGGGCCTGCGGGTGCGCAACAGCGACTCCATCTGCGGGTCGCGCTCCGGGCTCTTGGCCATGGCGCCCATGCTTTCCTTGACCTGCCTGGCGCTGGTCATGTCGCCGGAGCGATGCAGCGCTGAGCGCTGGCGCTCCAGGCCCTGCCAGCGCTCGACGAAGCGGTCGGCGCGCAAACGCGGATCGGCGCGGACCTCGGCCTCAAGCTGAAGGACGCGGACCGCACGCTGGGTGCGGCCCGAAGCGGTCTCGCCGGCCAAGGCCGGGTCGCGCACGTAAGCCCGCTCCAGATCCTTGGCCGCGTGCGGACTGACCTCAGCCATGGCCTCGCGCGCTTCCACCAACGCCCGTCGCTGATGGGCGAGTACCGGCAAGCCGCGGTCGTGCATCCGTATGACGTCGGCCGCAGCGCGAGCGTGGCGCTCGATCGCGCGGTGCTGGTCGAACTGGCCAACCTCCCGCACCGGCGCCGCCGGCTGACGCGCTGGAGTGGCGGGCTTGAACCCGTCGAACGTCCCGCGCTGGCGCTGTGGTAGCTCCTTCGGCCGCATCGACGCCGGCACGTGGATGTCGCGCCGCTCGGCGAAGTCGCTGGCCATGTCCTTGGCCCGCTCACGCGACAGGACGCGGGTTAGCTTGCCGAGATCCTCGAACTCGTCGCGGCCGTAATGGATCTGCACGCTGTCGCGATGACGCGAGAGGGCGACATAGGCGCCATGACGATCCATCCCCGGCGTGGCGAGCACATGGGCGCGATCGACGGTGACACCCTGGCTCTTGTGGATGGTGGCGGCATAGCCGTGATCGACCTGGGCGTAGTCCTTGAGGTCGAAGACGACCGAGCGCTCCGCGTCGGGACGCCCGGCGTCGAGCCGCACCGTCATCTGCGTCGGCGAGACCTGCTCGATCTCGCCGAGCATGCCGTTCTTCACGCCCAGCCCGCGATCGTTCTTCAGGAACATCAGCCGATCGCCGGTCGCGAACGAGCGCTCACCGCGCTCGGCCTTCACCGTCACGTCCTCGCCCAGGGCACCGGCCTGGCGCAGCCGGTCGCGCGCCGTCAAATTGAGCTCGCGCACCTCGTCATTGGTATGGGTGAGGATGATCCGGCTCTTGCCCGGCTCGGCCACGCGCTCGCGGTCCCAGCGTTCGACCAGATCCTCGCGCGCCTGGTCGCGTGTCTCGGCCGCGTGAACCATGCCGCGCGCCTCGTAAGCCGCAAGCGCGTCGCCCGTGCGACCGGTCGCCAGATGCCGCGTGGCGTCGCGCTGCCAGTCCTCGCGCTGCCGACGAACCTCCTTGATCTCGACGTGATAATGGCGCTCGGCGATCGACCGAAACGCCGCGCCGGCCTCAATCGCCTGGAGCTGCTCGGGATCGCCGACCAGCACCACCTTGGCCCCGGCCTTATGGGCGGCCGACAACAGTCGCTCCATCTGCCGCGAGCCGATCATCCCGGCCTCATCGATCACCAGTACGTCGCGGGGGTGGAGTAACTCGCGGTCTTTCGCCCACTGATGCTCAAGACTGGCGATGGTGCGCGAGGCAATGCCGGACCCGCCCTCCAGATTCTCGGCGGCGATGCCCGATAGCGCCAGGCCCTGAACGCGATAGTCCGCGTCTTCCCAAGCCTCGCGAGCGACGCCCAAGAGCGCGGACTTGCCCGTACCGGCATAGCCGACGACGACGCCAAGATCCCGCCCCTCGGTGACGTGCTCGAACGCAGCCTTCTGCTCTCCGGAAAGGACGAGGCCACGTTGCGCGGCGCGCGCCAGGGCGCGGCGCTGTTCCAACTCACTGACGGCGTGCGCTCGGCGCTGCGCCATCACGTCGCTGGCGCGATGCAGCCGGTCCTCGACGGCGATCATCTCGCGGCTCGTGAAGCGATCGTCCCCACGTCCATCACGGCCCAGCGCCACCATCTCGGGCGAGGCCTGCACCGCGCTCATAGCGCGGTCGAACTGCGCCTTGCCGTCCGAATGGCGGTGGATGAACTTCGCCAGGTCGTAGCGGGTGAATGTCGCCTGCTGGTGGGTGATGGCGTCCAGGGCGATGCGTGGATCGGCGATAATCTTCTCGCCGTTCTCGCGGGCGATGCGGTGATGGTCTTCGAGCCGCTCGGTCTCGACGCCTTCGCCGGCCATGCGTCCAGCCGCTGGGCCGATCTTGTGCTGCGGCTCCAGGTCAATGCCCTGGTCTTCCAGGCTGCGGTGATCGATCCGCGCGTCGATGTCGAACTGCGCCAGCCGCTCGTTGACGTGGTCGGCCCAGGCCTCGCGCCAATGCTCGACCAATTCGGTGCGGTTCCAGTCGCGGACCTTGGCGCCGAAGCCGGCTTCGCCAACTTCACGCATCGACAACATTACGTGGGCGTGGGGCTTGGCCAGGCCGTCCGGGCCGATGTCCCAATGCACATTGAGATCGGCGACCATGCCGCGATCGACCATTTCGCGCTGGACGAAGTCGCGGGCCAGTTCGATGCCTTGCGCCTGGTCCATCTCGCGGGGGATGGCGAACTCGACCTCGCGGGAGAGCTGGGCGTCCTTGCGCTTTTCGCCGGCCTCGACGGTGTTCCAAAGCGAGACCCGATCGGAGAGCTGTTCGGGCGCGTCGTCCGGCAGCATGATCTCGGAATGGGCGACGCCGCTCTTGTTGGTGAAGTCGTGGTCGCGGTCCAACCTCTCATCGTGCAGCCGCGAGGCGGAGCGATAGGCGGCCGAGGCCACGGCGCTGGCCCCGGTGGCGCGGCTGATGACTTTGACGCTGAAGTGGTAGATCGCCATGGCGACAGACCACTTACTACCCTGAGCGCACGTCGGCACGACGTATAAGCGCGCCCTCCCAAGAAAGAATCTCGGGAGGGACCGGCCCATCCCAGTGTGTTCCGGCGACCTTACAGCATTCCCGGACGCCCTGATTTACGATTGGCGCATCATCGAAACCTGGAGACTTGGAATGCGCAAGCCACGTGACTTCGACGCGGAACTTAAGAGCCTCGAAGACAAGGCCAAGACCCTGAAGGATCGTAAGATCAAGCAGCTTGGCGAGCTGGTGATCGCCACGGGCGCCGACACACTCGACATCGATACCTTGGCCGGCGGACTTCTGGATCTGGCCGATGCCGGGAACGCCGCGCGCAAGGAGGGCTGGAGGAAGCGCGGCGCGGGGTTCTTTCGCGGCGGGTCGAGCGCCCCTGCGCCTAGCGCTGGCGGCGACCAATGACGCAGAGCGCCGGGCCAAGGCCGCGCGCCATCGGCTGGAAGCGCGGCGAGCCAGAACCGATACGCGGGCGTGGGTGGTGAAACGGCGCGAGCGCACCCGCCACCTGATCGAGCTGGGCGGTCTGGTGCAAAAGGCCGGCCTCGTCGAGCTGACCCGCGATGACCGCGCCGTCCTCTACGGCGCGTTCACGTTCTTGGCGACCATGCTCAAAGCCGACGACGCCGAGCACACCCTGGCGTTATGGCGACGCGGTGGAAGGAGGGCGTTCGAGTCCGGTGCGGCTGATCGAGCCCCTGATCCGGCGCGGGTTGTGCCTTCTCAGAGACAACCCCAGGCAATCGCCGAAATCGTGCAACAGAAATCCCCGTCTCGGGTTAGTCGGGTATGCGACTCTCGCGCTTGGCATTTCCCGGCGTTGCGTCGTTGGGGCGCGACCATGACAATCGATAGTGAAAGCCTGCCGGCGGCCCCCATCCTGCTGGTCGTCGATGACGAAGTACTGGTTCGGATGCTGGCCTGCGACATCCTTACTGATGGCGGTTTCCACTGCCTGGAGGCCGTGAACGCTGAAGAGGCGCTGGCGCTCATCGATGCCCGTCCCGACATCGCCCTGATGTTCACCGACGTCGACATGCCAGGCGAGATCAACGGCGCGGGCCTGGCGCACCTGGTCGCCATGCGCGTGCCAGCGTTGAAAATCCTGGTCACCAGTGGCGCGGCGGCGCTCCAGGCCAGCGACTTGCCGGCTGGAGCCCGGTTCATCCAGAAGCCCTATACGCCGTCCGAGCTGCTCGACCTGATTGGCGAAATGCTGGCCGCTGGAGCCTAAGACGCGTCGCGGGGCGAGCTTTCCTCAGCCATGGCGCGGACGAGGTCGAGAACCTGTCGGCGGACGCGGCCCCGGCCGATCTTGGGAAACATCTCAGCCAGTTCCATGCCCTCGGGCGTGTTGAGGAACTCGGTCACGATCCGGTCGGCGGCGCCGACATCATCGTTTTCATTGGTCACCGGATCAGCGAGACCATCGAAGAAGAACGACACTGGGACCTGAAGCGTCTTGGCGATCTCATAGAGCTTGCTGGCGCTGACCCGGTTGGCGCCGCGCTCGTACTTCTGCACCTGTTGAAAGGTCAGCCCCAGCGCGTCGGCGAGGTGTTCCTGGCTCATGTTCAGCATCTTGCGACGCATACGAACGCGGCCGCCGACGTGGAGATCGACGGCGTTCGGCGTGCGGGCTTCAGGCGTATCGGTCACGAAAGTCTCCATGAGTCGGATCGCCGGCAACGCCGCCGATCCCGGAAAGTGCTTACGGCGGCAAAGACGCTCGCAAGCGTGGCTTTTCAAGGTCGTTCTCCACTCGCGCTAGTCGCGCGTGGATTCGACGTGTCCGGACCAATCGGCGATGCTGGGGGATGTCCAAGTACGATCCCCTGTCGGGTCATCTGCGTCGCCAGCGTCAAGGCGAACTCGAACTGACCTTCGCCGAGATCGAGCGCATCCTTGGCGCCATGCTTCCCAAGAGCGCGGCCCGTCAGCAGTGGTGGGCCAACACCACTGATCCCTACACGAGCCAAGTGCAGCGCAAGGCCTGGGGCGACGCTGGCTTTGACGCCTTTCTCATCGCCGGCAAGGACCGTGTCCGCTTCAAGCGCGTACGCTGACAGGGCCGCTTGGCTGGGCCTGTCCGGCCAACCACTGAGCGCGCGGCCGCCGACCAACTTCGCTCGGAGACAAGACGCCCTGGATCGCTTGGTGGAACAAGGGCCGGACGGGTTGGCGCGCGTCAAGGGGACGCCCTGCGGGCGTCTCGCGGAGCGACGGCGAAGCCGCCCTTGACCCGCACCATCCCGCCCGGCAGAGGCTGTCCAAGCGCTCCAGGGCGAGCACCGACCGTTCCGGTCCTGGCTCCCGCAGGTTGGGGTGGGCAAGACGGCTGTAGGGAGGGGCGCGGCTAGCGCTTGCAAACCGGCGCCCAGCAATTGGGACAGCGCGCGGTGCGCAGCTCGTCCATCGTCGCCTTGAAGAGGTCGTAGCCGTCACCCTGCTGGTGGACCATGACCCGCAACGCTACCTCCAGCTTCGCCACTACGCCGAGCATGTCGTTGGCGCGCACAGTGGGAAGAGCCTCCAGCCATGCCTCGCGCTGCTCGAACAGCGGTTCGAGCTGCTTGTCGATGGCGTCCATCTCCTCGGACGGCAACAGCTCTCCGCGCTCCTCGGGCGTCATGCGCTCCCACCGCTTCTGCCGCACGAGAACGGTCTCTAGATCCGACCAGCGATTACCCAAGCGGTCGATCTCAGCGTCAAGCGCCAGCCATTCGCCGCAGCGGGCGATGGCTTGGTCCTGCATCGCCGCGCCGGCGTCGGTGTTGGCAACGATGGGCGCGGCGCCCGCAGCGCCGATCACGACGCGGCGGGAGACGGCGAATGGCCCCTTGTCGTCAGACATCGGGATGCTCCGCATTGGCTGGATTGTTGGAATGAGGACGGGCGCGCTCGATCAGAGCGATCGTCCGGGAAATCTCGCAAAGCGCATCGGCCAGGCGCGCCTGGACTTCGGCGGCGGAGATGCCCAGGTGGCGAGCGATCAGAGCGTAGTCGAGCGCCTGAATGTGATTGGGCAGGAAGACATCCCGTGTCTCCTGGCGAAGACGCAGCACCGCGTAGGACATGACCTGTTGAGCGTCGTGTGGATCGAAGATCCGGCCGCGCCAGAGATAGGGATATCGCCAGCGCCACCACTGACTCACCGCGAGCGTCCAAGGCATGCGGAGACGCATCATCACGCGACGTTCTCCTGACCAGAAGGGTCTGGCCCTGCGGCCTCAGCGACGGCGGCGATGAGCTTCCGAACCGTCGTGCAGGCCTGACGCCAGCACACAGATGCAATCTCGTCCGGCGTCATCCGCGAGATGCCATGGATTTGGTAATAGCGGCCAAGCAGCGCGGCCAGTTCGGCGACCCCGGCAGGAGCGCTATCGAAGCCAGCACGTCGCGCGAACCTGAGCGCCTTGACGAGATCGTGCCGGAGATAGACGCGGTTCCAGTCGTCGCTGATCCCTCGGTCGAGCAGGTAAGCCTTCAACGCCAGTTCGATGGCTATGGCTAGGAAGTAGCGCGTCGCCTCCGGGTGTCGCGACAGCGCCGCCTCGGCGCCTTCGAGGAAGCCAGCGGCGTTACGGCGGAACGTTGCCGCAAATGGGCGGTCGGCGCCATCGCGTCGCCGGGCGACGCGGCGGGTCACTTTCCACCCGAGAGCGCGGCAAGGTCGCGGGCCGCGCGAGTGATAAGACCGTGGGCTTCGGGATGATCTTCAACGAATATCAGCCGCGCCGCCACCGAGAGATTGGCGATGACGGCCTCAAAGCTCCTCGCCGGTTTCGGTCGCATCGCCTTCAGGAGGGCGTGTCCCTCGACCTCCAGCACATCGAGCCGCGCGTCGATCTCACCGAGTCTCGCACCCTCGGGGATTTCGGCCCGCTGTTCCGGCGTGAGCTTGTACCAATTGCGTTTGGTCATCAGCCAGCCTTCCAGCGTACCCCATTCGAGTTGGAGGCGCCGCTGTTCAGCGTCGATGGCCAGCCAGCGGTAGCAGATGGCGACAGATGGGGCCGCGCGGACCTGGAGCGGAGCCATGCCCGAAACCCCGCAGGCGACGGCGCCGCCGACCATCATTGCTCGCCTGGACGGTTCGTCTACACGCGCAGGCGCGCGCCCCGCCTTTCGACGTGACTCCATGGCCTCTGCTCTCTAATCATAGGTGACGATTTTATCGTCACCCGTAATCAGCATGAGGTCAATTATAAAATGATCGCAAACGATAATAAAATTATCGCCCGATGATTACGGCGGAGCAGATCAAAGCCGCTCGCGCTCTCTTGGGCTGGAGCCAACCGCAACTGGTGGCGGCGTCAGGCGTCTCCCTGCCGACTATTGTGCGCATGGAGGGTTCGGCCGGTCCTGGCCGGAGTTCCGCCGCGAATGTCGATGCAGTACGACAGTCACTGGAAAAGGCCGGGGTGACGTTCTTGTCGGCCGACGAGGCTGGCGGTCCGGGTGTGCGTCTGAAGAAATAGCCCAACCAGCCCGGAGCCTTGGACGAATTTGGCTGTGCCGAAGCGCGGACAGCCGAATGACGGTACGTTCTCACCTTCGCTAGAGGCGCCTAGGGCCTGTCTTTGTTTTCCAGAGTACGATCTGGCCCAGCGAGGCCTTGCCGCCAGCGGCGAGCGATCCAATTCTGGCCCATCGAATGCCTTCAGATCCCAGTCTGTGGAGCTTTAAACGATGGCCGACCTCGACCGCATCGTCCGCCTCAAGACCGTGCTAGCGCGCACGGGGCTGAGCCGCTCGACCCTTTATCGGAAGATCGGGGAGGGGACCTTTCCTCGCCAGATCCCGATTAGTGTTCACGGTGCGGGATGGCACGAGTCCGCGATCAATCGCTGGATCAACGACCCTGCCAATTTTCGCGCAGATGAAAGGGGAAGATAGGCGCCACGGAAATCAGACTGGCTGCACTGTCGCCGCGATCATCGATAGCTAAGCTGACTTGGTCTTTGGCTCTGCGGACGTGGCCAGATAGTCAGCCCAGGCCTGCATCAGCTTGCGCCGCTTCTCGAAAAAGTCAGTCCTGCGATAGGCGGCTTCGACCCGATCTGGAATCTTGTGCGCCAATGCCTTGTCGGCGACTTCCTTGGGGAAGTCGGTCATTTCCGACGACCAGTCTGTGAAGGCGCTGCGGAAACCGTGAACGGTCACATTCTCGACCTTCATGTCGCGGAGCACCTTGGACATCGTCATGTCGCTGATGGGTTTGACCCCATTTGGAGAGAACAGGAGTTCATCGTCGTCCACCCGGGCGTCGCGCATCCGCTGTAGGAGAGCGAGGGCGGGCCTCGATAGCGGGATGGCATGGGCCACCTTCATCTTCATACGCTCGGCCGGAATCGACCAGACGCCCTTGTCGAGGTCAAATTCGCTCCAGACCGCAAACCGCGTCTCGTTGGAGCGTACAGCCGTGTAGACGGTCAGTTGCAGCGCATCCCGACCAAGGGTCGGCGACATCGCCGCAACTGCTTGGAGGAAGGCCGGCACGTCCTGATAGGGCATCGCCGCATAGTGCGAGCCAGTGTTGTTCTGGCGCGGAAGTCCCTTGCGGACCGATCGCAGGGAAACTTCCTTGTCAATCCAGCCCTTGATATGAGCGAAGTCGAGAACCGCATTGATCCGCTGAAGCACCTTATTGGCGGTATCAGGCACCGTCAGCCAAATCGGCTCCAGAACATCCCGAACAACGAGCGCATCGACCTTGTCCACGGGCTTGGAGCCAATCATCGGAAAGACGTGACGCTCGAAGCTGGCGATCCAAATAGCTTGCCGGCTGTCCTTCCAACCGGCTTTCAACGTCTCGTAACAGGCGCGAGCAGCGGACTCGAACGACGGGGTGGACCGACGAGCGCTTCGACGGTCGGCAGCTGGGTCGCCCCCGCTCCTGACCTTACGGCGCATCTCGGCCGCCGCGATCCGCGCATCGGCGAGGGAGACGTCCCGTACCGAGCCCAAGCCGAAATCGCGACGCACCCCCTGGAACTGGATGCGGAAAAGCCATGACCGCGATCCACTCGGCTGAACATCGAGATACAGACCACGTCCGTCGCAGTGGCGACCGGCTTTCGCGTTCTTCACCTTGAGGGCTGTGAGCGACAAGTTAGAAGTCCCTGTTTTCGAGCCTCCAATTTTCCCCTCATTTTCCCCACACTTTTGATGCGGATTTTAGGGAACGAAATGAGACTAACTGAAACGGGAGATCCTATCAACTATATGATGATACAGGAATTTTGAGACAGTATGAGACATCCTGGTTAGATCCCCAAATCATCCTCGGCTCCACCAAGGACCTTTCCGACATCTCCTGACCCGGCCGAACGCGCCTGACCGCGCGCAAGCTTGGCCGTGCATGTTCATGCCCCCTTTGGCGGAGGTCAGCGTCATCTCGTCGCGGGGACGCCGAATTCCTGGCGCGCGGCCGCTTCTGCGACGACGCGCCACAGCCGAGGTTTACCGGATGGCGCCCCGCCCGGCGGGAGGCTGAGCCCTCGCCCGATCGAACGTCGGGGATAGCGGGGGCTAGAATGCGCCAATCCAAGGCCCGTGGGGCCGACATCAATCGACTGGCCTACCGCCTGGCGGCCGGATCCATCTTCATCGCCGCCGGACTGCTGGCTGCCCGCGCCCATGCGGAGGACGCCCCGGCGCTGCAACTGGGCGTCAGCTACACGGCCGACGTGACGGGCGCGGTCAGCGGCGGCCTGGCCAAGCGCGGCCGGGTGCTGGACGATCTGCAAGTCGCCGCCGACCTGGATCTGGACAAGGCCGTCGGCTGGAAGGGCGCGACCGTCCACGTGCTCCTACTCAACAACAGCGGCGCGGCGCCCAACGACGACGCCGGCACGCTGCAGGGCGTCGACAATATCGAGGTCACACGCCAGCGCGCCCGGCTGTTCGAGGCCTGGGTCGAGCAGGGCTTCGGCGACAAGGGCTCGGTCCGCGCCGGCCTCTACGACCTCAACAGCGAATTCTACGCCAATGACAGCGCCGGCCTGCTGATCGCCCCGGCTTTCGGCATCGGCTCGGAACTGGCGGCCACGGGGCCGAACGGCCCGTCGATCTTCCCGTCGACGGCCCTGGCCGTGCGCGCCCGCTGGACGCCGAGCGAAACCCTCTACGCCCAGGCCGCCGTGCTCAACGCCAATGCCGGCGTGCTGGGCGATCCGGGCGGCGTCCATACCTCGTTCGACAATGGCGTGCTGATCATCGCCGAGGCCGGATGGCAGGGCCGTGGCAAGGTGGCTTTCGGGACCTGGCGCTATACCGACAAGCAGGACGACATCCGCGCCGTGACCCCGACGGGCGGCCCGGTCCACAGCACCGCCAAGGGGGCCTATGTCCTGCTGGAGCGCCAGCTGAGCGGCGGGGATGAGGGGCGCAAGACCACGGCCTTCGCCCGCCTGGGCGTGTCGGACGGCGACACCACCGCCTTCAAGGGTGGCTGGCAGGCGGGGGTGCTGGTCGAGCGAGTCTTCGAGAGCCGCCCCGACAGCGCCTTCTCGGTGGGGATCAATCAGGCGTTCCTGTCAGGCAAGTTCCGCGACAACGCCTTCGACGCGGGCCAGCGCCTGACGCGCTCGGAAAGCGCGATCGAGGTGACCTATTCGGACAAGATCGGCCCGGTCACGATCCAGCCCGACCTGCAATATGTGAAGGATCCAGGCGCCGACGGCGGCGTCGGCCATGCCCTGGTGGCGATCCTCAGGTTCGGCGTGGCGTTCTAGGCCGGAAAGCCGTCCGGCCGCGGCGAAGCGGAGACGCCTGACCCCGAGGCGTCGGTCCTAAGCCGGCGCCTTCTCCGCCCCGAACGCGGCGATGTCCTCGAGCAGGGCGCCCACGGCCATGTCGACCAGCTCGCCGCCTTTTTCGGGCGTGGCCTGGGCCGGGTCCGAGCCCATCCGGCCGTCGGCGTAGCGGGCGCGGAAGTCCAGGGCCTCGCGGATCGGGCCGGACGGGGCGATCTTCGGCTCGTAGGCCGTCGTCTTGATCGTCTCCGGATAGCCCCACTGGGTCACGGCGATCTCGGACGGCGTGGCGTGGCTTCCGTGGCCGGTCGGGAATTGGCGGTTGGCCAGGGCGTTGACGCCGGCCAGGTCCCACCAGTTCTTGAGCTTCAGGGCGAACGGCGCGCGCTCTTTGCGGAAGCTGTATTCGGCGTAGATCTCCGAGAAGGCCGCCTCGATCGAGGCGACGTTGCCGCCGTGGCCATTCAGGAAATAGATCCGCGTGAAGCCGTGCGCGCCCAGCGACCGGACCCAGTCGCCGATCGCGGCGATGAAGGTCGAGGGGCGCAGGAAGATGGTGCCCGGGAAGGCCAGGTGGTGCTGGGCCATGCCGATGTTGAAGGTCGGAGCCACCAGGATCCTGTCACCCGCGCGCTTGCTGGCCTCATGGGCGATGATCTCGGGGCACAGCCAGTCGGTGCCCAGGAGGCCCGTGGGTCCGTGCTGCTCGTTCGAACCGATCGGCACCACCACGCTCGTGCTGGTCTTCAGGCGGGTTTCGATCTCGGACCAGGTCGACAGGGCCAGCAGCATGGGACGCTCCTTCAAGACAACGCCCAGGCTTTACGCCCAATCGGGGAATGCGCCGACCCCAAAATGCCGCACTTGCACCCGAGCTTGTCGTCGCGTCATGCTGACCAGCGATGGCCGGGCGTGACCCGGACGCGGAGGAAACGCGATGGCCGAACCGGGCCATGCCGAAAGGGTTCTGTCGGTGCTGCGCGACGGCGCGGCCACGCCGCTGGCCGCCTCCTGGCGACGCAGCCTGACCCAACACCACCTCGATCCTGAAAACCGCAAGCCGCCCGAGACCCTGTCGGGGACCGAACTGCGCGAGGCCCAGGAGCGGATGGGGCCGCTTCTGGCCGCCGCTCAGGATAATCTCGACGCGCTCTTCCAGGCCGTGGGCGGAGGCGGCGGCTGCGTGCTGCTGACCAACGCCGAGGGCGTGCCGGTCGACCGCCGGGGCGTGGCCGCCGACGATCCGGTGTTCCGCCGCTGGGGGCTGTGGAATGGCGCGGTGTGGAGCGAGGCCCGCGAGGGCACCAACGGCATCGGCACCTGCATCGCCGAGCAGCGGGTGCTGACCATCCATCGCGACCAGCACTTCCACACCCGCAACATCGGCCTCTCCTGCACCGTCGCGCCGCTGTTCGACGCGAGCGGGCGCCTGGCTGGGGCGCTGGACGTCTCCTCGTGCCGTCCCGGGCTGGAGGGCCTGACCGGCCTGATCGAGCGCGCCGTCACCGACGCGGCCCGCCGCATCGAGGTCCGCGCTTTCCGCGAGGCCTTCCCCGGGGCCCGCATCGTGCTGCTGCCGGAGACCAGCGCCGACCGCGCCTCGGTCCCGATGCTGGCCGTCGATGGCGACGACGTGGTCATCGGCGCCTCGCGCGCCGCGCGTCTGGCCCTGAAGCTGACCGACGAAACCCTGAAGCGCGGCTTGCCCTCGCCTGACCGTTCGACCGACCTGGCCTCCGTCGACCTGGAAAAGGCCGAGCGCGCCGCCGTCCGCCGTGCCCTGACCAAGGCCGGTGGCAACGTCTCGGCCGCCGCCGGTCTGCTGGGCCTGTCGCGCGCCACCCTGAACCGCAAGCTCAAGCGCCTTGACCTGACGCGCGGTCGCGAATTCCACTGAAGCTGTCTCAGATCTGAGACACCGCCGGCCCGGGTCGATCCGGTTCTGGCCACGCCGCGTCCAGGCCGAGCCAATCTGCCTCCAAGACGCCGTCAGGCGCATGGAGGAAACCATGACCAAGCCCGAATTCATCGACTCCCTGTCGCGCCCGCCGTTCAAGGCCCGCTACGACAACTTCATCGGCGGCCAGTGGGTCGCCCCGGCCGACGGCCGCTACTTCGACAACAGCTCGCCCATCCACGGCCGCAAGATCTGCGAGATCGCCCGCTCGCAGGACGTCGACATCGAGCGCGCCCTGGACGCCGCCCATGCCGCCAAGGCGGCCTGGGGCAAGACCAGCGCCGCGGATCGCTCGCGGATCTTGCTCCAGATCGCCGACCGCATGGAGGAAAACCTCGAGGTCCTGGCCACCGCCGAGACCTGGGACAACGGCAAGCCGATCCGCGAGACCCTGGCCGCCGACATCCCGCTGGCCATCGACCACTTCCGCTATTTCGCCGGCTGCCTGCGCAGCCAGGAAGGCTCGATCTCAGAGATCGACCACGACACCATCGCCTACCACTTCCACGAGCCGCTGGGCGTGGTCGGCCAGATCATCCCGTGGAACTTCCCGCTGCTGATGGCCTGCTGGAAGCTGGCCCCGGCCCTGGCGGCCGGCAACTGCGTGGTGCTGAAGCCCGCCGAGCAGACCCCGGCCTCGATCATGGTGTGGGCCGAGCTGATCGGCGACCTGCTGCCCGCCGGCGTACTGAACATCGTCAACGGCTTCGGTATCGAGGCGGGCAAGCCGTTGGCCTCCAGCCCGCGCATCGCCAAGATCGCCTTCACCGGCGAGACATCCACCGGCCGGCTGATCATGCAGTACGCCAGCCAGAACCTGATCCCGGTCACCCTGGAGCTGGGGGGCAAGTCGCCGAACATCTTCTTCGACGACGTGGCCCGCGAGGACGACGACTTCCTCGATAAGGCGCTGGAGGGTTTCACCATGTTCGCCCTGAACCAGGGCGAGGTCTGCACCTGCCCCAGCCGGGCGCTGGTCCAGGAGTCGATCTACGAGCGGTTCATGGAGAAGGCGCTGAAGCGCGTGAACGCGGTGGTCCAGGGCAGCCCACTGGATCCGGCCACCATGATCGGCGCCCAGGCCTCCGAGGAGCAACTGAACAAGATCCTCGGCTACATGGACATCGGTCGGGACGAAGGCGCCAAGCTGCTGGCCGGCGGCAAGCGCAAGATCCTGCCGGGTCAGCTGTCGGACGGCTATTACGTCGAGCCGACCGTGTTCGAGGGCCACAACAAGATGCGGATCTTCCAGGAGGAGATCTTCGGCCCGGTTCTGGCCGTCACCACCTTCAAGGACGAGGAAGAGGCGCTGGCCATCGCCAACGACACGGCCTTCGGCCTGGGCGCGGGTGTCTGGAGCCGCGACGCCAACCGCTGCTACCGCTTCGGGCGGGGCATCGAGGCGGGGCGGGTCTGGACCAACTGCTATCACGCCTATCCGGCCCACGCGGCCTTCGGCGGCTACAAGCAGTCGGGCGTGGGCCGCGAGACCCACAAGATGATGCTCGACCACTATCAGCAGACCAAGAACATGCTGGTCAGCTACAGCCCAAAGGCGCTCGGCTTCTTCTGATCGTAGTTCACGAGACAATCGCCAGTCGCTTCGACGTGAGAAACCACAATGGTCTTCTTGCGCCGGACGGCTGGCTTCGCCTATTCCGGCGACCAACGAGATAAGGGAGTACGGCTGGTGAGCGAAGGACAGGTTTTCCCGGTTCCCAAGGAGCTGGCGGAAGAGGCGCATATCGACGCCGCCGCCTATGACGCCGCCGTGGCCAGGGTCGAGGCCGATCCCGAGGGCTACTGGCGCGACATCGCCGCCCGCCTCGACTGGATCAAGGCCCCGACCAAGATCAAGGATGTCTCCTACGCCAAGGACGACTTCCACATCCGCTGGTACGAGGACGGCGTCCTCAACGTCTCGGCCAACTGCCTGGATCGTCACCTGCCGGCCAAGAAGGACGACGTCGCCCTGATCTTCGAGGGCGACGAGCCGGGGACCTCCAGCACCCTGACCTACGGCCAGTTGCACGAGGAGGTTTGCCGCATGGCCAACGTCCTCAAGGCGCAGGGCGTCCAGAAGGGCGACCGGGTCACCATCTATCTGCCGATGGTGCCGCTGGCGGCCGTGGCCATGCTGGCATGCGCGCGGATCGGCGCGGTGCACTCGGTGGTGTTCGGCGGCTTCTCGCCCGACAGCATCGCCGGCCGCATCCAGGACTGCGCCTCGCACTTCGTGATCACCGCCGACGAAGGCCGCCGCGGTGGCCGCCGCGTGCCCCTGAAGGCCAATATCGACGAGGCCCTGAACCACTGCCCGTGGGTCGGCAAGGTGCTGATGATCCGCTGGACGGGCGCCGACGTGCCGCTGAAGTCCGGCCGCGACATCGTCTGGCAGGACGTTCGCGACACCGTCTCGGCCGACTGCCCGCCCGAGCCGATGAACGCCGAGGACCCGCTGTTCATCCTCTACACCTCGGGCTCGACGGGTAAGCCCAAGGGCGTGCTGCACACGACTGGCGGCTACCTCGCCTGGGCCTCGTGGACGTTCTGGGCCGTCTTTGACTACAAGCCCGGCGAGGTCTTCTGGTGCACGGCCGACGTGGGCTGGGTCACCGGCCACAGCTACGTCGTCTACGGTCCGCTGGCCAATGGCGGGACCAGCCTCATCTTCGAGGGCGTGCCGAACTATCCGACCCCCAGCCGCTTCTGGGACGTGATCGACAAGCACAAGGTCGAGATCTTCTACACCGCCCCCACGGCCCTGCGCGCCCTGATGCGCGAGGGCGACCAGCACGTGACCAAGAACGACCTGTCGTCCCTGCGCGTGCTGGGCAGCGTCGGCGAGCCGATCAATCCGGAAGCCTGGCTCTGGTACCACCGCGTGGTCGGCAAGGAGAAGCTGCCGATCGTCGACACCTGGTGGCAGACCGAGACCGGCGGCATGCTGATCACCCCGCTGCCGGGCGCCACCGACCTGAAGCCGGGCTCGGCCTCCAAGCCGCTGCCGGGCGTCAAGCCGCAGCTGGTCGACGCCGAGGGCAAGGTCCTGGACGGCGCGACCGAGGGCAACCTCGTGATCACCGACAGCTGGCCGGGCCAGATGCGGACGGTCTATGGCGACCACCAGCGCTTCTTCGACACCTATTTCTCGACCTATCCCGGCAAGTACTTCACCGGCGACGGCTGCCGCCGCGACGCCGACGGCTATTACTGGATCACCGGCCGGGTCGACGACGTCATCAACGTCTCGGGCCACCGCCTGGGCACGGCCGAGATCGAGAGCGCCCTGGTGGCCCACGAGACGGTCGCGGAGGCCGCCGTGGTCGGTTATCCGCACGATATCAAGGGCCAGGGCGTCTACGCCTATGTGACCCTGAAAGCCGGCGTCGAGGCCACCGACCAGCTGCGCAAGGACCTGGTCCTGTGGGTCCGCCACGAGATCGGCCCGTTCGCGGCGCCGGACGTGCTGCAATGGGCTCCCGGCCTGCCCAAGACCCGCTCGGGCAAGATCATGCGCCGCATCCTGCGCAAGATCGCCGAGAACGAGCTGGGCAGCCTGGGCGACACCTCGACCCTGGCCGATCCGTCCGTGGTCGACGACCTGGTGAAAAACAGAGCCGGAGCGTGACGCCGTCACGCACCTCTTCTTGCTTGAGTTCGAAGCCGCTTTAAAAGCGGCTCCGGGGCCTGACGAAATCCGGGCCGGCGCGTTAGCTTCAGCATGATGCGCCGGCTGGTTCCTCTTCTCGCCTTACTTGCTCTTGCCGGTCCGGCGCGGGCGGCGGCCGAGTGGGACGTGAAGGACGGCGGATTGGCGGTCGAGGCCCATGCCGACGACCACGGCCGGGGCGTCGTCCGGGCCAGCATCGACATCGCCGCCCCGCCCGCGGTCGTCTTCAAGACCATCCTCGACTGCGACCGGGCCGCCCGTATGAGTCCGGGCGTCAAGAGCTGCCGCGTCGTCTCTCGCGCGTCCGACGGCACCGAGATCCGCGAGCACGCGGTCAAGTGGAGCTTCCTGGCGCCGACCATGCGTTCGATCTCGCGCGTGACCCTGCAGCCCGACCGCGAGATCCGCTTCACCTGCATCGGCGGCGACATCCGCGCCTGCGAGGGGTTCTGGCGACTGGAGCCGCTGAACGGCGGACAGCGCACCCGCGTCACCTACGACCTCTGGGCCACCGCGCCCTTCGCCATGCCCGCCGGCCTGATCAGCGGCATGATGCGTCGCAACGTGCCCCAGTCGCTGAAGGCGCTGCGCCGGGAGTGCGAAGGAGGATGAGCGACCGCGATCCGCTGGCGCCTGACGGTCTGATGCTGTTCGATGGTGTCTGCCATCTGTGCTACGGGACGGTGCGGACGGTGATGGGCTGGGACCGCGACGGTGCGATCCGCTTCACGCCGATCCAGTCCCCTTACGGCCGCCGACTGGCCCTGGCCCACGGACTGAATCCCGACGCGCCTACCAGTTTCCTGTTCTTCGACCAGGGCCGGCCGCGCGCCAAGGCCGCCGGCTTCGCCGCCCTGCTGCGTCGCCTGCCCCGGCCCTGGCGGTGGCTGTCGCTGATCGACCGAGCGCCCCGGCGCCTGTCCGACGCGGTCTATGACGCCATCGCCAGCCGCCGCTACCGACTGTTCGGGCGACACGACCAATGCATGGTCCCGACGCCCGCGCAGCGGACTAGGTTCGTGCTGGACTAGGGCGCGACGCCGAAATTGGCGAACTGCTTTTCGACCTCGGGATCGACAGCGCGCGCCTTGTCGAGATCGATTTCGGCGCCGGCCTTGTCGCCCTTCCAGGACTTGGCCACCCCACGACCGAACAGGGACGTCGCCATCTCCGGATCCTGGGCCAACGCCGCGTCGTAGTCCGCGATCGCGCCCGCCAGGTCCCCCAGGCGCAGCTTCACCAGGCCGCGGCTGTCCAAGCCCTCGGGCCGGTCCGGGTCCCCAGCCACCACCGCATCGCAGTCGGCCTTCGCCTTCAGCAGCTCCACGCCCGCCTTCGCCCGCGTCCAGCAGCGATCGTTGAGCAGGTCGGGCCGGCCGGGCTGCAGCGCGACCAGGGCGTCGAACTCCGCGATCGCCAGCCCATAGCGTCCCGCGCCGCCGTTGATCTCGCCGCGCAGCTGGCGAAGCCGGAAGCTGTTCGGCGCATATTCCAACCCCTTGGCGACATCGGCCAGCGCCAGGTCGGTCTGGCCCCACTGCCAACGTGTCCGGGCGCGCCAGTGATAGATCCGCGCCGCGTCGCCGCCCGCCGCCAGCGCCTTGTCGACATTGGCCAGAACATCGTCTGGCGACCCGCCCCGCATCGCCTTGACCATGTAGGCGGCGGGTGTCGGCCCCAGGGCCAGGGATCGCTCCAGCTCGGCGTCGGCCTCCGGCAGGCGCTCGAGACGCGCCAACGCCACGGCGTGCGAAACCCGGGCCTTGGGGTCGTTGGGCGTCAACGCCAGCCAGGCCTGGTAGGTGCGCTCCACGCCTTCGGCGTCGCCCTCGTGGCTATAGAACTCGCCCATCAGGGCATAGGCGCGCGGGTTCGCGGGCTCCAGCCGCAGGGCTTCTTCGTATTCGCGCCTGACCAGCTCCACGGCCCGGGGCGTTTCCAGGCTGATCGCCAGACCCAGTCGCAGGTGGGCCTCGGCGCTGTTCGGTTGGGCCGCGACGGCCGCGCGCGCGGTCTCGACCGGCTCGGGAACAGCGTCCGAGCCCATGGCCCACAGCGCGTCGGAGAGCACCGAATAGCGCGAGCCCTCGCTGGAGGCGCTCTCCAGGTTGGTGGGAGCCGGCGTCGACTGGGCGAAAGCCGCCGTCCCGCCGACCATCAGGACACAGGCGACGAGGATCGAGGTCTGCGGACCCTTGGCGACGGATGCGTGCACGATTTCTCCCAGCGCGGGCAACCGCCCGCGCCGGTTGTAGCGCAAGGTCCGGGGCCTAGAACAGCGCCGCCACGCTCTCGGCGCTGTAGGGCTTCTGCAGCACCGGACAGTCGCGGAAACGGTCGGGGAAGGCGGCGCTGTCGCCGAAGCCGGTGCCAAAGGCGAACGGCACGCCGGCCGCCTGCAGCACCTCGGCGACCGGGAAGCTGGTTTCCTGGCCCAGATTGACGTCGAGGATCGCGAACGGCGGCAGGCCCTCGGCCAGGGCGTCCATGGCCTGGGCGACGCTGGAGGCCACGATGACTTGCTTGACGCCCAGTCGGGTCAGCATGTCCTCGAGGTCCAGCGCGATGATCATGTTGTCTTCCAGCACCAGCATCCGCTCGGGCGCGCGGACGGGCGTGTCGGTGCGACGCGGCTGGGTCACCGCGGCGGTGATGCCCTCGGTGGTGACATAGCGGCCAGGAATGCGGATGCGCGCCTGGAAGCCCTCGGGCCGGTAGTCGAGCGCCACCTCGCCGTTCAGGTCGTGCGGGATCGAGTGCTCGATGATCGTCGAGCCGAAGCCCCGGCGGGTCGGCGGCTTGACCGGCGGGCCGTCCTGCTCACGCCAGTCGATGATCAGGTCGCCCTTGGCGTCGCGCGCCCAGTCGATCACCACCAGGCCGCGCTGGTCGCACAGGGCTCCGTACTTGGCCGAGTTGGTCATAAGCTCGTGGATGACCAGCGATAGGATCGAGAAGGCGTCCGGCGCCAGGGCGGTGGGTTCGCCCGTCAGGCGCACGCGCTGGGCCTTGGCCGACAGATAGGCTTCGGCCTCGGCGGTGATAAGGTCGCTGAGCGCGCCCGGCCCCCACTGATGGCGGGTGATCTGGTCGTGGGCGCGGGCCAGGGCCTGGACGCGGCCGCCGACCACCTCGGCGAACTCCTCGACGGTCGAGACGCCCGAGCGGCTCTGGCTGATCAGGCCGCGGATCAGGCCCAGGATGTTGCGTACGCGGTGGTTCAGCTCGGCGATCAGCAGTTCCTGGCGCTGGTTGGCGCGCTGGCGCTCCTCGTCGGCGATGTCCGTCAGGCGGAAGACGATCTCCAGCAGGCTGGCGCGCATGCTCTCGGCCAACGATCGCTCGACGATGGTCCACGGGCGGCTCTGGCCGCGCACGGTCTCCTCCCAGGCCTCGAAGCTCTTGCGCGGGGTCAGGCGGTCGCCCAGCGGCCCCACCTGGACCAGCTTGGCGGGCTGGCCCGCCCAGACTACGGTCTTGGCCTCCTCCTTGCGGAAGAAGATCAGGTAGTCGCGCGGCGACCGCGACAGCGGCACGGCCATCATGCCGGCGGCCTTCTCCGACCAGGCGGCGGCCGACGGCAACAGGGTGCTGATCTCGTTGGTGGAGAACACCGAGTGGGTGTCCTTGTCGCGCAGCACCCGGATCAGGGTGTGGACGTCGCTGGCGTCGGGCGTGGAGTCGCGCAGCGTCAGCCGGCCCTCCAGCCACAGGGCCAGGCCGTCACAGTGCACGAGGCGGCACAGGTCGTTGAGATAGGGGCTGAGGCTTTCGGCGCCGGCGGTGGACTTGACCACCGCGTTCAGCATGCGGTCGTGCAGGTTGCGGGCCTCGGCCATCCGCCGGGTCTCGATCTCGCGCTCGCGGCTCTCGAGGTTCAGCGAGAACAGCTGGCCGAACAGCTCGGCGGCGGTGCGACGCTCGTAGCTGATGTGCTTGGGCGCGTAGTGGTGGCAGGCGAACAGGCCCCACAGCTTGCCGTCGCGCAGGATGGAGATCGACAGCGAGGCGGCGACGCCCATGTTGCGCAGGTACTCGAGATGGATCGGCGAGACGGCCCGGAGCATGCTCATCGACAGATCGACGGGCTCGCCCGACGGGCTGACCTCGGGGATGATCGGCGAGACCTCGGCGTCGATGTCGGCGATGATCCGCAGCCAGTTGCGCTCGTACAGGGCCCGAGCCTGGACGGGAATGTCCTGGGCCGGATAGCGCTGACCCAGGAACGAGCCGATGCCCGGACGCACCGACTCGGCGATGACCTCGCCGGCGCCGTCGTGCCCGAAGCGATAGACCATGACCCGGTCGAACTCGGTCAGGGCGCGCACCTGGCGGGCGGCCTCGTGGCAGAACTCCTCGAAGGTCGGCCGTGCGGCGATGCGCGTGGTCATCGAGCGCACCGCCGAGGCGGCTTCGATCAGGGTGTCGGGGTGGCTGGGCTCGCCCTCGACGATCAGCAGGCGGCCGGAATAGTGCAGAGCGAGGTCGAAGTCCTCGCCGCCGTCGACCAGGGGCTGGCCGAACATGCGCTCGACCGCGTCGGCCCCGCGCATCACCTGCAGGCGGCCGCGGATGTTGTGGATCGCGTGCCCGCTCATCACCTGGGTCAGCGGCCGGCCCAGCAGGTCGTCCGGGGCCAGGCCCAGATAGCGCAGGCTGGTCGTCGACGCATGGACCACGACCCAGTCCGAATTGACGGCCAGCAGGAAGCCGAAAGGCTGGACCGAGCCGAGGATGTGGATCGGCTCCCGGTCGCAGTTGGTCAGATCGACCTCAAACCCGGACATGGGGGCCGGCTCGGACATTCAGGTTTCCAGGTGAAGGGGCCAACCTCTCGAACGCGTCCGAGAAATACTGGAACCCATATCGCGCTCCCGCTTCGGCCGCGTCTGTCCGAAACCCGACTTTGGGTATCGCTTCAAGCCAGACCACGAACGATCGCCACAGATCATGGTCCTCGCCATGCGTGAGATAGGCTAGGGGCAGGGCGGCGTCGGCGGCGCGAACCTGGCGGGCCAGGAAGCGCGCGCCCAGGCGCGAGCCTTCCAGGACATAGAGCAGGCCGGCGGCGAAATCCCGATCGGGAACCCAAGCGGCGGCGAGCGGCGGTGCGTCCAGTCTCATGACCGCGAGGTCGCGCGCCAGGTCGACGCGACGGGCGCGCTGAGCCCAGTCCGGGAGCCACTCGGCGACGCCGGCCCGTTCCAGGGCCAGTTCCAGCGGTGTCAGGGCGGCGGCCGAGGCCGACAGGAAGGCGCCATAGCCCGAGGTCGTCTCGATACGCCACCCGTCCACGGTGGCGTCCAGCATCGCGTGGTCTTCTGTCGTTGCCGCGCGTAAGCGGCCACGGAGCGAGATATCGGACAAACTTACCCCCACTGTCACCGACCCGAAGACGTCGGGGGGCGAGACGACCCTGTGTAACACTGACCTCACCGCTTGGTTCCACCCATATGACAGCTCGGTAAGGTTTACCCGCGTGCGAGCAGTGCTAGGGTCGCATCATACTTTCCAGGAGCCCTTCGCGCATGATCCGCACCGCCAAGCTCGCCCTCGTGGCGGCGGCCCTTTCCACGACGGCGCTGTCGCCCCTGTCCATGGCGGCTCCGGTCAAGGCCAAGCCGGCCGTCGCGGCGTCGACCGCCATCAAGGTCCCGCCGATCGTCTACCAGCAGCGCGTGCTGGCCAACGGCCTGAAGGTCTACACTTCGCGCGACGCGACCACGCCGAACGTGTCGGTGCAGGTCTGGTACGGCGTGGGCTCCAAGGACGATCCCCACGGCCGCTCGGGCTTCGCGCACCTGTTCGAACACCTCATGTTCAAGGCCACGCGCAACATGCCCAACGAGACGCTGGACCGCCTGACCGAGGATGTCGGCGGCTTCAACAACGCCTCCACCTGGGACGACTTCACCAACTACTACGAGGTGGTGCCGGCCAATCACCTGGAACGTCTGCTGTGGGCCGAGGCCGATCGCCTGAAGTCGCTGGTTATCGATGACGCCGTGTTCGCCTCCGAGCGCGACGTCGTGAAGGAAGAGCTGCGTCAGCGCGTGCTGGCCGACCCCTACGGCCGCTTCTTCGCGCTCTCGATCCCGCAGCAGTCGTACGCGAACCATCCCTATCAGCGACCGGGCATCGGTTCGATCGAGGAGCTGGACGCGGCCACGGTCGACGACGTCCGCGCCTTCCACCAGACCTATTATCGTCCGGACAACGCCGCCCTGATCGTCGTCGGCAACTTCGACCAGGCCAAGCTGGACGCGATGATCGACCAGTATTTCGCACCGATCGCCAAGCCGGCGGGCGGGATTCCCAAGGTCACCGTGGTCGAGCCGGCCCGCACCGGCCCGAAGACCGTCAACACCTACGGCCCCAACGTGCCGCTGCCGGCCCTGGCCATCACCTGGCTGGCCCCGGCCGCCGCCGACAAGGACACGCCCGCCCTGGCGGTGCTGGACGCGGTGCTGTCGGCCGGCAAGTCCTCGCGCCTCTATGACAGCCTGGTCTACGAGCAGAAGATCGCCCAGTCGGTGTTCTCCAGCGCCCCCAACAACGCCCAGCCGGGCCTGTTCTACGTCGGGGCGATCATGGCCGGCGGCAAGACGGTGGCCCAGGGCGAGGCCGCGCTCCGCGCCCAGGTCGCCCGCGTCCGCGACGGGCTGGTCACACCGGCCGAGCTGGCCGAGGCCAAGGCCGGCCTGCTGGCCGACGCCGTCCGCAAGCGCGAGGAGATCGACGGCCGCGCCTTCGCCATCGGCTACGCGCTCGAGACCGAGGGCGACGCCGCCACGGCCAATACCAGCCTGGCCAAGCTTCAGGCCGTCACCGCCGCCGACATCCAGCGCGTCGCGAGGAAGTATCTGGCCGACGACCGTCGCACCGTGATCCGCTACCTGCCGGAAAAGGACCGCCCGGCCGGCGAGAAGGACGCCACGCCGCCGATCCCCAAGGTCGCCTCCGTCAAGTACGACGGACCGGTCACGACCCTGGCGCCCGAGGGCGACCGCGAGAAGATCCCGGCCGTCGCCCCGCCGGTGCCCGCCGTGCTGCCGACCCCGGCCGAGAAGACCCTGGCCAACGGCCTGCGCGTCATTGTCGCCAAGTCCAGCGACCTGCCGCTGATCACCGCCGACCTGACCGTCAAGGGCGGCGCCAGCTCCGACCCGACCGGCCTGGCGGGGACCTCCAGCCTGACCTCCGAACTGCTGACCGAGGGCACGACGGGCCGCTCGGCCACCCAGATCGCCCGCGAGACCGAGGCCCTGGGCGCCAATCTGGAGGCCGGTTCCGGCTGGGAGGCCGCGTCCCTGACACTGAGCGTCACGGCCAACAACGCCGCCCCGGCCATGGCCATCATGGCCGACGTCGCCGAGCACCCGGCCTTCTCGGCCGAGGAGCTGGACCGCGTCCGCGCCGAGACCCTGGACGGCCTGTCGGTCTCGTACCAGCGCCCGGGCAGCCTGGCCGGCTTCGCCACCGCGCCGGTGCTGTACGCCGGCTCGGCCTATGGCCACGTGGCCGGCGGCACGCCGGGCTCGCTGCCGAAGATCAAGCGTACGGATCTGGCCAAGACCCACGCCGCCTACTGGCGACCGGACAACGCCGTGCTGGTGCTGACCGGCAACCTGACCCCCGAAGCCGGCTTCGCCCTGGCCGAAAAGGCGTTCGGGACCTGGAAGAAGCCAGCCGTCCCGCCGCCGGCCCCGCCGGCCGCCCCGACCGGCTACCAGCCGCGCAACCTGATCATCGACCTGCCCGGCACCGGCCAGGCCGCCGTGCTGCTGGCCAAGCCGGCCATCACCCGCGCCGACCCCAACTACTACCAGGGCGTCGTCGCCAACACGGTGCTGGGGGTCGGCTACTCCTCGCGTCTGAACCAGGAGATCCGCATCAAGCGCGGCCTGTCGTACGGCGCCGGCTCCAGCCTGACGCCTCAGGGCCGCTTCGGCGGCTTCTCGGCCCGGGTGCAGACCAAGAACCCGTCCGCCGGCGAGGTCGTCACCCTGACCCGCGCCGAGCTGACCCGCCTGGCCGCCGAGCCGGCCTCGGTCGGCGAGCTGGCGGCCCGCAAGTCGGTGCTGGTCGGCGGCTTCGGCCGCGATCTCGGCACCTCGGAGGGTCTGGCCAACATCCTGGGCAACCTGGCCGTCTACGGCGTGCCGCTGACCGAGATCCAGAGCTACGCCGCCAAGGTCGAGGCGGTGACCCCGGCCGAGGTCCAGGCCTTCGCCAGGGACAAGCTGGACCCGGCCCAGATGAGCGTCATCGTCGCCGGTGACGCCAAGGCCATGGGCGCGGATCTGACCAAGGCCGCGCCGAACGCCACGGTGATCCCGGCCGACAAGCTGGACCTCGACGCGGCCAGCCTGCAAAAGTAGGCCAGCTTTAGGTCCCACGATCCGATGAGGTCTCATGGACGAGGTCGACATCGCGATCGTGGGCGCCGGCGCCGCCGGACTGGCCGCCGCCGAGATCGTGGCCGCCAGCGGCCTGACGGGCGTCGTGCTGGAGGCCCGCGACCGCCTCGGCGGTCGGGCCCACACGATCCAGACCGCGATCGGCCCGATCGACCTGGGATGCGAATGGCTGCATTCGGCTGACCGGAACCCGCTGGTGGCCCGGGTCGAGGCCCTGGGCCTGACCCTCGACAAGACCCCGCCGCCGTGGGCCAACATCGCCGACAATCCGGTCTTCACCCGCGACGAGCGCGCCGCGTTCGGCGAGGCCTTCACCGCCCTCGACGCCCGCCTGGACGCCGCCGCCCGCGCCGGGGGCCCCGATCGCCCGGCGTCAGACCTGATGGATCCCGACAGCCCATGGACGCCGCTGCTGAACGCCTTCAGCGCCTTCTACAACGGCGCCGAGTTCGACCAGGTCTCGCTGCACGACTACGCCGCCTATGAGGACACCGAGGTCAATTGGCGGGTCGCCGAGGGGTACGGGACGGCCATCGCGGGTCTGGGCGGGCGGCTATCGACGCGCCTTTCCTGCCCGGTGACGATGATCCGCCACGGCGGACCTCGGGTGACGCTGGAGACGCCGCAGGGCGATGTCACGGCGCGGGCCGTGATCGTCTGCGCGCCGACCGCCATCCTGGCCACTGGAGCGCTGCGTTTCATGCCGGCCTTGCCCGACAAGCTGGACGCCGCCGCCGGCCTGCCGCTGGGCCTGGCCGACAAGGTGTTCCTGCGCCTGCAGGAGCCGGAGATGTTTCCGCCCGAGACCCAGGTCTACGGAGATCCCCACACCACCGCGACTGGGGCCTATCACCTGCGCCCGCTGGGCAAACCGATCATCGAGGTGTTCCTGGGCGGGGCCCATGCCCGCGCGCTGGAGGGCCAGGGTCCCGGCGCGGCGGCGGCCTTCGCGATCGACGAATTGGTCGGGGTCTATGGCGGCGATATCCGCGCCAAGCTGCATGTCCTGGCCGAGACTCACTGGGCCGCCGATCCCTTCGCCGGCGGCTCGTATTCGCACGCTCTGCCCGGTCACGCCGGCGCGCGGGCAGTGCTGGCCGAGCCTGTCGACCAGCGCCTGTTCTTCGCCGGCGAGGCCTGCAGCCCGAACTTCTTCTCCACCGCCCACGGGGCCTGGCAAACGGGCCAGGTCGCGGCGCGGGCGGCGGTCGCGGCCCTGACGGCCTGAACCCTACGTCTTGGCCAGCAGGTCGCGGATCTCGGTCAGCAGCTTTTCCTCCGGCGTCGGGGCCGGCGGCGCGGCGGGCGCAGGTTCGGCGGCGTCGGCGCGGCGGATGCCGTTGACGACCTTGACCAGCAGGAACACCACCATCGCGACGATGAAGAACTGGATCAGGGTGTTGATGAAAGCGCCGTACTGCACCGAGACCTTCTCGATCGCCTCGGTCGCCGGATCCTCGGGGCGCAGCACCCATTCCAGCTTCGAGAAGTCGAGACCACCGGTCAGCAGACCGATCGGCGGCATGATCACCTGGTCGACCAGGCTTTTGACGATGCCGTTGAACGCCGCGCCGATGATCACGCCGACGGCCAGGTCGATGACATTGCCGCGGGCGATGAACTCGCGGAACTCCTTGACCATGCTCATGACAAATCCCTCGCTGCCTCGATAGAGGCCGGAGGCTGGCGTCATTCGCGTGTCAGGGCAAGCTTCAGGAGCGCGGGCGCTCGGCTTACTCGTCGCCGTCCGCGTTCAGGCGGGCGCGCAGTTCCTTGCCGCTCTTGAAGAACGGCACATGCTTGGCGCGGACCTCGACGGCCTCGCCGGTGCGGGGATTGCGGCCGGTGCGGGCGGGACGCGAGCGAACCGACAGGGCGCCGAAACCGCGGAGCTCCACGCGGCCGCCGTCCTCGAGAGCGCCGATCATGCGCTCGAGAATCACGCCGACCACGCGTTCGACGTCCTTCTGCGTCAGGTGCGGATTTTCATTCGCGAGCCTGGCGATGAGTTCAGACTTGATCATCGATATCCCCACCGCGCCCCTTGGAGGAGAAGGACGCGGAGGCGACCTTTGCCCAACGACGGCTGAGTCTTCAAGGGGTTGCGTGCGATTCACGAACGAGGTTCGGTTAATACGGAGCCTCACGAACCCTTCGGCGCGCGGACGATCAGGGCCTGATCGGCCAGCCGGCGTCGCGCCTTGTTGGCCTCCTCGGCCTGATCGAACGGCAGTTCCCGGCCCACGCTCTGCTCGGATTCGAAGAACACGGCCTTACCGTCCTTCACCTGCGCGGCCCGCGCGATGTCCAGGTTGGCGATCCGGCCGTTGAAGACCGGCCCCTTGACCGTGTAGCCCGCGCCGCCGTTCGGCAGCGTCACCTCGACCAGGGCCTTCCTGAAGCTGGGAAAGGCGTGGCGAACGGCGCGTCGGCGTTCGGGCCGGGTTCGCGGCGTGGAAACTGGGCGACCTTGCCCGAGTCCGACATCGGCAGGCGCCACTCCAGCAGGCCGACGTCGTCGTTCAGCCGCCAGTCCATGTCGGCGGTCCCGGCGATCGTCAGGGTGACCGCGCCATCGTCGGCGACCGACCAGTCCAGGGTCTCGATCTTCAGCCAGCTGTTGGAGGACGAGAAACTCTGACGGAAGCCGCGCTCGATCTCGGCGCGCGGCGCGTTGTCGATCACGCGCGTCATGCCCCGCGCCATCTCGCCGCGCATGGTCATGACCATGTTGGACTTGGCCGGCTTGTCGAGGCCGGAGGAAGCATCCACGCGTATGGTCGCGTCCATATAGGGCCGCGACGGCGTCTGCTGGACGATCGGCTCCAGGGTCGCGCCGGACGCCTTGATCGGCAGGCCCCACAGGAACGGCGGCGCGGCCAGGGCCTGGAGGCCGCCTCGGTCGCCCGTGCGCGTGCCGTCCAGCCAATAGGCCTTGCCGTCGATGTGGGCGCGGACCAGCACGTTGTTGAACTGGCTGGCCGAGGGCACGCGCTCGTTCATGCCGTCGGCGGCGGGATTGGCCAGCACCACCACCGGTTCGGCCTCGATGTTCAGCCCCTTCAGCAGGGCCAGCAGCAGCGCGGTCTTGCCCTTGCAGTCGCCGAAGCGCCGCGCCCAGGTCTCGTCGGCCGAGGCCGGCTTGTAGCCGCCGTCACCCATGGCCAGCAGCAGGTAGCGGGTCTTGTCCTCGACCAGTTGCAAAGCCTTGAAGGCGCGGACCTTGGGGTCGGGGCTGGCGGCGGCGATGGCGGCGATCTCGGCCTTCAGCGGCGAGTCCGGCGCCAGCGTCGTGGCCGCGTCGTACAACGGCGCCATCGGCGCGACGACGTCGGCCCAGCCGCGATAGGTGGTCGCCTGGATCTCGCCGACCCGCTGGAAACGTATCGGCGCCCCGGTCGGCGGCTTGGGAGCGACCGCTTCCGTCTGGTCGACCAACAGTTCGTTCAGACCGTCGACCTTGCCGATCTTGGGATCGGGGAAACCGGCGGAGGCCTTCCAGGTCACCGGAACGCCGCCCGACCACAGCATCCGTACGCGATAGCGCCCGGCCACGCCCGACCAGCCCATGCGCTCGAAGTCGCTGACGCGCGGTCCCAGGATCGAGTCGCGCCGTTCGACGCTGAACGACCAGTCGATCAGGTCGCCGACCCGCAGGTCCTTGATCTGGATTGTCGCCGTCATCCGGCCATCCAGCATGGCCCGCTCGAGATCCTTCTCGCGACGCAGGACGAGGACGTCCTCGCCGTTCTTCAGGAGGTCGATGCGCTGGCCGTCGCGGATGATCGCCAGCGTATGCAGGGTGACCTTGTCGCGCTCGGGCTGCCAGGCAGGTCGTCCGCCCCAAAGGCGGGCGGAAGGATGCGCTGCGACCTTCTTCCCCCTTTCGGGGGAGGAGCGCGAAGCGCGGAGGGGGCGCGTGACTACTCCCCCTCTTCCTCGTCGTAACCGACCAGCCGCAACGCCCGCGCCGGCAGGCCTTCCAGCTCGCACCAGCGCTCCAGGGCCTCCTCGCGGCCGTGGGTGATCCAGACCTCGCCGGGGCGCAGCTCGGAGAGGGTCGCGGTCAGTTCGTCCCAGTCGGCGTGGTCCGAGAGGATCAGCGGCAGCTCGACGCCCCGCTGCCTCGCCCTGGCTCGCACCCGCATCCAGCCGGACGCGAAGCAGTCGACCGGATCGGGGAAGCGCCGCGACCAGCGATCGGCCACGGCGCTGGGCGGGGCGATGATGATCTGGCCGGCGAAGGCCTCCTTCGGTCCCGAGGCCGTGGCCGGCGCCAGGGGCCCCAGTTCGACCCCGTGGGCCTCGTAGAGGGCGTTCAGCCGCTCCAGCGCCCCGTGGACGAAGATCGGCTTGTCCCAGCCGCCCTCGCGCAGCAGCCGGATCACCCGCTGCGCCTTGCCCAAGGCGTAAGCCCCGACGATGTGGCAGCGCTCCGGAAACTGCTCGACCGAGGCCAGCAGGCTACGGATCTCGCCAGCGTCGTCGGGATGACGGAAGACCGGCAGGCCAAAGGTCGCCTCGGTGATGAACACATCGCACGGCACGGGCTCGAACCGGGCGCAGGTCGGGTCGCGGCGGCGCTTGTAGTCGCCCGACACCACCATGGTCAGGCCCTTCCAGCGCACCACCGCCTGGGCCGAGCCCAGCACGTGACCGGCAGGGACCAGGGTCACCTCGACGCCATCCCGGACGAAGGTCTGGCCATAAGCCACGGCCTCGCGGCGCCCGGCGAAGTCTTCGCCGTAGCGCACCGCCATGATCGCCAGGGTCTCCGGCGTCGCGACCGCGACGCCATGCCCGGCGCGGGCGTGATCGGCATGGCCATGGGTGATCACGGCCCGGTCCACGGGGCGGACCGGGTCGATATAGAAGTCTCCCGGCGGGCAGTAGAGGCCGTCCGGACGGGGACACAGAAGATCTTCGGGCTTGATCACGTCTGGATATGACAACGCAAGAGACGCTAAGCCTATCCCCGCAAGGGAGCAGGCATGAGTGACAACGAACAGAGCCGGATGATCGCCACGGCGATGAACGAGGGCAGCCCCCAGGCCAAGGCGCTGGGATTCACCACCCTGGAGATCGGCGACGCGGTCGCGATCCTCAAGGTCCCCTACCGCCCCGAGATCGTCGGCGATCCCGAGACCGGCGTGATCGCCGGCGGAGTGGTCACCACATTGCTGGACCACGCCAGCGGTCAGGCGGTGCACGCCTCCATGGAGACCTGGACCTCGATCGCCACCCTGGACCTGCGCATCGACTACATGCGACCGGCCGAACCGGGCCTGGACGTCATGGCTCGCGCCCACTGCTACAAGCTGACCCGCTCGATCGCCTTCGTCCGCGCCGTGGCCTACGACCGCGACCCGGAGGACCCGGTGGCCACCGCCCAGGCCAGCTTCATGCTCGACAGCAGCGCCGGCAAGAAGCCCGGCGCCAACCTCAAACCCTCGCGCGAACCGCGCGCCAAGACGGGGAGCGTGGACTGATGAGCGACGCCGACACCCGCCTGGTCTCGATGCTGGACGCCATCCCCTACGCCCGCTTCCTGGGCGTGAAGGCCGAGCTGGCCGGGGACGAGATGACCGCGATCCTGCCGTTCGCCCATCACATCGTCGGCAATCCGATGCTGCCCGCCATCCACGGTGGCGTGCTGGGGGCCTTCATGGAGATGACCGCCCTGGCCCAGCTGTCGGTCGCCGCGCCGATGAAGCGCCAGCCGCGCACGATCGACGTCTCGATCGAGTACCTGCGCTCGGGCCGGCCGCTGACCACCTATGCCCGCGCCAGCATCAAGAAGCTGGGACGCCGTATCGCCAACGTCCATGTCGAGGCCTGGCAGGAGACCCGTTCGGCCCCGATCGCCACCATGCGGGGACTGTTTTTGGTGGCCCCGAGCGAGGAGTGAGCATGGTTTATCGGGGCGATCGTCTCAAAGGATAAAGTTTCGCGAGAAACAGTTACAGACGACCACATTAATCCCCTGTAATGCCGGTTGGGTGCGACAAAGTTTCTTAAATCGGCGTCATGAAGCAAGGGTAACGTGCATTAACGAGAGTCAGCGCCTATATCCTTGCTCATCGGACGCCGACGTGGCGCCGACCAAAAGAAACAGGGATCAAGACCATGACCATGAAGACCAACGCCGTCGCCGGCCTCGCCTCGCTCGTTCTCGCGGTTCTGCCGCTCGTCGTCATCGCCGGTTCGCTCGCTTCGAGCCTGTAAGTGATCGCCGCGTAGCCTCCGTCGGGCCGCTCCCCGTGAGCCGCCTCGACGGAGTTGGCGATCGTCCGATCGCCCAATAAGACCCGAAGAGACTATCGAGAATACAAAGACTTGGCCGTCCGATGCAGGATGGCGTGGCGCGCCGCCAGACGATCGATATCCGCGTCGTAGCCGCCACCGATAACCCCGACCACGGGGATCTCAAGAGAAAGACAAGCGCCCAGGACATAGGCCTCTCGTCGCCCCAGACCGTCATCGGTCAGCGACAGACGGCCCAGCTTGTCGTCCGCGTGCGGATCCACCCCCGCATTGAAGAAGACGATATCCGGCCGGACGCTGCCCAGCAGCGCCGGCAGGATCGCTTCCAGCTTTTCCAGATACGTCCGATCATCGGTCCCGTCGGCCAGCTCGACATCCAGATCGCTGGTCGCCTTGCGGTGCGGGAAGTTCTTTTCCGCATGCATCGAGAAGGTGAAGACGCTGGGATCGTCCTCGAAGATCCGCGCCGTGCCGTCGCCCTGGTGAACGTCGAGATCGACGACCAGGGCCTGGCCGATGGCCCCCTCCGCCAAGAGCCGTCGCGCGGCCACGGCCACGTCGTTGAACACGCAGAACCCCGCGCCGCTCTCGGCCGATGCGTGATGGCTGCCGCCGGCCGTGTTGCAGGCGATCCCGTGCTCCAGGGCCAGGCGCGCCGCCAGCAGCGTGCCGCCGGTCGCCGCGCGAGCCCGGGTGGCGACGCTGTCGGTGTTGGGCATGCCGATCCGCCGGACCACGTCGGCGGGCAAGGAAAGCTCGATCACCCCCCGGACATAGTCCTCCGCATGGGCCAGCCGCAGGGTGTCGACATCGATGAACTCGGGGCGAGCGAAACCGTCCGGACCCGGAACGCCCTCGCCTTCCAGCACGGTCGCCAGACGCGAGAACTTGTCCATCGGAAACCGGTGCCCTGCCGGCATCTCGGCGCGGAAGGCGGGGTGATGGATCACGGGCGGAGAAGACGACATCGCCCCACGATGGGGAGCGCGACGGCCTGACGCAAGGTGACGGCTTGCGGCGGCGCCGAAGCGAGCCTATCGCACTGCGCCATGCAGACGACCGAAAACCTCGCCGATATCCTCGACCTCGAGCCGATCGAGGTGAACCTGTTCCGGGGCGTCAGCCCCAACGACGGCTTCCCGCGCATCTTCGGCGGGCTGGTGATCGCCCAGGCCTTGCTGGCGGCCTACAAGACCGTGCCGGAACGGGTCTGCCACTCGCTGCACGCCTATTTCATCCGTCCCGGCGACGTGAATGCCCCGGTGCTATACGAGGTGGAGCGGGCCCGCGACGGCGGCACCTTCACGACCCGCCGCGTGGCCGCCATCCAGCACGGCGAGCAGATCTTCAACCTGGCCTGCTCGTTCCAGACGCCGGAAGAGGGCTTCGAGCACCAGTCGGAGATGCCGGACGCCCCGGATCCCGAAAGCCTGCCGACCGAGGCCGAGTTCCTGCGCGGCCTGGGCGACCAGATCCATCCGAAGATGCTGGCCCTGGCCGAGCGCCCGCGCCCGGTCGATACGCGCTGGGTCGACATGCAGAACCCGGTGGCGCCGGTGAAGAAGTCGGGCGTCAAGGAAGTCTGGATGCGCGCCAAGGCCCCGCTGGGCGACGACATCAGGATGCAGCAGGCCGCGCTCGCCTACGCTTCCGACATGGCGTTCATGGAAAGCGCCCTGCGTCCGCACGGCCTGATCTGGACGACGCCGGGCCTGCAGGGCGCCAGCTTGGACCACGCCATGTGGTTCCACCATCCGTTCAACTTCAACGCCTGGACCCTGTTCGCCCAGGACAGCCCCAGCGCCTCGCAAGGCCGCGGCCTGGTGCGCGGCCAGATGTTCAGCCAGGACGGCAAGCTCCTGGCCTCGGTGGCCCAGGAATGCCTGATGCGGGTGCGGAAGTAGCTTCCTAGGCCAGTTCGATCCGGGCCACGCCGGCCTCGGCCAAGCCTCGCAGCAGCGAGGCGGCCTGCATGCCCACGGTGATCTCACCGGCCAGGGCCATGCGCAGGGCTTCGGCGGCCGAGACCCAGACGGTCTCGATCCGCTCGTGGGGATCATCCTTCGGCTCGGCGACCTTCACCACATCGCGCGCCAGGATGATGTGGATGCGGTTGGTATGGGTGCCGGCGTTGGGCCGGGTCTCGCCCAGCAGGGTCAGGGTTCCGGCGCAGCCGGCCTCCTCGAGCAGCTCGCGGCGGGCCGCCTCGACCGGGTCGGTCTCTCCGGCGTCCATGCCGCCGGCTGGCAGCTCGATCGAGATGTCGCCCAGGGCGTGGCGGTACTGCTTGACCAGCAGCACGTTGTTGTCGGCGTCCAGCGCCACCAGCTCGATCCAGTCCCGATATTCCAGGACATAGTAGGGCGCGATCACCGCGCCCTCGTCGGTCACGCAGTCGTCGGCGCGCAGATGGATCCAGCGGTCTTGATGCACGACTCGCGAGGCGGTGACCCGCCACTTTCCGTCCGACACGCGACGCTCCTTGCTTAGGACTGGTCCTCGTCGGGACCTTCCTGCTCACCCACCAGAGCGGGCGGGTCGGCCAGGATCAGACCCTCGCCGATCTTGACCTCGGGCACAGCCGCCCGCGTGAACGGCAGGTACCAGGTGGGGCCGCCCAGGTCAGGGGTGATCTCGAGAATGTCGCCGGCGCCGAAATTCTGGACGCTCTTGACGCGGCCCAGCAGGACGTCCGTCTGGATGTGGCGGACCGTCAGGCCGACCAGGTCGGTCAGGTAGAACTCGTCCTCGTCCGGTTCGGGCAGAGCCGAGCGGGGGACATACAGGCGCAGGCCGCGCAGGGCGTCGGCCGCTTCCTTGGTGTCGACGCCGGAACAACGGCAGACGACACCGTCCTTGGTCTTGCGGGCCGAAGCGATGGTTAGGGCGACCGAGCCGTCCTGACGCTTCAGCGTCTTGAAGGCCGCGATGCTCATCGGGTCTTCGGTATAGGTCGCGATCCGCACTTCGCCGCGCACGCCGAAGCCGCCGGCCACACGGCCGACCAGGATCATCGGGTCTTCGGGAGCGTGGGCCATGGCGCAGACAGAGTCGCGCCGCCGCCTCGAGAGAGACGACGGCGCTGGAACCCTGATTAGCCTTCCGAGGCTTCTTCGGCCGGCGCTTCAGCGGCCGGAGCCTCTTCAGCGGCGACTTCGGCGGCCGGGGCTTCTTCAGCCGGAGCTTCTTCGACCGCCGGAGCAGCGGCGGCAGCGGCGGCGGCTTCAGCAGCGGCGACCTTGGCGGCTTCAGCGGCTTCCGCGGCGGCGACCTTGGCGTCGGCTTCGGCTTGCTTGCGGTCTTCCTCGCGCTGGGCGCGCTCGGCCGAACGCTCTTGAGCCTTCTTGCCCGGGGCGCCCTTTTGCGGGTTGTTGCCGTGGGCCCAGGTGGTCAGGCCTTGGGCGGCCAGGAAGCGGGCGACGCGGTCGGTCGGCTGGGCGCCCTTCTTGAGCCACTCCTGGATCGACTCGACCTTCAGGGTGACGCGGTTGGCGTCGTCCTTCTTGAGGAGCGGGTTGTAGGTGCCGACCTTCTCGATGAAGCGGCCATCGCGCGGCGAGTGGCTGTCGGCGATGACGATCGAGTAGTACGGACGCTTCTTGGCGCCGCCACGGGCGAGACGGATCTTCAGCATTTGAGGTAGTCCTTAGGTCTAAAGTTCTATTTCTTGAACGGGTTGAAGCCGGGCAGGCCCAGGCCGGAGAGAGGGTTGGGCTTGGCGTCGCCGCCATTCCCGAGGCCCGGCAGACCGGGCAGCCCCGGGACGCCGCCAAGGCCTCCCGCTGCATTGGGATCGGGCTGGGGCATCTTGCCGCCGCCCATATTCTTCATGCGCGCCATGTCGCCGCCGCCCATCATTTGGGCCATGCGGGCCAGGCCCTTGCCGCCGTCCTTGGACATGGCCTTGAACATGTCGGCCATCTGGCGGTGCTGCTTGAGCAGGCGATTGATCTCGGCGACGTCGACGCCCGAACCGGCGGCGATGCGGCGCTTGCGCGAGGCGGCCAGGATGTCGGGCTTCTTGCGCTCTTCCTTGGTCATCGAGCTGATGATCGCCTGCTGGCGGCGGAAGACGCTGTCGTCGATCCCGCTCTCGGAGATCTGCTTCTTGACCTTCTGGACACCGGGCAGCAGGCCCATGATGCCTTCCATGCCGCCCAGCTTCTGCATCTGCTTCAGCTGCGCCGACAGGTCGTCCAGGTCGAACTTGCCCTTGGCCAGCTTCTTGGCCATGCGCTCGGCTTCGGCATGGTCCAGATCGGCCGCGGCCTTCTCGACCAGCGCCACGACGTCGCCTTGACCCAGGATGCGGCCGGCGACGCGGCGGGCGTCGAACACGTCCAGCGCGTCGATCTTCTCACCGGCGCCGAGGAACTTGATCGGCAGGCCAGTGACGTGGCGCATCGACAGCGCCGCGCCGCCGCGGCCGTCGCCGTCGGCGCGGGTCAGGATCAGGCCGGTCAGCGGCAGGCGCTCGTGGAACGCCTTGGCCGTGCGCACGGCGTCCTGACCGGTCAGGCTGTCGACGACCAGGATGGTTTCGGACGGGCTGGCGATGCGGGCGATTTCCGCCGCCTCGCTCATCATCGCCTCGTCCAGCGTGGTGCGGCCGGCGGTGTCGAGGATCAGGACGTCGTAGCCGCCCAGCTTGGCCGCCGTCATCGCGCGCCGGGCGATGTCAGGGGCGCTCTGGCCCGCGACGATCGGCAGGCTCTCGACCTCGACTTGGCGTGCCAGGGTCGCCAACTGCTCCATGGCGGCCGGGCGGCGGGTGTCGAGCGAGGCGACCAGCACCTTCTTGCGCTCGGTCTTCGACAGGCGCAGGGCCAGCTTGCCGGTGGTGGTGGTCTTGCCCGAGCCCTGCAGGCCAGCCATCAGGATGACCGACGGCGGGTTCAGGGCCAGGTTCAGGCCGGTCGGGACCTCGCCGCCCAGCATGTCCACCAGGCCGTCATAGACGATCTTGACCACCTGGTCGGCCGGCTTAACCGAACGGATCACCGCCTCGCCCGAGGCGGCTTCCTTGGCCTTGCTGATGAAGTCCTTGACGACCGGCAGGGCGACGTCGGCCTCGAGCAGGGCGACGCGGACCTCGCGCAGCGCCTCGTCGATGTCCTTCTCGGACAGCACGCCGCGACCGCCGAGGCGATCGAAGACGCCTGAAAGTCGCTCTGTAAGGCCGTCGAACATGTCGAACCCTGGGTTAAATCACTAGACCAAACGCGATCAGCCCCCGTGGACGATCACGTCGACGGGGGTCCTCGCCGTCCTCGTCCGGATGGATCCTGCGCTAACAGGCCGGGGTCGTGACGGTGGAGGCGCTGCTGATAAAGCGCCGGAAGCCGGGGCTTATGCACAAATTTCGGGAAGGAGTCAAAAGAGACCCTCTATCCCGTCTTCCCGGCGAAAGCCGGGACCCAGATCCCAGGGCGCTTGGACGGATTGGAAAGGCGCCGAGTTCGAGGAACCCGCCCCGACGCCCTTCCATCTGGGCCCCGGCTTTCGCCAGGGAGGCGGGATTTGGAAAGATCAGGCCGTGCCCAGGAAGTCGCGCTTGCCAACCTCGACGCCGTTGTGGCGCAGGATCGCGTAGGCGGTGGTGATGTGGAAGAAGAAGTTCGGCATCGCCTGGCGCTGCAGATAGTCCAGGCCGTTGAAGGTGTGGGTCTCGCCACGACGCACCAGCTGGACGTCACGGGCCTCGCCGCCGTCGAACGCGGCGACGTCCAGGCCTTCCACGAAGGCGATGGCGCGGTCGATGCGGGCGATCAGCCCCTCGAACGAGGTCTCGACATCGTCCCAAGCCGGCACTTCGGCCTGAGCGAGACGCGCCGCGCCGCCCTTGGCGAAGTCGGTGGCGATCTGCACCTGACGGATCAGCGGGAACATGTCGGGATACAGCCGCGCCTTCAGCAGGGCGTCGGGGTCCCAGCCCTTGGCCTCCACCAGGGCGGCGGCCTTGGTCAGCACGCCCTTCAGACCCTTCAGGCCCTGGATGAACACGGGCGCGCTGGCCTGGTGGATCGAGATCGACATGGGAAGCTCCGAAAGGGGATGCGCCTAGATAGAGGCGCCCGATGACAAGCGGAAGCGGAACGGTTGGCGCGCGCTGCGGGTTTTAGAGCCTCGGAATTCCAACCCAAGAGGTTCGCCATGAAAGTCAGCGACGCCATGACCAGCCAGGTCTCGGTCGCCCGTCCCACCGACAGCATCCGCAAGGTCGCCGAGACCATGGCCAAGGTCGACAGCGGCGTGGTGCCGGTCGTCGACAACGGCAAGGTCGTCGGCCTGGTCACCGACCGCGACATCGTCCTGCGCGTGGTCGCCGAAGGCCGCAGCTTCGACAGCGCCGTCTCGGACGTGATGTCCGACGGCGAGGTGCTGAGCGTAAAGGAAGACGACATCCTAGCCGACGCGACCGCCAAGATGGCCAACAACCAGGTCCGCCGCCTGGTGGTGCTCAACGAGTCCGGCAACCTGACCGGCATCCTATCGCTGGGCGACGTGGCCAAGGACTACGGCGCCAAGCAGGTCGGCAAGACGCTGGAGGAGATCTCCCAGGAGCCCGGCGACGCGGCGCATTAGTCTGGCACTTGCCCCTACCTGACCTGCTCCGCAGGTCGTCCGCCCCCGGAGGGGGCAGAAGGTGATCCGCTATCCTTCTTCCCCCTCAGGGGGAGGAGCGCCGAAGGCGCGGAGGGGGCAGCCAACCGGACCAGAGAAAAAGGGCGGCCCCGCGAGGAGCCGCCCTTCGTCGTTCTGGATCGAGGATCGCTTAGACCAGCGAGCTGTCGATGGCCTTGCAGGCTTCCATCAGGCCCTGCACCGACTCGACCGACTTGGCGAACATGGCCTTCTCGGCGTCGTTGGTTTCGAACTCGACGATCTTCTCGGCGCCGCCGGCGCCGATGACGACCGGCACGCCGACGTACAGGCCGTTCAGTCCGTATTGGCCGGTCAGGTAGGTGGCGCACGGCAGGACGCGCTTCTTGTCCTTCAGGTACGACGTCGCCATGGCGATCGCCGATTCCGCCGGGGCGTAGAAGGCCGAGCCGGTCTTCAGCAGGGCGACGATCTCGCCGCCGCCCTTGCGGGTGCGCTCGACGATGGCGTCCAGCTTGTCCTGCGACAGCCAGCCTTGCTTGACCAGTTCCGGCAGCGGCAGGCCGCCGACCGTCGAGTGACGGACCATCGGGACCATGTCATCGCCGTGACCGCCCAGGGTCCAGGCGTGGATGTCTTCCACCGACACGCCAGTGGCTTCGGCCAGGAAGTAGGCGAAGCGGGCCGAGTCGAGGACGCCGGCCATGCCGATGACCTTTTCCTTCGGCAGGGCCGAGAACTGCTGCAGGGCCCAGACCATCGCGTCCAGCGGGTTGGTGATGCAGATGACGAAGGCGTTCGGGGCGTGGGCCTTGATGCCTTCGCCGACGGCCTTCATGACCTTCAGGTTGATGCCCAGCAGGTCGTCGCGGCTCATGCCCGGCTTGCGCGGCACGCCGGCGGTGACGATGCAGACGTCGGCGCCGGCGATGTCTTCGTAGGCGTTGGCACCCTTCAGGGCCACGTCCTTGCCGAACACGGCCGAGGCTTCGGCGATGTCGAGCGCCTTACCCTGCGGGGTGCCTTCGGCGATGTCGAACAGGATCACGTCGCCCAGCTCTTCGCGAGCGGCGATGTGGGCCAGGGTGCCGCCGATCATGCCGGCGCCGATAAGGGCGATCTTCGCGCGAGCCATGGGGTCTCCATCAAGGCTGTGGACAGTGAAATGTCGCGGCGCGGTCTAGACCCGTCGCGGCTCGGCCTCAAGCCCTCTTTCCCGTTTCGCTGCACTGCGGCAAAGATGCCTGAACAACGATAAGAGGAGCCAGAGATGGGGGGTATGATGAACAAGACCGATCCGGGCCATTTCTTCGAGGACTTCAAGCTGGGCCAGAGGCTGGTCCACGCCACGCCCCGAACGGTCACGGCGGGAGACGTGGCGCTGTATACGGCGCTCTACGGACCGCGCTTTTCCCTGTTCTCTTCGGACGAGTTCGCGCGCGCCTGCGGCCTGGCCGCCGCGCCCGTCGATCCGCTGGTCGCCTTCCATGTCGTGTTCGGCAAGACGGTGCCCGACATCAGCCTGAACGCCGTGGCCAACCTGGGCTATGCCGAGGGCCGGTTCCTGGCCCCTGTCTTTCCCGGCGACACCCTGAGCGCCGTCTCGGACGTGATCGGGCTGAAAGAGAACTCCAACAAGAAGACCGGCGTCGTCTATGTCCGCACCACCGGGACCAACCAGCGCGGCGAGGCGGTGCTGAGCTATGTCCGCTGGGTGATGGTCAGGAAACGCGACCAGGACGCCACGATCGCCGAGCAGACGGTCCCGGCCCTGTCGTCGGCGGTCGCCCCCGCCGATCTGGTGATCCCGCCCGGGCTGGACTTCTCGACCTACGACTGGACCCTGGCCGGCGCGCCGCACGCCTTCGAGGACTACGACATCGGTGAGAAGATCGACCATGTCGACGGCATGGCGGTCGAGGAGGCCGAGCACCAGATGGCCACGCGCCTGTGGCAGAACACCGCCAAGGTCCACTTCAACCAGTTCGAACGAAACAAGGACCCGTCAGGCCGGCGACTGGTCTATGGCGGGGTGGTGATCTCGACGGCCAAGGCGTTGTCGTTCAACGGCCTGCAGAACGCCGGCCTGATCCTGGCGATCAACGGCGGCCGGCACGTGGCCCCGTTCTTCGCCGGCGGCACGGTGTTCGCCTGGAGCGAGGTCCTCGACAAGGCCGATCTGGGGAATGTCGGCGCCCTGCGCCTGCGGCTGGTGGCGACCAAGGATCGGCTGTGCGACGACTTCCCGGACAAGGACGGCGAAGGCGCCTACAATCCGGCCGTCATTCTCGACTTCGACTATTGGGCGGCGGTTCCGAAACGTGGCTGAAGACTTCCACCTGGACCCGGCGTTCGTCGCCACCTCGCACAAGGTCGCCGATCTGCCGCTGTGCGAGGTGCGGCTACAGGACGACGCCCGTTATCCGTGGCTGGTGCTGATCCCGCGCCAGCCTGACCTGCGCGAGATCGAGGAGCTGGACACCGGCCACCGTATCCAGCTGATGGAGGAGATCGTGCTGGCCGGGACCGCGGTCCGCGCGGTCGGGGCGGCCTTGGGCCTGCGGGTCGACAAGCTGAACGTCGGGGCGCTGGGCAATGTCACCGCGCAGCTACACATCCACGTCGTGGGCCGCCGCAACGACGATCCGGCTTGGCCCGGTCCGGTCTGGGGCCACAGCCCTGGCCGCGCCTACTCCACCGAGGCCCTGGCCGCCCCGCTCGCGGCGGCGCGGGCGGCTCTTCGCTAGAAATGTCGCTCATCCCCGCGTAAGCGGGGACCCAAGTCGAGCCAACCGAAAGTCCGCTGGGATCCCCGCCTGCGCGGGGAAGAGCGGATAACGGGTTCAACGACGCTTCTTGGTCGACTTCCTCTTTTTCGACACCGTCGCCTTGGCCTTGCCGCCCTTGCCCTTCTTCACGGTCGAGCCCTTGGACTTGCGGGCGGCGGCGGCGCACTTGGCCTTGGCGGCCTTCAGCGCCTTGCCCTTCTTGCCCTTGGTCGAGCAGGCCGGGGCGGCCGACGCCGCACGGCTGGCGATGGGGCGTTGGGCGCCCGGCCAGACATAGGGACCTCGGCGTTCGGTCTCGTAGCCGGGCGGGGCCTGGGGCAGCAGGTGCTCGGCGACCACCGCGATATTGGCGCCGTTCTCGGCGAGCTCGCCGGACCAGCGCTCTTCGACGGTCGACCGCAGGGTCAGGACCGAGGATTCGCCAACCTTGGGACTGAAGCGGGCGGTGATCGTATCGCCGTCGCGGCGCAGGTCCTCGATCAGGCCGGTCGACCCGACCGATCCCGGCCGGCGCAGGTCGCGCCAGGCGCCTTCCAGCTCGCCGGCCCCGCCGGCTTTGTCGACGATCTGCAGGGCGTAGAGCTGGCCGCCGTCGGCCCCGGCGATCCGCCAGGCGCCGTCCAGCGGGCCTTGCAGGTTCTGGGCGGCCGCCACCGAGCCCTTGACCCGCAGTTCATAGACCTGGGCCTTGGTCAGCTCGCCGCCGGGCGTCGCCGAAGCCTCGGGCTCGGGCGGCGGGATCGGCAGGATCTGTCCCTTGTGCTTCGGCGCCGGCTTGCTGGCGGCCTCGACCTCTTCCTCGTCGGTGGTCTGATTGCTCTGCGAGATCAGGTCGGCCAGCGGGTCGAGCGCCGGCGGAACCTGGGCGGCCTCCGGCGCCGGGACGGGAACGGCCGTGCTGACCGGAGCGTCCTGCGCCGGGGGACTGGATGCAGGCGCCGTCGGAATCTGCGCCAGCGCGGGGCTGGCGACCAGGACGACGGAGAGAACGATAGCCCGCATACTCGACCTTCAACGACCCCCTAGGCGCTCGCGGACCGCGTCGCGATAGACTTGGCCACCGCGACAAGACGCTCGGCCTGCGCCAGATGCAGACGTTCGGCCATCTTGCCGTCCACCCGCAAGGCGCCTTTGCCAGAATTTTCGGGCGCGTTGAAGGCGGCGATCACCGCCTGGCTCCAGGAGATGTCCTCGGGCGAAGGCGAAAAGACCCGGTTGCAGATCTCCAGGTGCTTGGGGTGGATCAGGGTCTTGCCGTCGAAACCGAAGTCGACGCCCTGGACGCAGACGGCCTCCAGCGCCGCCAAGTCCTCGATGTCGTTGTGCACCCCGTCCAGGATGGTCAGGCCGTGGGCGCGGGCGGCGGCGACCGACAGGGTCAGCAGCGGCAGGAACGGCGCGCGGTCCGGCGTCTGGCGCGCGCGCATCTCCTTGGCGAAGTCGTTGACCCCCATGACCCAGGCGGAAAGGCGCGTGCCGTGCACGGCTCCGGCGATCTCCCAGAGATGGAAGGCGGCCTTGGCCGTCTCGATCATGGTCCACAGGCGCGTATGCGGCGGAGCGGCGTTCAGGTGCTGGTCGTAAAGGCGCACGTCGGCCGCGTCGTCGACCTTCGGGACCAGCACCGCGTCGGGCCCCGCCTCGGCGGCGGCGCGCAGGTCCTCGGCGCCCCAGGGCGTGTCGATGCCGTTGACCCGGATCACCACCTCGCGCGCGCCGAAGCCCCCGGCCTTGACCGCCGCCACGGCCGCTTCGCGGGCCGCCGGCTTGGTCTCGGGTGCGACCGCGTCCTCCAGGTCCAGGATGATGACGTCGGCGTCCAGGGTCCGGGCCTTCTCGACCGCCTTGGCGTTGGAGGCCGGCATGTAGAGGGCGCTGCGGCGCGGACGGCTTTCGAAGGTCATGGAACTCCCCTGCTTTGTTTTCTGCGTTGTGGCGACCTTAGCATTGCTGCGTCGCAGCAAAAGCCTTCCGACCAAAAAGCGCCGTCGAGCGCGAAGCCGCTTGGCGCCGCCCGCCTGGGGTCTAGGATCACCCGCATGAGCACGCGGTACGACAAGAGCGCCAAGAATGTCATGGGCGGCGAACTCGCCGCCTGCTCCCTGGACCCCGTGACCGGCTTCTACCGCAACGGCTGTTGCGAGACGGGACCGCATGACCTGGGCCTGCATACCGTCTGCGCGGTGATGACCGACGATTTCCTGGCCTTCTCCAAGGCCAAGGGCAACGACCTGTCGACGCCTCGGCCCGAACTGGCCTTCCCGGGGCTGAAGGCCGGCGACCGCTGGTGCCTGTGCGCCGGGCGGTGGAAGGAGGCCCTCGACGCCGGCATGGCCCCCCAGGTGGTGCTGGCGGCGACCCATGAGGAGATGCTGGCGATCGTGCCCCTGGGCGTGCTGAAGGACCACGCGGTGGCGTGAGCCGCCAACTCGCGCTTGACGAAAGGACTCGTCCCGCTAGAGCCAACACCAAGCTTGGCCGGAGCCACGACGACATGTTCGACTTTCCCGACGACATCTTCACCGAACCGGAGGACGTGGATCCGGACACCCTGGCCAATCTGGGTCCGCTGCGGCGCCTGGCCGGCGCGTGGGAAGGTCGCAAGGGCGTCGACGTCAATCCCAAGGCCGAGGGTCCCGAGCGACGCGAGTTCCTCGAGCGCATCGAGATGCAGCCGATCGACCCGCAGGCCAATGGGCCGCAGCTGTTCTACGGCCTGCGCTATCATGTCCACATCGTCGCCTCGGATGAGGACACCACCTTCCACGACCAGATCGGCTACTGGCTGTTCGAGCCCAAGACGGGCCTGGTCATGCAGACCCTGGCCCTGCCCCGCGGCCAGACGGCGCTGGCCAGCGGCCGGGCGCTGGACAATGGCGGGGGTCTGACGGTTCGGGCCGAGCGGGGCGGGCCCGGCTACGGCATCTGCTCGACCGACTTCCTGGAGTGGGCGTTCCGGACGGATTCCTACCAGCTGGACGTCAAGTTCGAGGCCGACGGCGGCTGGTCCTATGTCTCGACGACCATGCTGCAGGTCCGGGGCCGCGACGAACCGTTCAAACACGTGGACCGCAACACCCTGGCCAAGGTCGCCGAGCCCCGGCCCAATCCGTCGGCGCGGATCGCGGCAGGCGAAGCGACGCTGGCCCAGGCCCACGGCTTCCAGACCATCACCCACGACTAGGTCAGCGGATATTCCCGTTCCAGCCGGTAGGCCGACCCCGCGCTGGTCTGCCAGCTGGAATAGAGGCCGAAGCGGTCGACGTGGAAGGCCGGCGAATGCAGCAGGTTGTGAGCCTGGATCCACGCCCCGACCTCCGGGACCGCCGGACGCTTCAGATAGGCCAGGGTGACATGGGGCGTATAGACCCGCGTCTCGGGCTTCAGCTCGGCGGCGCGGGCGGCGCTTTCGTTGGCCTTTTGCAGGCGGCGTAGTGGCGCGCTGTCCTCGACCCCGGCCCAGACGGCGTGGAGATCGGCGCCCTCGCCGAAATGCCCGACGCCGGTCAGCGCCAGGTCGAAGGCCGGAGCGGTGATCTCGGCCAGCGCCTCGTCGAGATCGGCCGCCACCGGCTCCTGCACGTCACCGACGAAACGCAGGGTGATGTGGAACGCCTCCAGCGGCCGCCACCGCGCGCCTTCGATCCCGTGCTGGCGCGAGAGCAGGCCTTGGCCGATCTCCGGCGGGATGGCGATGGCGGTGAAGAGGCGGATCATCGCTCGATAACGCCTAGGGGCACGGATTGGGCTGGCGGGCGTGGATGGCGTTGACGGCGTCTTCCAGCGCATCGGTCCAGGGGACGTCGAAGGCGTCGATATTGGTCTTCAGCTGGGCCATCGAGGTCGCGCCGATGATCGTGGCGGTCACGAACGGACGGGCGTCGCAGAACTTCAGAGCCAGCTGGGCTGGGTCGAGGCCGTGCGCCTTGGCCAGGTCCACATAGGCGCGGAAAGCCTCCTGGGCGCCGGGCCCTTCGTAGCGCTGCATCCGATTGTAGAGCACCTTGCGCGAGCCTTCCGGCAGGGCGCCATCCAGGTACTTGCCGGTCAGCTGGCCCTGGGCCAGGGGCGAGTAGGCCAGGAGACCCACCTGCTCGCGCATGGCGATCTCGGCCAGACCGTATTCGAAAGTGCGGTTGGCCAGGTGGTAGGCGTTCTGGATGGAGGCGACGCGCGGCAAACCCTTGGCTTCGCTCTCTCCAAGGAAGCGCATGACCCCCCACGGGAACTCGTTCGACACGCCGACATGGCGGATCGAGCCCTTTTTCACATGCGCGTCCAGCGCCTCGAGGATGTCGCCGAAGCTCTCGAAGTCCTGGTCGTAGTCCTTGTAGGTCTGGCCGCCGAACACCCGCACCCGCCGGTCGGGCCAGTGCAGCTGGTAGAGGTCCAGATAGTCGGTCTTCAGGCGGCGCAGCGAGCCCTCGACGGCCTCGTCGATCTGGGCGCGGGTCTGACGAGTCGTCGCGCCGTCCTTGCGCATCCAGGAGAGGCCGCCGAAGGCCGCGCCCTGACCCGCGACCTTGGAGGCCAGCACGATCTGCGATCGCTTGCCCGTCTTGGTCAGCCACGAGCCGATGTACTCTTCCGTCCGCCCTTGCGTCTCGGGATTGGGCGGGCTGGCGTACATCTCGGCCGTGTCCCAGAAGGTCACGCCGCGCGAGAAAGCATAGTCCATCTGTTCGTGAGCCTCGGCCTCGGAGTTCTGCGAACCCCAGGTCATGGTGCCCAGACAACAGCGCGAGACGGTCACGTCGGTCCGACCCAGCTTGGCGTATTCCATCGGCGAGCCCCTCTTTCGCCCCAATGGGAGGCGTTGTTAGGCAAGCTTTCTAAGGGCGTCAGCCGTTGTCCCGCAAGGCGCGCCGATGATCAGCGGCTTTCACGAATGCATACCATGAACACTTTCGTGAGGGGATTGCGCGACCGCCCCGGACACCCGATATTCAGGGGGCGTCCACCGTGGACGCTCTAGCTCAAGGGCTTAATTCGATGAACGACTTCAACCGCGGCTACGCGCGCTCGATCCCGGCGGATCGCGCCGACATGTCGGTTGACGCCGGCCTGCGTAGTTTCATGCTCGGCGTCTACAACAAGGTGGCGCTGGGTCTCCTGCTGTCGGCCGTCCTGGCCTTCGCGACCAGCGCCTACGCGCCGATCGCCAACCAGCTGTACGTCCTGACCCCGGACGGTCGCCTGGCCGGCTTCACCCTGCTGGGCACCGTGATCCGCTTCGCCCCGCTGGCGATGATGCTGGTCGCCATGTTCGCCATGAAGAACCCGACGGCGCGTTCGTCGGGCATCCTGTACTGGGCGCTGGTGGCCTCGATCGGCGCCGGCGCGGGCGTGTGGCTGCTGGCCTATACCGGCGCCTCGGTGGCCTCGACCTTCCTGATCACGGCCATCGCCTTCGGCGGCCTGAGCCTGGTGGGCTACACGACCAAGAAGGACCTGTCGGGCTTCGGCAGCTTCCTGATCATGGGCCTGATCGGCCTGGTGCTGGCTTCGCTGGTCCAGATGTTCCTGCATCTGCCGGGCCTGAGCTTCATCATCAGCATCCTGGGCGTGTTCATCTTCGCGGGCCTGATCGCCTACGACACCCAGCGTCTGAAGATGACCTACTACCAGATGGGCGGCGACCAGCAGTCGATGGCGGTGGCCACCAACTACGGCGCGCTGAACCTCTATCTGAACTTTATCAACCTCTTCCAATTCCTGCTCAGCATCCTGGGCAGCCGCCGCTAAGGCGGACGGAGAGGTCGAAAGACCGGGCCCCGGCGGGACACCGCCGGGGCTTTTTCTTTGGTCACGCTGGCTCTTTGGCCGGGGCGGGCCCACATTGACGGCGATGGAGACGACGATGATCCGAGCGCTCGCCCTTACCGTCGGCCTTACCGTCGGCCTGACGTTCGCCGCCAGGGCCCACGCCCAGACGATCCCCGCCTACCCGCCGATCACAAAGGCCCCCAATCTGTCGGCGCCGCTGAACCTGAAGCCGGTCGCGCCCGTCCCGCTGAACTACGCCCAGGCGCCGACCCCGCTGCCGAGAGGCGTCGCCCGCACCGCGATCGAGCGCCGTGAAGGCGGGATTTCGGGCGGCGTCGGCGTGCTGTGCGGCATCCAGCCCAGCGCGGACACTAGCGGCGTCGGCGCGGCGCGGGGCTACGACAACGAAGGTCGCTTCGTCGGCGCCAAGCTGGGCTTCTCTTTCTAGGTCGGGCGGCTCAGTCGACGACCGAGAACTTGCCCTTCTCGAACAGCCGCAGCACCTGGGTCAGTTCATGGCCGCGCTTGAGGATCTGGCCGCCCTGGCCGAACACCGCCCAGGCGCCTTGCTTGCGGCTCAGGGCCGGGTGCTTCTCGACGCGGTAGAGCGGTGCTTCGGCGGCGTGGCGGAAGATCGAGAACACCGCCCGGTCGGCGAGACCCGCGATCCCGTAGTCGCGCCATTCGCCGGCCGCGACCATGCGACCATAGAGGCGCATCAACTGGTCGAGTTCACGCCGTTCGAAGAAGACGACGCCGTTGGGCGAAGAGGGATGGGTGTCGAGGGCCATCACCGGAATCTAATCCCAAATCAGCCGATTGGAACAGACGGGGCGGGGAAATAGGGCCGTTGCGTTCATCCGTGTCCGGTCGGTCACGCCCGCCCAAAATGACACGGCATGGTCACGGTGCGCCTCGATATGACCTTAATTCGGTCCTTCGCCCGCCTGTTTGCGGGTCGATAAAGACATCGTCGGCTGATCGGACATCCTTCGGTCTCGGATCCTGAACAGCCCCCCCAGCCCCCCAGATCGCGGGCCGGTCAGCCGACAAACTCTATATCCCCTCCCCCAATGAGCCCGCGCGGACCCTCCCCCCACCGCGCGGGCTTTTTGCGTTTTGGCGTTCCTGAAAAGGTCGCCGCAAGTCCGCCACGGCGCGCCCAGAAAGAACCTTTGTTCGGCCCAGCCCTCGCCCGATCGGCCCGCGATAACAACAGTGTCGACGAAGAGCGGACCGGGGTCCTGTCCAGCCCCCCAGCCCACCCGGTCACGAGACGTTCGTCGTCGATATGCAAAAGGACCCGCGCGGCTAATCCCCTCCAGCCGCGCGGGTTTTCTTTTGGCCTTCCGAAAAACTCAGCGTTCGGGCTTGGAGGTTTCCAGCACCCCCAGGATGCGGCCGCCTTTGGCGCCCTGCAGCAGGATCACCGTCTCGAGCTCGGGGTCGACGCCGGTGGCGGTCGGCAGGCGATAGAGCCGGGGCTTGCCGGCCCAGGGGCCCAGACGCACCAGTTCGCGCACGACGTTGCGGTGGATCAGGGTCTGGCCCTTGTTGTCGCCCCGCTTGACCACGATGTCCTGCTCGCGCGGGTCGTAGCGCACCAGCCAGACCTCGCCGCCGCCGCCGCGTGGCGAGGGGCCCGAACCGACGGCGACCCGGGTCTTGCCGATGAACTCCATGTCCGGCGCGTTCAGGGGCGTGCGCTCCACGGACTTGACCAGGTCCTCGACCGCCTCGGCCTTGGTCCCGGACGCCTGGACGCGACCGCCGACCACCATCTGGGGCGTGGGCACGTCGCGCAGGGCGAACTTCTTGGCGTAGGCGCGCTGGCGCTCGGCGAAGGCCGGCTTGGCGAAGGTGTCCTTCCAGCCGAGATAGTCCCAGTAGTCGACCGCGTAGGTCAGGGCCAGCACGCCGTCGCGCTTGGACAGGTCGGCCGCCAGCTGGTTGGCCTTGCCGCAGGACGAGCACCCCTGGGCGGTGAACAGCTCGACGACAACAGGCGTCTTCGCCCTGGTCGCCACGGCCCTCGCGGGTTGGCTCCAGGCGGCGGGTCCCCACGACAGGGAAGTGGCGACGCCGGACAGGGCCAGGCAAAGCAGGGAGAGGGCGGCCTTACGCATTGCGGGTCACTTAAGCCAAGAACGCCCGGTTTATCCGTTCACGAGGCCGTGAATAGCGACGTCATGTGGGGAGAAAGCGGGCCAGACATCGTCGCCGGGGTCCGCGCCAACGAAAAACGGCCGGCTCCGCGAGGGAGCCGGCCGTCTCTTTTCACGCGTCGAACGCCGCGCTTAGCTGGCCGACTTGGCCAGGTTGCGCAGCACGTAGTTCAGGACGCCGCCGTTCTTGAAGTACTCCAGCTCGGTCGGCGTATCGATGCGGCAACGGACCGGGAAGCGGGCGATGCGGCCGTCGGTCGGGCGATAGAGCTCGACGATCAGCTGCTTGCGCGGCGCCAGGTCCGTCAGACCACGGATCGAGACGATCTCCTCGCCGGTCAGCTCCAGCTTCTGCCAGCCGTCCTGGACGAACTGCAGCGGCAGCACGCCCATGCCGACCAGGTTCGAGCGGTGGATGCGCTCGAAGCTCTCGCAGATCACCGCGCGGACGCCCAGCAGCTTGGTGCCCTTGGCGGCCCAGTCACGCGACGAACCGGTGCCGTATTCCTTGCCGCCGAACACAACCGCGGGACGGCCTTCGGCCTGGTACTTCATGGCCGCGTCGTAGATCGACATCACTTCGCCGGTCGGGAAGTGCTTGGTCACGCCGCCCTCGATGTCCGGCGTGATCTTGTTGCGGATGCGGATGTTGGCGAACGTGCCGCGCATCATCACCTGGTGGTTGCCGCGGCGGGCGCCGTAGCCGTTGAAGTCCACCGGCTGGACGCCGTGGTCGATCAGGTACTGACCGGCCGGGCTGGTCGTCTTGATCGAACCGGCCGGGCTGATGTGGTCGGTGGTGATCGAGTCGCCGAACACGGCCAGGACGCGGGCCTCCACGATGTCGGTGACCGGGGTCGGGGTCATCGAGATGTTCGGGAAGTACGGCGGGTTCTGGACGTAGGTCGAGTCACCTTCCCAGGCGTAGGTCTGGCCGCCGGTCACCTTGATGCCCTGCCAGTTCTTGTCGCCCTTGAAGACGTCGCCGTAGCGGGTGGCGAACATCTTCTCGTTGATCGCCTTGCGCTGCAGGGCGGCGATGTCCTCGTTCGAAGGCCAGATGTCCTTCAGGAAGACGTCGTTGCCCTTCTTGTCCTGGCCGAGCGGCTGGGTGGCCAGGTCGATCTTCAGCGAGCCGGCCAGGGCGTAGGCCACCACCAGCGGCGGCGAGGCCAGGTAGTTGGCGCGGACGTCCGGGTTCACGCGGCCTTCGAAGTTGCGGTTGCCCGACAGCACCGAGCACGCCACCAGGTCGGCGTCGTTGATCGTCTTGCTGATGGCTTCCGGCAGCGGGCCCGAATTGCCGATGCAGGTGGTGCAGCCGTAGCCGACCAGGTTGAAGCCCAGGGCGTCGAGGTGCTTGGTCAGGCCGGCCTTGGCCAGATAGTCGGTGACCACCTGCGAGCCGGGGGCCAGCGAGGTCTTCACCCACGGCTTGGTCTTCAGGCCCTTGGCGACCGCGTTCTTGGCCAGCAGGCCGGCGGCGATCAGGACCGAGGGGTTCGAGGTGTTGGTGCACGAGGTGATGGCCGCGATGACCACGTCGCCGTGACCGACGTCGAAGTTCTCGCCTTCCACCGGGGCGCGAAGGTCGGGCTGTTCGCCCTTGCCGAACTCACCGGCCAGCGACTCGGCGAACTTGACCGAGGCGTCGGCCAGCAGGACGCGGTCCTGCGGGCGCTTCGGACCGGCCAGCGACGGCTGGACGGCCGCCAGGTCCAGTTCCAGCGTGTCGGTGAAGGTCGGCTCGGCGACGCCGGGCTCCCACCACAGGCCTTGTTCCTTGGCGTAGGCTTCGACCAGGGCGACGCGCTCGGCCGTACGGCCGGTGCCCTTCAGATAGGCGATGGTCGAGGCGCTGATCGGGAAGAAGCCGCAGGTGGCGCCGTATTCCGGGGCCATGTTGGCGATGGTCGCCTGGTCTTCCAGGGTCAGGTTGGCCAGGGCGTCGCCATAGAATTCGACGAACTTGCCGACCACGCCCTTCTTGCGCAGCATCTGGGTGACGGTCAGCACTAGGTCGGTGGCCGTCGCGCCTTCCGGCAGTGCGCCGGTCAGCTTGAAGCCGATGACTTCCGGGATCAGCATCGGGATCGGCTGGCCCAGCATCGCGGCCTCGGCCTCGATGCCACCCACGCCCCAGCCCAGGACGGCCAGGCCATTGACCATGGTCGTGTGGCTGTCGGTGCCGACGACGGTGTCGGGATAGGCGACTTCGGCGCCGTCGACCTCGTTGGTCCACACGGTCTGGGCCAGGTACTCCAGGTTCACCTGGTGGCAGATGCCGGTGCCGGGCGGCACGACGCGGAAGTTGTTGAACGCCGACGAGCCCCAGCGCAGGAAGCGATAGCGCTCGATGTTGCGCTCGTACTCGCGCTTGACGTTGTTCTCGTAGGCCTTCGGGTCGCCGAAGTTGTCGACCATCACCGAGTGGTCGATGACCAGGTCGACGGGGTTCAGCGGGTTGATCTTGGCCGGGTTGGCGCCCAGGGCGACCATAGCGTCGCGCATGGCGGCCAGGTCGACGACGGCGGGAACGCCGGTGAAGTCCTGCATCAGCACGCGCGCGGGGCGGAAGCTGATCTCGTGCTCGACCGAGCCCTTGTTTTCCAGCCACGCGGCCACGGCCTTCAGGTCGGCTTCGTTGACCGAGACGCTGTCTTCGTTACGCAGCAGGTTTTCCAGAAGCACCTTCATCGAGACCGGCAGCGACGAAGTTCCGGCAAGACCGGCTTCCTCGGCGGCGCGAAGGCTGTAATAGACGTAGGACTTGTTGCCGACTTTAAGCTCGCGACGGGCTTTCAGGCTGTCTACAGACGCCATTCTGAGGATCCTTCTCTGTCCACGGCCGCCCGAAAACCACTCCCGGGATCACGCGCAAATCGGAAGGGACACACAGGTTCCGCCTCCGCGCCGCGTACCACCCTGAACGACTGGAGGGGGGCGACCGCGCGCTTCTTAGCGCCACCGCCGCGCAACGTCCATGTCGCGCGCGGGGACTTGGCATGTTGAGAGTTGTTCTCATTAAGGATCTGGCGATTTCGCGGGGCGAACGCCGGCTGTTTTCGCAACTGAATCTGACGCTCGGCGCGGGCGAAGCGGCGGTGCTTGTCGGCCGCAACGGGGCGGGCAAGACCAGCCTGCTGCGCGCCGTCGCCGGCCTGCTGCGCCCGGTCGAAGGAACCGTCGGCTTCGAGGGTGAAGCGGGGCCGATCGAGGCCGATACGGCGCGGGCCGAGCAGCTGCATCTGCTGGGCCACCAGGACGGGCTGAAATCCAGCCGTACGGCCTGGGAAGAGCTGCGCTTCCAGACCCTGTGGACCGGTGGAACCGAAGAGAGCGCCCGCGCGGCGGCGGGGCGCTTCGATCTCAATCGCCTGCTGGACCTGGAGGTCCGCCGCCTGTCGGCCGGCCAGCGCCGGCGCCTGGCCCTTGCCCGCCTGGCCGCCAGTCCTCGCGCGCTGTGGCTGCTGGACGAGCCGATGGCCCCGCTGGACGCGGGCCAACGCGCGGCGTTCGGCGCCGTGATGGCCGAGCACCTGGCGGGCGGCGGCATGATCCTGGCCTCGGTGCACGACCCGCTGCCGATCCCGGCCCGTAGCGTGGAGATCGGATCGTGAAGGCGTTCGGCGTCCTCCTGCGGCGCGAGCTGGCCCTGGCCTGGGGCAAGGGCGGCGGGCCGCTGCTGGCCCTGACCTTCTACGCCTGCGTCGTGGTGCTGCTGCCGATGGCCGCCGGCCGCGCGCCCGAGCGCCTGGCCGCCATCGCCCCCGGCATCGCCTGGCTGGCCCTGGCCCTGGCCGCGCTATTGTCGCTGGAGCGCCTGTTCGAGCGCGACTACGAGGACGGGGCCCTGGATCTGCTGGCCCTGGGCCCCGCGCCGCTGGAAGCCGTGGCGGTCGCCAAATGCCTGGCCCAGTGGCTGGCCACCGGCGCGCCGCTGGCCCTGGCCGCCCCGGTCGCGGCCCTGATGCTGGGCGCCGAGCTCAAGGTCGTGCCGCTGCTGGTGCTGTGCGCCCTGGCCGGGGGTCTGGCCTTCGCTTTCCTGGGCGGCCTGGGGGCGGCCCTGGCCCTGGGCAGCAAGCGCGGCGGCCTGCTGGTGGCGGTGATCGTCCTGCCGCTGTTCGCGCCGCCGGTGATCTTCGGCGCCGGGGCGCTGGACAGCTATACGGCCGGCCTGCCCTGGACAGGGGGCCTGATGCTGATGCTGGCCTATTGCGTCGGGGCGGTCGCGCTCTCGCCCCTGGCCATGGGCGCGGCCTGCCGCAACGCCCTGGACTAAGGCGTCGGCGCGACCGTCGCTTGCAGCTCGCCCGGCTGGGCCTGCCGTTCGCCCAATACCACCGCGAAGCTGCCCCCGATGATCAGCAGGCCGCCCGCGAACAAGGCGGCGGTCAGGTGATCGCCGAACAGCAGCACGCCGCAGGTCGCGCCGATCAGCGGCTCGATATTGATGAACACGCCGGCGCTGGCGGCGCCCACGCGCGCGGCGCCGTACTGCCAAGCCGCGGTGGCCAGCAGGGTCGCCAATACGCCCTGGGCCAGGATCGCGGCCCAGACCGGCGCGGTCAGGTCCAGCTTCGGCGGGCCGTGCATGACCAAGGCGATCGGCAGCACCGTGAAGGCCGCCACGATGATCGACACGGCCGGAATGGCCATGGCGTTGGGAGCCTTCGGGGCCCGCCGCAGGGTCAGGAGCCAGGCCAGGAACAGGAACAGCGCGCCGATCGACAGCGCCACGCCCCAGGGCGAGCTGGCCCCGTCGGGCTTGCCGGCGATCAGGGCCGCGCCCAGGGTCGCCGCCGCGACGCCGGCCCACGACATCTTCGAGACTCTCTCGCCCAGCACCTTGGCGCTGACCGCGATCAGGGCCGGCATGGCCCCGACCAGCAGGGCCGCGACCGTGACGCTGACATGGGCCAGGCCCTCGAACTGGACCATGAAGGCCACGCCGTACAGCACACCCGCCAGCAGCACGACCGGCGAGCGGAACAGCGCCCGCACCTCGGGTTGGCGCAGGGCGAACGGCGCGGCGGCCAAGGCGGCCACGGCGAAGCGCAGCAGCACCATGTGGGCCGCGTCGGTCTCCGTCAGGATCAGCTTGCCGGTGGGAAAGCCCAGACCCCAGCAGATCCCCGCCAGGGCCAGGGCGACGAAAGCGAGCGACTTCATGCGGACTCCGAGGCCGGGCGAGGAATGCGTGAGCGAGGACGCGCCGCGCACGGCGGTCCGTGCGCGCTTGCTAAAGGATGACGTGTCCCGGATGTGGCAGCTGACATAACGCGCGCCAGCTTGAGCGCAAGCCAGCGTTCGTCTCGGCCGCGCGCCAAACCTGTAACATTGTTCATGAAGTCAGACATTTTCGCGCCATAACGGCGTGGCCAAGCTCTTCGTCATCAACGAGAGGGAGCTCACAACCATGCGTAAATCACTGGTTCGCCTGGCGCTCGCGGGCGCCGCCGTCACCGCCCTGGCCGCCGGCGCGGCCGTGGCCCAGATCCCCGCCCCGCCGCCTCCGCCCGCCCCGCCGGCGCCCCCGGCTCCGCCGCTGCCGCCCCTGGACATACTGATGGCCGCCGGCCCGGACATGGGCTTCATGCGCGAGCACTTCCGCGCGCCGGATCCGGAAAAGCGCGCCCAGCGCCTGCGCGACGTGCTGCAGCTGCGCACCGATCAGGACCGGGCGCTGAAGGCCTATGTCGAGGCCACCAACCCGAAGCCTCTCATGATCAGGAAGGAAGAGGCCAAGGACGGAGCCGAGCCGGCGCCGCCGACCACCCTCGAGCGCCTGGACCGCATGTCCAAGGCCGCCGACGCCATGAAGGCCCGCGCCGACGCCACCCGGGCCTTCTACCTGGCCCTGACCCCCAGCCAGCAGAAGACCTTCGACGTGCTGGGTCTGGACGAAGGCCCCGGCGGCGAGCGCATCCACATGCATCGCCTCGACACGCGCGGTCGCGATGTCTTCAAGGGCGGCGAGCGCAAGATGATCATTCAGCAACGCAAGGTCGGCTGACCCCGACCCGCGCGGAGGCGCGGCGTGCCTGCACACGTCGCGCCTTCTTCCGCTTCCGTAATGATACGGCCATTGCGGGCCTTCGTCCGTCGCTCTAAGCAGCCTGCATGGACGCGCGCCACACGTTCGATTTCCTGACCAATCCCGAGCGGTTCATGGCCTTCTCGCGGTGGGCCGCGCCGCTATTGGGCGTGTTGTCTGCCGCCGCCGGCGTCGCCGGCCTGGTCATGACTTTCCTGGTCCCCGAAGACTATCAGCAGGGCGACACGGTGCGGATGATGTTCATCCACATCCCGGCCGCCTCGATCTCGATCTTCATCTATGTCTGCCTGGGCGTGGCCAGTTTCCTGGGCCTGGTCTTCCGCCAGGCGCTGGCCGATCTCGCCGCCCAGGCCTGCGCCCCGATCGGCGCGGTCTATACGGCCCTCGCCCTGATCACCGGCTCGCTGTGGGGCAAGCCGATGTGGGGAACCTGGTGGGTGTGGGACGCGCGCCTGACCTCGGTGCTGGTGCTGCTGCTCTTCTATCTGGGCTACATGGCCCTGCGCGGCGCGCTGGACGACGAGCAGAAGGCCGCCCGCGCGGCCGCCATCCTGGCCCTGGTCGGCCTGATCAACCTGCCGATCGTCAAGTTCTCCGTCGAATGGTGGAACACCCTGCACCAGGGCTCCTCGACCTTCATGGCCAAGCGCGGCGATGGGCTGCCGGCGATCTACGCCTGGCCCGCCGTGCTGATGGGCCTGGCCTATCTGGGGACTTTCGGCGCCCTGTGGCTGGTGCGCATCCGGGCCCTGGTCTGGCGGCGCAAGGCCCGGAGCCTGGCGATCAAGCTGGCGGAGACCGCGCGGTGAGCTTCGACTTCGACGCCGGCAAGTACGCCCCCTACCTGTGGCCCGCCTTCGCGATCTCAGCCATCGCCTTCGCCTGGCTGATCGCCGACAGCGTGCTGACCGCCCGCCGCTGGAAGCGCGAAGCCTTGCGCCTGCAGGCCGAGCTGGACGAGATCCCCAGGAGCGAGAGGCCATGAAACGCTGGCTGGCCTTCGCGCCGCTGCTGATCCTGGTCGCCCTGGCGGCCCTGTTCGCCGGCTACGCCCTGAAGCGCGATCCCCGCGTCCAGCCGCACGCCCTGGTCGGCAAGCCGATGCCGGCCCTGTCACTGCCCGACCTGACCACCGGCCGTCCGGCCCCGATCCGGGCTCCGGGAGAGGGTCCGATCCTGGTCAACTTCTTCGCCTCGTGGTGCGCCCCCTGCGAGGTCGAGCACCCGCAACTGATGGCGCTGAAGGCTCAGGGCGTGAAGGTGGTCGGGATCGCCTACAAGGACGCCCCGGCCAACACCCAGGCCTTCCTGACCCGCCTGGGCGACCCCTTCGCCCAGCGCCTGGTCGATCGCGACGGCCGCGCGGGCCTGGAGTTCGGCGTCACTGGCGTGCCCGAGACCTATCTGGTCGGTTCGGACGGCATGATCCTGGCCAAGCACACCGGCCCGCTGACGCCGGACGCGGCAGAGGACCTGCTGAAGAAGGCGAAGTAGCGCGCTACTGGACGCAGGTCTTGGCCGAGGCGCTCTGGCGTTCCAGGCTCCCCAGCATCGCCAGGGCCTCAGCTTTCATGATCGGGCGCAAGGGACCGCGTCCGTCCGCGACCTGGTAGTCGCAATCCAGCAGCTTGAAGGGCGGCTTCTCATCGGTCGTGTGGCGCTCGACCAGCATCCGGTCCGGCGAGGTCCAGACCGAGGTCACGTCCGTGGTCAGGGTCCGGCCGTCCGGCGACCGGAGCCAGATCTCGCCCCTGCCGCCCACCGAAAGCGCGTAGCCGTTCGGCAGGACCTGACGGCGCGCGAACATCGAGCCGACCATCGAGGCGATGAACAGGCCGACCGCGATCAGCACGATCGCGAAGATGATCTTCTGGCGGGTCACGGGGTCTCCAGGCGCCAAATCTCGCGCGGGGGTGCGCTCACAGGTCGCGGAGCTATCGCGTTAACGCGGCGTTGACCATACTCGCCGACTTTCCATTAACCATGTTAGACTTCGAGTCATGAGCACCGTCCGCCCCGCCGGTTGGCCGACCGTCCCGTCGAAGCCCGCTTCGGTCCCCGCCACCACGGGTCCGGCGGCGCAGACGCGCGCGGCGTTCTTCCAGTCGGCCCTGGGCGACGCGGCCGCGACCCGCCCTGCCGCCGCGCCGTCGACGGTGCAGATGCAGACCATGGCCCAGCCGCAACAGCGCCAGGCGCCGGCCAAGCCCTTCGTGCAGCCCGACAGCCAGCCGCAGAAGATCCTGCGCCCGGGCTCGCTGCTGAATATTATCGTCTGACACCGGACACCCAAGCCAACAAACGTCGCCTTCCTAGGCCTTGTGCCTAGGACCCAACGTTCCGCTTGCTCGTAGTGGAATGAGCGCGCGCCATCGCGGCCACGCACTCCTGAACCTCGCAACCCATCCCAACCACGGGTCCTAGGCACAAGGCCTGGGAAAGCAATTGGGGCGACTGCGGGAGAGGACCCTAAGCCGCCTTCTTGGCCGCCTTGTCCTTCTTGGGCTTCTTGTCCTTCTTCACCTTCTCGGCCTTGGGCGCCTTCGGCTTCTTGGCCTTGGGCTCCGGCTCGGCCGGGTGCAGCTCGGCGCCGGCCATGTCGGCCAGCAGGTCGAGGAAGCCCTCGCGCTTGCCGGGCTTGAGCAAGGCCAGGATGCGGGCGTCGGCCATGGCCACCATCGGGCGGATGGCGTCCAGCGCCTCGCGGCCAGCGGCGGTCAGGCGCACGCTGTTGGCGCGGGCGTCCTCGCTGGACCTTTGACGTTCGAGGTGGCCCTTGGTGATCATCCGGGCGACCATGTCGGCCAGGGTCGAGCGGTCGATGCCCGTGGCGCGGACCAGGGCCGTCTGGGTGACGCCCTCGTTCTCGGCCACGGCGGCCAGCACGGCGAATTGGCGCTGGGTGACCCCCGCCTCGCCGCACTCCTCGGCATAGATGTCGAGCGCCAGTTGCAGGACCCGGTGCAGAAGGTGGCTGGGCGAACGCTCCAGCAGACCGCCGACCGTCTTGTCGCCCTTGCTCTTGGCCATGCCTCGCCCCTGTCCCCATCCGGCCGTCGCTCGGCCGACGGATCAAGGCTAGCACTTGAACACGTCGTTTTGACGACAACGGTCCGTGGACGGTGGAAAGCGCGGCGCGCTAGAAGCCGGCGTCCGGGGGCTCGGCCGCCGCCGGTTCATCGCCCTTGGCCATGTGCTTCATCATGAAGGGCACCTGGGTGGCCACGAACACCAGGGCCAGCGGCAGCAGGCCCAGGCGGAACTTCACCCAGGTGTCGGTGCCTTGCGTGTTGCGGACGATCTCGTTCAACAGGGCGACCACGCCGAAATAGCCGCCATAGCGCAGGGTCAGGGTCCGCCAGGCCGCGTCGGGCAGGTGAAGGGCCTCGCCCATGATCAGCTTCAGCGGCTGGCGCTTGGCGATCACGCCGCCGAACAGGAAGGCGGCCAGGGCCAGGTTGATCACCGTGACCTTGATCTTCACGAAGACGTCGGAGTGGAAGATCAGGCCCAGCGTGCCGAAGATCAGCGCCATGCCGCCGAAGAACAGCGGCAGCAGGGCCAGGCGGCGCTCGACCGCGAAGCCGATGGCCAGGGCCGCGGCCGAGGCCGCCACAAGCACCCAGGTCGCCTTCTGGAAATCCTTGGTGATGAAATAGGCCGCGCCGAACGCGATGGCCGCGCCGTAGTCGACGACGGTGCGGACCCAGCCGTTGTTCTTTTTCGGCGCTTCCACCAATTCGTTCACGGATCAGTCTTTCAGGCCGACGAGCGAGCGTGAGAAGGCCCGGGCGTCGAACGGTTGCAGGTCATCCACGCCTTCGCCGACGCCGATCAGCTTGATCGGGCTGTCGGAGGCGCGCGCCACCGGCACCAGCACCCCGCCGCGCGCGGTGCCGTCCAGCTTGGTCATGACAATCCCGGAGACGCCGACCTGGTTGCCGAAGATCTTCTCCTGGGCCAGGGCGTTGCGGCCGACCGTGGCGTCCAGCACCAGCAGGGTCTCGTGCGGATAGTCGGGATCGACCTTCTTCACGACACGGATGACCTTGAGCAGCTCGTCCATCAGCCCCTGCTTGTTCTGCAGGCGGCCGGCGGTGTCGATCAGCACCACGTCGTAGTGCTCGGCCTTGGCGCGCTCGACGGCCTCATAGGCCAGGGCGGCGGCGTCGGAGCCCGTGGGCTTGGACATGAAGTCGGCCCCGGCCCGGTCGGCCCAGACCTTCAGCTGTTCGACGGCGGCGGCGCGGAAGGTGTCGCCGGCGGCGATCAGCACGCGGGCGCCCTTCTCGGTCAGGTCGGCGGCGATCTTGCCCAGGGTGGTGGTCTTGCCCGAACCGTTGACGCCGATGAACAGCACCACATAGGGGCGCGGACCGCCAAGCGGGTCGAAGTCGCCTTGACGGTCGGCCAGCTCGGCGGCGATCAGCTCGGCCAAGGCCTCCTTGACCTCGTCATCGGTCGACGACTTGCCGAAACGCGCCTTGCCGAAGGCTTCGGTGATGCGGGCGGCGATCTGCGGACCGAGGTCGGCCTCGATCAGCATCTCTTCCAGGGCGTCCAGCTGTTCCTGATCCAGGGGCTTCTTGGTGAAGACCCCCGTGACCTGCTCGGTCATCTGCTGGGAAGACCGGGTCAGGCCCGACGTCAGGCGCTGGAACCAGCCTTTTTTCTGCTCGGGCTTATCGCTCATCCGCGCCCCTTTAGTCGAACGGGCGAAAGTGTAAATCAGGATTTAAGGGACCACGGTTAGCGCGAGGCCGAACCGCGTGCCATGAAGGGGCATGGACTTGCAGCTTGACCCTCTGGGAACAGCCCTTTTCTGGCTCGACTACGCCGCCGTGGCCGTTTTCGGGGCAACCGGCGCCCTCGCGGCCGCTCGGCGCAAGCACGACATCATCACCTTCGGATTCTTCGCCGCCATCACCGGGGTGGGCGGCGGGACCCTTCGCGACCTCCTGATCGGCGCGCCGGTGTTCTGGGTTCAGCGGCCCGGCTACATCCTGGCCTGCCTGGCCGCCGCCACGGTGGTGTGGCTGCTGGGCAAGCGCGGCTGGCGGTTCCGCGCCCTGCTGTGGCTCGACGCCCTGGGCATGGCCGGCTACGCCGTGGTCGGCACGGCCAAGGCGCTGGGCCTGGGCGTGCATCCGTTCAGCGCCGTGGTCATGGGCGTTCTGACCACCGCCTTCGGCGGCGTGATCCGCGACGTGCTGGCCGAAGAGCCGAACCTGCTGTTGCGCCGCGAGATCTACATCACCGCGGCCCTGCTGGGCGCGGCGGTGTTCGCGGTGCTGCAACTGCTGGGCGCGCCGTTCTGGCCGGCGGGCGTCGCGGGATTCGTCACGGCGTTCGGTTTGCGAGCCTGCGCGATCAAGTTCGGCTGGAGCCTGCCAGGGTTTCATGGAGATGAAGCCGAAGGCGAGTAGCGCGTCGTTCAGGCGGCCTCGACCTCGGCGACCAAGGCTTGCACAGGGATGTTCCAGGCCTTCGACAACAACCTGATCTGAGGCAAGGTCAGCCCCCGGCGCCCCTTCAGGATCTCCGACGCGCGCGAGCGGGAACCCAGGAGCTCGGCCAGGTCCGACTGGCCCAGCCCCTGGCGATCCATGGCGAAGCGGATCGCTTCCGCCGGTCCGACCGTCGGCATGTGGAAGCTGTCTTCCTCATACTTCGCCAGCAGCAGCCCCAGCAGCTCGAACCGATCCCCCTCTTCGCTGCCCGCTTCGGGCTCGTTGTCAAAGAGAGCTTCGAACTCGGCCATGGCCGCGCGGTAGCCGGCCTCGTCGCGAATGATCTTGATGTCGGTCGCCATCACACGGTCTCCGGATCGATCTTGTCATAGTCGGCGTGTGTGCCGACGAACTTCACCAGAACCTGTTTGAAGGTGTAAGAAATCCGCACCACCAAACGATAGTTGTTGCCCCCGATGTCGAAGGTGACGCGGTTGTCGCCCACGAAATCGACGCTGCGGAAGTCGTTCTTTATGTCCTGCGGCGTCAGCCATTCCGCGGCTCGGGCGTGGTTGTACCAAGCGATCAGCGGCCCCCTGGCGTTCGGATGAACCGCCCAGAACGTCTGCAGGACTCTCTTGGTGACGACATTCACGCCAGAATTCTATCATGTTCCCAAATATGGAACAAGCGGCCGACGATCAGGTGTCGTGATCTGGATGCTGCCGGCTGACCGCCGTCCCGGTCGGTCCCATCGGCGGGCGCACTGGCATGTCAGCCAGATGCTCCATCCAGGCCGGGCGGTTCTCGATCGCCAACTGCACCACCGGCTCCACGGCCGAGGGATCATCGAAGGCGAACACCGCCAGATCGATCTTGTCAGCGCTCCACTCGAAGGTCAGCGGCGTGCCGCAGGCGGCGCAGAAGCCGCGCTGGATCTTGTCGGAACTCTGGAAGGTCGAACGCTGGCCGCGCGTCCAGGTCAGGTCGGCGACGCTGACGGTGACCAGCGCCCCGAACGGGCCGCCGAACGCCTTCTGGCACATCCGGCAATGACAGATCGAGGCGCGTCCGGGCTGGCCCTCCACCCGAAACCGCACCGCGCCGCATTGGCAACCGCCGCTCAAGCTCATCGCCCTATCCCTTCGGTGTCAGTCGGAACGTCACCTTGTAGCCGTCGTGGTCGGACAGCACCGGTTCGTCGGCGCCGTCGAACGTAGCCTCCACCGCGATCGGGGTCACCGCGACCGCCTCGCCGTTCAGGAAGCCGATCAGATCCTGGGTGTTCAGCCACGGCGCGTCGCCGTCATACGAGATCTGGGTGTCGCAGGCCCCCGGGCGCGCGTGACACCAGCGGCTGACCACCTCGAACGGATAGTCGTTCATCACGTGGTCGAAGCGCTCGGGCGAGTGCATGACGTTGAAGTCGCCGCCGACGATCAGCGGCGCGCCTGGCGTGCGGTCGGCCTGCATGAAGCGCTTCAGCTCGTCCGCCTGCAGGTGATGCGCCTGGGTGGCGCGGCTGCGCGGGACGCCCGAGGCGCCCTTGGAATTGAGGTGGGTGTCGGCGATCTCGACCGGCGTCGGCAGGCCCTGCACATCGACCGCCACCAGCATCACGCCCTTGTTGGCCAGACAGTCCAGGCCCGCGCAGTAGCGATAGGCGTGCGACTTCACCCACTCGATCGGATGGTTCGACAGCACCCACAGGCCGCTGGAGCCCCACTTGCCCAGGCCCTCGCCCTTGCGGCGGTACTTCACGCGGCGGAAGTCGGGTCGCTGGCCCTTGGGGAAGACGTTCGCATCGCGCTGGCCCTTGCGCGGGCCGCGCGCCACATAGGGATACTGGCTCTCGTCGATCAGGTCCCAGATCTCGTCGCGGAAGCCTTCCTGGATCAGGACGACGTCGGGCTCGACGCCCTTGGCGCGCATGGCGGCCAGCTCATGGCCGATCCGCTTCAGCGCCGTGCCGCGCCCCTTGCGGACAGGCCAGGGCAGACCCTCGACATTGTAGGTCATGACGCTGAACGTCACCGGCTTGGGCTCGGCGCGCGCGGAGGCGGCCGCCAGCATCGCCAGCGCGGCGATCATCCAGACCGACCGGATCAGGCGGCGATCTCCGCCAGAACGTGGGCTCCATCGTGGCCGGTCACCGTGAAGGTGACGATCTCGCCCAGCGGAGCCTCGCCTTCGAAGCGGATCTCGGTGAAGTCGTCGGCCCGAGCGACGCCCTCGCGCTCGACCAGACCCGGCAGGGTGCGGCCGACCTGGCGTTGCAGGTGACGTTCCAGGCCGCGCTGGCCGGCCTCGCGCAGGCGGCGGGCCCGGTCCTTGATCACCGGCCCCTTCACCGGCGGCATCCGCGCGGCCGGCGTCCTGGGGCGGGCGCTGTAGGGGAAGACGTGCAGGAAGGCCAGTTCCGCCTCCTCGACCAGGCGCAGGGTGTTCTCGAACGCCTCTTCGGTCTCGGTCGGGAAGCCGGCGATCAGGTCGGCGCCGAAAGCGGCGTCGGGCCGCACGCGACGCACCTCGGCGACCAGCCTCAGGGCGTCCTCGCGACTGTGTCGGCGCTTCATGCGCTTGAGGATCAGGTTGTCGCCGGCCTGCAGGCTGAGATGCAGATAGGGCATCAGGCGCGGCTCGGTCTCGAGCAGCTTGAAGAGATCCGGATCGATCTCGGCCGCGTCGATCGACGATAGGCGCAGACGCGGAAGGTCCGGCGCCATGCGCAGGATGCGGCCGACCAGTTGGCCCAGGGTCGGCTGGCCCGGCAGGTCCGCGCCCCACGAGGTCACGTCGACGCCGGTCAGCACGACCTCGCGATAGCCCTCGGCGGCCAGCTTGCGCACTTGTTCGACCACCTCGCCGGCGGGGGCCGAGCGCGAGTTCCCGCGGCCATAGGGGATGATGCAGAAGGTGCAGCGGTGGTCGCAGCCGTTCTGGACCTCGACATAGGCCCGGGCGCGATCCTTGAGGCCATCGATCAGGTGACCGGCGGTCTCCTTGATCGACATGATGTCGTTGACCCGCACGCGGGCGCTGGTGTCGATCAGCGCGCCGGGGGCGGCCTTCTCGGCGTTGCCCAGCACCAGGTCGACCTCGGGCATGGCGGCGAAGGCGGCCGGGTCGATCTGGGCGGCGCAGCCGGTGACGATGACTCGCGCGCCCGGCCGCTCGCGGCGGGCCTTGCGGATCGCCTGGCGAGCCTGGCGCACGGCCTCGTTGGTGACGGCGCAGGTGTTGAACACCACCGCGTCGGCCAAGCCGTCGGCGGCGGCGCGGGCGCGGATGGCCTCGCTCTCATAGGCGTTCAGGCGGCAGCCGAAGGTGACGACGTCGACGCCGTCCGGGCCGGACATCGTGGTCGCCGGACCGCCCTCCTCTCCAACCTCAGGCTTGGGCTTCGGAGCCGCCTTGATGACGGTGTAGGTTCCCATGGCCCTACGCCGCCACGGGCTCCGGCAACTTGCCGGCATATTCCATGGTGATCGGGCCGGTCATGATCACGTGACCGTCGCTCTCGCGCCATTCGATGACCAGCGAGCCGCTCTCGAACTCGACGCGCGCCTGGCGGTCGGTCAGGCCGCGACGCACGGCGGCGACCTGGGCGGCGCAAGCGCCCGTGCCGCAGGCGGCGGTCAGGCCCGCGCCGCGTTCCCAGACCTTCAGCTGGATGTGGTCACGCGCCGCGACGTGCGCGAAGCCGACATTGACGCCTTCGGAGAACAGCGGGTGATGCTCGACCAGCGAGCCGGTCTTGGTCGCGAACTCGTCCGTGACGGGCGCGTCGACGAAGAACACGACATGCGGATTGCCCATCGAGACGCAGACCGGCGTATGGACCAGCGGCGCGTCGATCGGACCGACCTGCAGTTCGACCCGGGCGGTGTCCATTGCTTCGGCCAGCGGGATCTGGGTCCAGTCCAGGCCTGGCTGGCCCATGTCGACGGTCACCCGCTTCTCGCCGGCGGCGACGCCCGACAGGCGACCGGCGACGGTGTCGAAGGCCACGGCGTCCTTGCCGGCCGACTGCATCAGAAGCCACGCCACGCACCGCGTGCCATTGCCGCAGGCGCCGGTCTCCTCGCCGTCCGAGTTCCAGAACCGCACATAGGCCGAGGCGCCTTCCGCCCGCGGCGGATCGATGGCGATCACCTGGTCGCAGCCCACCCCGCCGCCTTTCCCGTCAGAATCCGGGCGTTTGGCGATCGCGCGGATCTCTTCGGGGGTCGGTTCGAAGCTCTGGGTGGCGGTCTCGATGACGACGAAGTCGTTGCCGAGCCCGTTCATCTTCAGGAAGGTGCGGCTCATAGCCGGGCTATATAGTGGAAAGCTGGACGAAATGCACCGCGACGATCAGCGCCAGGATTCGCAGGGTCTGCGCCTGCGCGCCCGCCTCCGGGCGCTGTATCACGGCGCCTCGCCCGTGGCGGTGCGGTTTCGCTACGCCATCATCCTGATCGACCTGGCGCTGATCGCCTTCTTCATCGCCGCGCCGCTGATGCAGCACCATGGCGTGACCTTCTACCTGCTGGACTACGGGATCGCCGCGTTCCTGGCCGCCGACCTGGCCGCGCGGGCCATCGCCCACGGCGACCTGAAGTCCTGGCTGAAGAAGCCGATCGCTTGGCTGGACCTGTTCGTTCTGGCCACCCTGCTGTTCCCCGCCTGGCTGTTCAACTTCGGCTTCCTGCGGGTGCTGCGGCTGTGGACCCTGATCCACAGCGAGTTCTTCTGGCGCACGGTCGGGCGACGCTACGACGACACGCGGGTCGAGGACATCACCCGCGCCGCCAGCTCCCTGGCCACCTTCGTCTTCGTGGTGACGGGCTTCGTCTACACCAGCTTCGCGGGACGCCACGAGGGCATCAGCGGCTATGTCGACGCGCTGTATTTCACCGTCACCAGCCTGACGACCACTGGCTATGGCGACGTCACCCTGCCGGGCGCCTCCACCACCCTTGTTTCCGGGAGCCCGATGTCCCTGACCCCCGCGACCGCCGCCGAAGCCGGAAAAGCCGCTGAAGCCCGCACCCCGCTCGCCGACCTGGGCAAGGACGACCCTTACATCTGGATGGAGGAGATCGAGGGAACCCGCGCCCTCGATTGGGCCAAGGCCCAGAACGCCCGTTCGCTGCCGGTGCTGCAGGGCGATCCCCGCTACGCCGATCTGGAGGCCAAGGCCCTGGCCATCCTGAACGCCAAGGACCGGGTGCCCGGGGTGTCGTTCGCCGGCGACGGGTCTTTGCGCAACTTCTGGCAGGACGCCGACCACGTGCGCGGGATCTGGCGCCGGACCACGCTGGACAGCTATCGCACCGCCGAGCCGGCCTGGGAGACGATCCTGGACATCGACGCGCTGTCCAAGGCCGAGAACGCCAACTGGGTGTTCAAGGGCGCCAGTTGCCTGCCGCCCGACGACACGCGCTGCCTGATCACCCTGTCGAACGGCGGCAAGGACGCCGTGACGGTGCGCGAGTTCGACACGACGACCAAGAGCTTCGTTCAGGGCGGCTTCGTCCTGCCCGAAGGCAAGCAGAACATCAGCTGGGTCGACAAGGACAACCTCCTGGTGGCCCGCGAATGGGAACCCGGCCAAGTCACCAAGTCGGGCTACGCCTATGTGGTCAAGGCCTGGAAGCGCGGCGCCCCATTGGACTCGGCCAAGGAGGTGTTCCGGGGAACGCCCGACGATGTTTCGGCCTCGGCCTACGCCCTGACCGAGCCCGACGGCGCCGTGGCCGCGATCCTGGCCAACCGAGGCGTCAGCTTCTTCGAGGCCGAGACCTATCTGCTGACCGACGGCGGGCCGGTCAAACTCCCCTTCCCGCTCAAGCATTCCGTGCAGGGCTATGTGAGCGGCCAGATGCTCGTCTCCCTGGAGCAGGACTGGGCGGAGAAGGGCCTGAAGACCGGCGACCTGATCAGCTTCGACCTCGCGGCGCTGAAGGCCGATCCGGCCAAGGCCCCGCCGACCCTGGTCCTGCGGCCCACCGCCCGTCAGTCCGTGGAGTCGGTGACCACCACGCGGAACAAGCTGGTCGTCGGCCTGCTGGACAACGTCAAGGGCGCGGCCATGGTCTTCACCCACGGGGCCAACGGCTGGACGCAAGCCGGCTTGGACCTGCCGGCCAACTCCAGCATCGGCCTGGGCTCGGGATCCGAGAAGGACGACCGGATCTTCATCACCGTCACCGGCTATCTGACCCCCAGCACCTACTGGCTGGCCGACGCCGCCACCGGCAAGCTGGAACAGGTCAAGGCCTCCCCCGCCCGCTTCGACGCCTCGACCCACGTGGTCGAGCAGTTCGAGGCGACCTCCAGCGACGGGGTGAAGATCCCCTACTTCGTCGTGCGGCCCAAGGGCGTGAAATACGACGGCTCGGCGCCCACCCTGCTCTACGCCTATGGCGGCTTCCAGGTGTCGATGACCCCGGCCTATTCAGGCGTGATGGGCAAGCTGTGGCTGGAGCGCGGCGGGACCTACGTCGTCGCCAACATCCGGGGCGGCGGCGAGTTCGGCCCGGCCTGGCATGAGGCGGCGCTGAAGGCCGGCCGCCAGAAGGCCTATGACGACTTCTTCGCCGTCTCGCAGGACCTGATCGCCCGCAAGATCACCTCGCCCCGGCGCCTCGGGATCATGGGCGGCAGCAACGGCGGCCTCTTGATGGGCGTAGCCCTGACGCAGCGGCCCGAGCTCTACAACGCCATCGTCGTGCAGGTGCCGCTGTTCGACATGATCCGCTACAGCCAGATCGGGGCCGGGGCCTCGTGGGTGGGCGAATATGGCGACCCGACCATCCCGTCGGAGCGGGCGGTGATCGCCAAGTACGATCCCTATTCCAACCTGAAGGCGGGCCAGAAATATCCCGAGGTGTTCATCGAGACCTCGACCAAGGACGACCGCGTCCACCCCGCCCACGCCCGCAAGGCGGCCGCGCGGCTGGAGGCGCTGGGCTATCCGGTGCTCTATTACGAGAACGTCGACGGCGGCCACGCGGCCAGCGCCAACCTGGCCGAGACGGCCCGGCGCCAGGCGCTGGAATACATCTACCTGACCCGGCGGCTGATGGACTGACGCCCCGGAGCTATCGCTCGGCCAGGCCGAACCGCCGCTCCGGCGCGGCCTGTTCGCGTGCGTCGAAATTCGTCGGGCTGGACAGGCACAGCGCGCGGAAATCCCGCGCCATGTGCTGGTGGTCGTAGAAACCCGCGTCGATGGCCAGGCTCAGCCAATCGGTCGCGGGCGAAGCGTTGCGGGCCCGGATCATCCTGTCCAGCCGAGCGATGCGGGCGAAGAGCTTGGGGCTGACGCCCATGCGGTCCCGGAACGCGCGATGGAAGGTCCTGACGTTCAGCCCCGCCTGCTCGGCGAGGCGTTGCAACGACCGCGCCCGGCCCACGACCAGCCGCGAGGCGGCCCAGTCGTCGCGTCGGCGTCCCGGCGACAGGCGCCGGTGCGCCGCAGCAGCCAGGACTCGGCGGCCTCGACCATGGCGCCCACCGTCCTGGCCTCGGTGATCCGGTCGGCGACCTCGACCAGATCGGGAAACACCGCCTCGGCGTCCAGGGCGACGTCGGTGAGCGAGGCCCCCTCGCCGCCCATCAGCCGGTGCAGCGCCCCTGGCTGGAACTCGATCTGGTAGACGCAGAAATCCGCCCCGCCTCGTCGATGGGTCAGGACGGTCGGCTGGCCGATCAGCGCCGCGCGCGGCTTGACGATGAGGCTGGCGCCGCGCGCGTCGACCAAGGTCTCGGCGTCGCGCGGATAGAAGGCCAGGGCGCAGGCGGGACGCGGCCAATAGGGCTTGATCGGCGCCTCCTGGCCGGGCGCGAAGCGGAACCGGATAATCTGGTGATGACGCACCCAGCCGAGCAGCGCGGGCGCGGGCGGCAGGGTGTGGAAGAGGGGCGTCATCGGATGCGCGCCAGCCAGCCAGGATCAGGCCCCAGCATGACCCGGATCGATCGGCGGGCCAATCAGCCTCATGCCATGATCGGCGAACAGGGCGGCCGCCCGCGCCGGCGACGGCGGACCGTCCAGCGCGGCCAGGCGCCGGAAGTAGTCCTCCATCCGGCCCGCCGGGGTGAACATGAACAGCATGCGGCCCGTCTCGCCCAATTGCGCGAAGGCGTGCGGGACGCCGCGCGGCAGGAAGATCATACCGCCGGCCTTCACGACCTCTCGGCGCTCGCCGACCTGGAAGAGATAGTCGCCGTCGAAGACGAAATAGACCTCGTCCTGGGCCTCGTGCAGATGGAGCGGCGGACCACCCGGACCCTGGCCGACATAGTCGAACACGCCCAGCCGGCCGTCGGTGTCCTGGCCCGACACCTTGATGTCATTGGGGTTGGCGCCAAACAGAACCGTGCGTTCGCCAAAGCGAGCGGCCCCGGCCGGCAACGCGTAACCTTCCGTCCCTTATCGCATGATGTCCTCCCTCTTCCAGCACCGGACCCTAGCGTCGACGCGCGAGGATCCGGTGGTAAGGAACGGACATCCGGCGGGTCAGTGGATGGCGTTGATCCGCATGGCGCGCGGATCCACCATCCCGGCCGCCCAGGCGCGGGTCCAGCCGTACTGCAGCTCGCCCTCGCGGAAGGCGAAGCGGTCCAGGTGCTTGGCCACCACGTCTTCCAGGCGGGCCAGGCCCTCCAGGTCGGCGGCCTCGACGGTGATGTCCAGGCCGTCGGGATGGGCCGTCATCCGGCAGGTTCCGGCCGGCAGCGGGAACAGGGCCGAGGTCGCGTCATACGTGACCTCGAACTTGTGGCTCCAGTGCTTGGCCAGTTGCGTCATGTAGCGGGCCGCCTTGTCGGTGGCGACGCGGGCGTGGCTTTCCATGGCCTTGCCTTTCTCTAGATGGCTTCGATCGCCTGGGCGGCGTCGTCGAGGACCTTGGCGACCGCGGCGATCTGCTCGGCCGTCAGCTGGCCGTGGAGCTTGAGCCGCAGGGCCGTCTTGACGTTCTCGCGGGCCCGCAAGATCTGCGGCGAGAAGGCCGCGCTGGCGGAAGCCGCCTCGGCCATGCGCTCGAAAAGCGACCGGACCGGCGCGTCGTTGCTGGCCAGGAAGGCCTCGCCCTCGGCGGTGATCGTATAGAGCTTCTTGCCGCCGCCGGCGTCGCTGGCGGTGACGTAGCCCAGCTCTTCCAGCAGGGTCAGGGTCGGATAGACCACGCCCGGGCTGGGGCTGTAGGCGCCGCCGGCCGCCGTTTCGATGGCCTTGATCAGCTCGTAGCCATGGCTGGGCTTCTCGGCGATCAGCTTGAGGACCACGAAGCGCAGGTCGCCGTGGTCGAAGAACCGGCCCATGCGGCCGCCGCGCCCTCTGGGCCCGCCGCGATGCTCGCCGTGGAAGCCAAACGGATGGCGACCATGGTGTTCGTCGCCGTGACCGCGCCAGTGGCCGCGGTGGTGATGTTGATGTCGTCCAAACATGCGTGTTTTAGATCCTGTTTCGTTATATCGAAATTACAGATATATCGGATCGACGATACGTCAAGAGCTATTTCCGATATATCTGATTATGTCGCGCGACAGATCGCCGTGAGACCCTCCTGGCGTCCGATAACGAATCACCGTTTTGCAGCGCGCCCCTCATCAAGGAGAGCGGCTTCCGTGCAACACGCGACAAGCGCGACCGGAAATAGTCGCTTTCAATCTTGATACGGAAAGCGTCGTGAATACATGGCGCGTGTGAGAAGCAGGAGCACGAGCTTGCGCGATCTGGATCAAGGCCCGCGTCGAACGACCCCGGGACGGCGCTTCGCCACCGCTGGCGCGGTCGCGGCCGCCGGTGTTCTGGCGCTCGCGCCAGCCGCGCGCGCCGAGGATCAGATCCCGACCGTCGCCGCCGCCCCGGCCAATTCCGACAGCGCCGTTTCGGCCGTGAAGGACCCGCTCGAGGGCTTCAACCGCGGCGCGTTCAAGGTCGGCATGGGCCTGGACCGCGTGCTGTTCTCGCCGATCGCCCACGGCTACCTGGCCGTTACGCCCCGCGTGGTGCGCAACCGCGTCAGCTCGGCCGTCTACAATCTTGGCGAACCGAACACGGTCATCAATCAGGTGCTGCAGGGCCGGCCCAAGCGGGCCATGCGCTCGACCGCTCGCTTCGTGGTCAACTCGACCGTCGGCGTGCTGGGCCTGTTCGACGTCGCGTCCAAGATGCACCTGCCGCCGCGCGAGGCCGATTTCGGCCAGACCTTCGGCGCCTGGGGCGCGGGTCCCGGCGCCTATCTCTATCTGCCCGGCATGGGTCCGCTGAACGTCCGCGACGGCGTCGGCCGCGCGCTGGATATCGCCACCGATCCGATCTCGCTCTATGTCGGCGGCTTCAGCACCGACTTCGGCAAGGCCCGCACCGGCGTGACGATCGTCGACCTGCGCGCCCAGACCGACCCGGCCTTCCACGCCCTGGAAGACGCGGCCGATCCGTACGTCACCACCCGATCGGCTTATACCCAATACCGCGAAGCCTTCGTCCGCCAGGCCACTGGCGAGGCCGAGGACCTGCCCGATTTCGATACGCCGCCGCCCCCTCCGGCGACGCCCAAACCATGACCTCCCCCGGTAACCCCATGAAAAACATCCTCCCCACCCGGCGCGGCGCCAACGCCGCGCTTTTGGCGTTCTTCGGGGCCTCGGCCCTGGCCGTCGCCAGCCCGGCCCTGGCCCAGGCTCGCGACCCCGGCGCCGAGGCCTTCGTCCAGACCAAGGCCCAGCGCGTCATCACCGTGCTGGCCAACAAAAGCATGAGCGACGCGCAGAAGACGCAGGTCTTCCACCAGGCGGTGGACGAACTGGCCGACGTGCCGCGCATCACCAACTTCGTGCTGGGCAAGTACGCCCGCACCATCACGCCGGACCAGCGCGCCCGCTTCACGCCGGTGTTCAGGACCTATGCCGAGAACGTCTATCAGAGCCGCATCGACGACTATCGCGGCGAACAGCTGAAGGTGACCGGCTCGGTCGTCCGCAAGCCGGGCGACGTGATCGTCAACACCACCATCTCCGGCGGCCAGATCACGACCCCCCTGCCCGTGTCGTGGCGCGTGCTCGGCGGCGGCCAGACCTGGAAGGTGGTCGACGTCCAGTTCAAGGGCATCTGGCTGGCCATCACCCAGCAGCAGGACTTCGTCTCGACGATCGACAACGCCGGCGGCAACATCGACGTGCTGATCAACCAGCTCCAAAAGGGCGGCTCTGGCTCGCCTGGACGCCGCTAAGAGCCACGTGCCAGAGAACAAAGGGGATTTGGCTTTGCGCGAACAATGGGCCGAGACGGCCATGGGTGTCGTCGTCCTCGCCCTGGCGGCGGGCTTCCTGACCTATTCGCTGAGCGTGGGCGGCGTCCACATGAAGCGCGGCGAGTATGAGATCAGCGCCAAGTTCGGCGAGGCCGGCTCGCTGTCCCCGGGCGCGGCGGTCAGCGTCGCCGGCGTCAAGGTCGGCACGGTCTCGCAGATCACGCTGGAGCCGAAGACCTATCTGGCGGTCGCCAAGTTGAGCATCGATCCGACCGTCAAGCTGCCCGCCGACTCGACGGCCAAGATCACCAGCGACGGCATCCTGGGCGGGGCGCACGTCGCCATCGCGCCGGGCGCTTCGCTGGACGACCTCAAGCCCGGCGGCGAGATCGAGAACACGCAAGGCGCGGTAGACTTGTTCGGCCTGATCGGCTCGGTGATCCGTCCGCAAGGGGGCGGCTCCGGCGACGCGGCCGCGCCCTCGACGCCCGCTCCGGCCAATCCGGCCACGCAACCGGCCGAGAACTACTGATGGCCGCGGCCGAGGCGGCCCGGAAAGTCGCCGGCAATCCCGTTCGCGCGTTGGGCCGCTCGGCCCTGGCCGCCGTGCGCATGGTCGGCGCGGTGGGCGTCTTCGCCGTGCGCGGAACCGCCGCCGCCCTGAGCCCGCCCTGGTTCCCGGGGCAGCTGTGGCGGCAGATCGTCGCCATCGGCTTCTTCTCGCTGCCGGTCGTCGGCCTGACCGCCATCTTCACCGGCGCGGCCCTGGCCCTGAACATCTTCACCGGGGGCGGGCGCTTCAACGCCGAACAGGTGATGCCGCAGATCGTGGCCTTGGGGATCACCCGGGAGCTGGGTCCGGTGCTGGCCGCCCTGATGCTGGCCGGTCGGGTCTCGGCCGCCATCGCCGCCGAGATCGGGGCCATGCGCGCGACCGAGCAGATCGACGCCATGCGCACCCTGTCGACGGACCCGTTCCGCTATCTGGTTGGCCCGCGCCTGCTGGCCGGCGTGCTGATGCTGCCGCTGCTGACCGCCGTCGCCGACACCATCGGGGTGGCCGGCGGCTGGCTGGTGGCCACCCGCGTGCTGGACTTCAGCTCGGCCGTCTACATCCGCAACACGATCGATTTCCTGCAGAGCTGGGACATCATCTCGGGCCTGATCAAGGCGGCGGTGTTCGGCTTCATCGTGGCGCTGATGGGCTGCTATCACGGCTACAACGCCAAGGGCGGCGCGCGCGGCGTCGGCCGGGCGACGACCCACGCGGTGGTCTCCTCGGCGATCCTGATCTTCGCCTCCGACTACCTCCTGACCACCTTCTTCACCCACGCCTCATGACCGACGTGATCCCCAAACTCGCCTGGAAAGGCGTGATCAAGCGCTTCGAGGGCCGGGCGGTGCTGGACGGCCTCGACCTGTCGGTCGCGCCGGGCAAGTCCCTGGTGATCATCGGCGGCTCGGGCCAGGGCAAGTCGGTGACCATCAAGACGGCCCTGGGCCTGATGCGGCCGGAAGCCGGACAGATCGAGCTGGACGGCCAGAACGTCGTCGGCCTGTCGGAAGGCCAGCGCCGCAAGCTGTTCTCGCGAGTCGGCGTGCTGTTCCAGGGCGCGGCCCTGTTCGACAGCCTGACCGTCTGGGAAAACGTCGCCTTCCGCCTGATCAACGCCGACGGCGTGCCGCGCAAGCAGGCCCGCGAACGCGCGATCGAGGCGCTGGAGCAGGTGCGCCTGGCCCCGACCGTGGCCGACCGTTTCCCTTCGGAGCTGTCGGGCGGCATGCAGAAACGCGCCGGCCTGGCCCGCGCCGTGGTCGCCCAACCCGAGATCCTGTTCTTCGACGAGCCGACCACGGGCCTGGATCCGATCACCGCCGCGGCGATCAACCAGCTGATCTCCGACCAGGTTCGGCGCCTGGGCTCCACGGCGGTGTCGATCACCCACGACCTGGCCTCGGCCCAGACGATCGGCGACGAGATCGCCATGCTGCACGACGGCAAGATCATCTGGCGCGGCCCGGCGGCCGAGCTGCACACGACCGACAACCCCTATGTCCGGCAGTTCGTCGAAGGGCGCGCCGAGGGGCCGATCTCGCACGGGGTCTAGGGCAGGGGCCTAGGCCGCCTCGCGCAGGGTCTCGGCCAGCAGCCGCCCCTCGACGCCCCGGCTCGAGCCCGAACGCCAGGCGACCACGATCTCGCGGCTGGGATGCTCGGTGGCCAGGGGACGAACGGTGACGGCCGCCTTGTCGGTCAGGCCCGCGTGGACCGCCATGGCCGGCAGGAACGAGACCCCCAGGCCCGAGCCGATCATCTGCACCAGGGTGGGCAGCGAGGTGGCCGCGAAGCTCTCCTCGTCGCCAACGCCTTTCGGCGGCTCCAGGCCGCAGGCGGCCAGGGCGTGGTCGCGCAGGCAGTGACCGTCTTCCAGCAGGATCAGGTCGTCGCCCCGCAGGCTGTCGGGGTCGACCCGCGTCTGGCTGGCCATCGGGTGGTTGGCCGGCGCGGCGGCCAGGAGCTCGTCATCCTCGACATGGGCCCAGTCCAGACCGGTCATGTCGTAGGGCAGGGCGATCAGCGCCGCGTCCAGGGCCCCGGTCTTGAGCGCCGCGATCAGGCGCTGGGTCAGGTCCTCGCGCAGGAACAGCTTCAGCTTCGGGAACCGGTCGCGCAGCACGGGCAGGGCGCGGGGCAGGAGGTACGGCGCCACGGTCGGGATCACGCCCAGGCGGAAGCGGCCGGCCAGCGGCTGGCCGGCGCCGCGCGCCGCCTGCACCAAGTCCTCGGTCCTGGCGAGAATGTCCTCGGCCCGGCGCACGGCCTCCTGGCCGGCGGCGGTCAGGATCACGCCCGAGCGAGCCCGGTCGACCACCGACGCGCCCAGGATCTTCTCCAGTTCCTGGATCCCCGCCGACAAGGTGGGCTGGGTGACATAGGCGCTCTCGGCGGCGCGGCTGAACGAGCCGTGCTCCGACAGGAGCTTCAGGTACTGCAGCTGGCGAAGGGTCGGGAGAAGCATGGCCGTTATATAGGCCACCTCTATCGAAATTCCAAAAACTATCGATTGGATAACTGAAACGCCAAGGCGTATCCGTCTTCCACGGTGAAAGTTCCGGCGTATCTCCCCCGACGCCGGACGCCCCGCCTGGTCCCGGTCCGCGCCTTTCTCCCCAGCCCGAGGCGCGGATCGGGACGAACCTTCCCGACAATGCTAATCGGCGGTTCTGGTCCACGGAGCCCTCCCCATGTCGATCGACGCCCTGCGCGGCCGGCTGCCCGCCTACGCCAAGGACATCGGGGCCAATCTGGCCGTCCTGGCCGAGGAGACGGTGCTGTCGCCCCAGGCCAAGTGGGGCTGCTTCGTCGCCAGCGCCTGCGCGGTCGGCGAGCCGGAGACCCTCAAGGCGGTCACGGCCGCCGCGCGCGAGGCCGGCCTCACGGAGGAGGGCTTCGCCGCCGCCAGGACCGCAGCGGCGATCATGGCCATGAACAACGTCTATTTTCGCGCCCTGCACCTGATGGAAACGCCTGAATACCGGTCGCTGCCCTCGAAGCTGAGGATGAACCGGCTGGCGCATCATCCCGGCGTCGAGACCGTCGACTACGAGCTGTGGTGCGTGGCGGTGTCGGCGATCAACGCCTGTGGCGCGTGCCTGGACAGCCACGAAGCCGAGCTGCGGGCGAGGGGCGTGGCGCCCCCGCAAGTCCAGGCCGCCTTGCGCATCGCGGCCGTGGTCCACGCCGCCAGCCGCGTGCTGGCCGTCGAAACTGTGGATCATCCCCCATTTTCCGGGGTTTCGGGCTGATCCGCGACGCCGGGTCGCGCCCTCGGCCCCTCGACATTCATCTTGTCCGTAAACTAAGTTGTTAACCTCTGGGTAAGAGATTCGCGGCCGCCGCCAACTGTCCAGTGAGGACACGGTGGGCTCGCACGGGGCGAAGGTGGGCTAGATGAGACTGCTGTCGAAGAATTCGCGCGACAACAAGAACGGCAAGCCGACCGTCCTGGGCGACGACGCCCGGTCCGAGGCCGTGCAACACCAGATCGAGTCCACCCAGGCCATCGGCCAACGCTACGAGACCATCCATGGCGGTCTCGACAGCATCGGCCGCGTCATGGAGCACCTCAAGGCCATCGAGCCGCTGATCGCCGAGATCCGCGGTCCGGTCGGCCAGGAGTTCGAGGCCCGCCGCGCCGAGCACGCCGAACTGATCGCCCTGCGCGCCAATTTCGACCAGGCCCAGCGCCAGATCACCCAGATCCAGGCCGAGGAGCGCGAGGTCAGCGCCCGCCTGGCCGCCGCCGAGACCGCGCTCGGTGAATCCGACGCTCGCCGCCAGACCCAGGAAGCGGCCCTCGAAGACAACGCCCTCGAGATCGATCGCCTGCGCAACACCCTGCTGCAGTCGGACCTGAAGGTCTCCAGCCTCGACGCCAGCCTGCGCGACGCCACCGCCCGCATCGAGCATCTGGTGCAGGACGTCGAAGGCCTGCGCGTCCAGGCCCAGGACATCGACACCCGTCGTGGCGACGCCGAGGCCGCCCTGGCCCGCGCCAACCAGGACAACGCCCTGCTGGGCGAGGAAGCCGCGACCCTGAAGAAGCGCGTCGACCAGGCTGGCCTGGACGTGGCCCGCCTGTCGCGCATCGAGACCGACCTCGAGGCCCAGCTGGCCGGCGAACGCGCCCGCGTCCAGGCCATCGAGAACGCCCTGCACGCCCACCAGACCGACAGCGGCCGCATCATCCGCGGCCTGGAAAGCCAGGTCGAAGCCAGCCGCGCCGAGATCTCGGCCCTGCAGACCCGTCTGGAGACCGCCTCCGGCCGCGCCGACAAGCTGGAAGAGATGAACGGCCAGATCTCGGCCCGCCTGGCCGAGTCCAGCGCCCACCAGAAGGCGGTCGAGCGCCGCGCCGGCGACCTCAACGTCGCCTTGGAACGCGCCCTGGAACGCATCCGCTCGCTCGAGGAAGAGGCCGAGGGCCTGCGTCAGCGCCACGCCGGCGTCGACACCGCCCGCGCCACGGCCATCGAACGCGCCGACCAGCTGGCCAAGAGCGGCGTGGCCCAGGACAAGGCGCTCAAGCGCGCCGAGGAGCGGGCTCAACAGCTGCGCACCCGCCTGGACGCCATGCAGGAAGCCCAGGACCAGATTCGTCGCGAGCACGAGGACAAGGTCTCCGAGCTGCAGGCCACGATCGAGCGCCTCACCTCGGAAGCCGCCCTGGCGGAAGGCGCCCTCGAAGCGGCCCGACGCGACCGCTCGCGCCTGCAAATGGCCCTGCTGGGCGCCAGCGACGACCTGGCCGAAAGCGCTTAATAACCCTTCTCCCCCTGCGGGAGAAGGTGGCCCGAAGGGCCGGGTGAGGGGTTGATAGACGCAAAACGCCGCGACCGGCCGATCGGCTGTCGCGGCGTTTCTGTGTGTGCGACCCCTCACCCGACCGCCTCCGGCGGCCACCCTCTCCCGCAAGGGGAGAGGGGAATTACTTCCCCTCCGACGCCGCCTTCAGTCGGGCGACCTGCTGGCCGACCACCGCGTCGACGCCGCCAGCGATCTTGTCCAGGCCACCCTTGAAGTAGCCACCGACGTCGTAGGTGACGGTCACGGTCGTGCGACCGTCCTTTTCCGCCAGCAGAAAGGTGAGCGCCCCGGTGGCCCCGGAGCTCTGCAACGGCCCCAGCGCGCCCGACAGCACCAGCCTCGTACTCGGCGCGGCGTAGACCGTGGTCATGTGCAGCACCGAGCCGCCGTTCGGCAGGCGCTCGCAAAAGCAGCCGCCCGAGGCCGCGCCCAGCGACAGGTTGGCGGCCGATCCCGACCAGGTATGCGCCGAGGCCCACCATTTCGACGGCTGGACCAGGACGGCCCAGACCGCGCTGGCTGGGGCGGCGATCGCCATCTCGTGTTTGACCTCGAAGCCATTGGGCTGGGCGTCGACCACCTCGGCCCGCGCCGCTCCGGTGGTCAGCGTGGCGGCCAGCAGCGCCACTGCGGCGGTCGTCGTCTTCATCTGGGCCTCCCTCCCGAACCTCGTCGCCAAGGTGAGGGCAGGGGAGACCAAGCGTCAACGCGGCGCTATTCGACCGGCGAGCTGATCGCCGCGCCGTCGGCCTTCAGCCGGTCCAGCACCCCATTGGCCGGCAGCAGGAAGCCCAGGTCGACCACCGCCACGGTGACGCCAGGCCGCTTGAGGGCCTCGGCCATGGCGTCGGTCGTCTGGGCGACGCCTTTTTCCAGCAAGGCCGCGCCGCCGGGCGCACGCATCAGGCAACGCTGGGCGGCGCTTTCCCGGTAACGGGCGCGGACCGAGCCCAGGTCGCCCTCGGCCCAGTCGCGGCCGATCGTGGTGGAATGGGCGCCGTCATAGGCGATTTCGTCCAGGGCCACGCGCAGGCAATAGAGCTGGTCGTCGGGCGAGAGCTTGGAGGCGATGGTCGTCACCGCGCTCATTCGATACTGGCCGACCGCCTTGACCTTCAGCTTGCGAGCCTTGGCCATGCGCTCGATCGTGCTGACCGGCTTGGCTTCGGACAGGCCGGCGGCCTGGCGGAAGTCCGACAGCAGCAGGAAGCCCGCCACGGCCGGCTTCCAGTTCTTGTAGTCGCCCGGTCCCTTGCGCGCCTGGTTGCGGGATTCGACGAACCGCGCCTTCAGGTCGGGCGGCAGCTGGTCCTCGAGATTTTTGCCCATCGGCTGGCGCAGGCCGCCGCCGAACCGCAGGACGAAGCCGGCGATCTGGGTCACGCCCACCGAGGCCTGCGGCGGCACCAAGACCAGGTCGGCCTTGTCCAAGGCCTTTTCCAGGCGCGGGCTGGACCATTTCAGCGCGTGGGGCAGGGGTTGGGCGGAACCCAGGACATACAGCTTGGCCCCGTCCTTCTCGACCAGCCAGACGGCGGGGCCGGGCGGCTTGGCCACCACGGTCAGTTCGGCGACCACGGCGCTCTCGTCCGGGGCCGGGGCGGCGCCGAGTTCGACGGTTGGCGGCGGAGGCTGCGTCTGGGCGAGGGCAGGGCCGGCGATCAGGGAAAAGGCGAGGGCGGACAGAGCGGACTTGGACGCGGCCATCGAAACTCCTTCAGCCCCTGACCTCATCTAACCCTTCTCCCCTTGCGGGAGAAGGTGTCAGCCGCAGGCTGACGGATGAGGGGTCGCACAAACGAAAACCGCCGCGACCAGCGGTGAGGCCAGTCGCGGCGGTCTCTTTCTTCAACCCCTCACCCGACCCGCTTCGCGGGCCACCCTCTCCCGCAAGGGGAGAGGGTTGTGAGTTAAGCCCCGGCCGGGACCGGGAAGCCGCGCTTGCGCATCAGGGCGCCGATCTTGACGTCGCGGCCGCGGAAGGCGCGGAACTGCTCGACGGGGTCGACCGTGTTGCCCTTGGACATGATGGTCTCGTACAGGCGCTTGGCGACGACCTTGTCGTAGAACTTGCCTGGGGCCTCCGCGAAGGCCTCGGCCGCGTCGGCGGTCAGGGTGTCGGCCCACAGATAGCTGTAGTAGCCAGCCGAATAGCCGTCGCCCGAGAACACGTGACCGAACTGCGGCGTGCGGTGCCGCATGACGATCTCCTTGGGCATGTTCAGCTTGGCCAGCTCCTCGCGTTCGAACTTGTCCGGGTCGATGTCGACGTCGCCGGCCAGGTGCAGCTTCATGTCGATCAGGGCGCTGGCCAGGTATTCGGTGGTGCCGAAGCCCTCGCCGAACTTGCCGGCCGCCTCGATCTTGTCGACCAGGGGCTGCGGGATCGGCTTGCCCGTCTGATAGTGCAGAGCGAACTGGTTCAGCACCTGGGGCGTCGGCAGCCAGTGCTCGTTCAGCTGGCTGGGGAACTCGACATAGTCCCGGGCCACGTTGGTGCCCGACACGGTCGGGTAGGTCGCGTTGGCGTTCAGGCCATGGATGGCGTGGCCGAACTCGTGGAACAGGGTGGTGGCGTCGTCCCAAGAGATCAGCAGGGGCTCGCCCGGCTTGCCCTTGATGAAGTTGGAGTTGTTCGAGACGATCGTGGTGATCTCGCCCTTGAACCGCTCCTGGGTGCGGTAGGCGTTCATCCAGGCGCCCGAACGCTTGCCGGGGCGGGCGTAGGGGTCGAAATACCACAGGCCCACGTGCTTGCCGCCGCGGGTCACCTCATAGACGGTGATGTCCTCGTGATAGACGGGCAGGCCGTCGATCTTCTTGAACTGGAAGCCGTACAGCTGGCCCGAGGCCCAGAACATGCCTTCGCGCAGCTTGTCCAGCTGCAGGTAGGGCTTCACCTCGTTCATATCGAGGTCGTACTTCGCCTTGCGGACCTTCTCGGCATAGAAGCGATAGTCCCAGGGCTCGAGTTTGAAGCCGCCCTTTTCGGCGTCGATGATCGCCTGCATGTCGGCGACGTCGATGGCGACTTGCGCGATGGCCGGCTGCCAGACCGCTTCCATCAGGGCCATGGCGTTCTCGGGCGCCTTGGCCATCGCGTTTTCCAGGCGCCAGTGGGCGTGGGTCTGGTAGCCCAGCAGCTTGGCCCGCTCGGCGCGCAGCTTTAGGATCTTGCTGATGATGGCGTTGTTGTCGGTCGCCCCGCCATTGTCGCCGCGGTTGACGAAGGCGCGCCAGACCTTCTCGCGAGCGCCCCGCACCGGAGACTCGGTCAAGAACGGGTCGACGCTGGAGCGGGTGTTCACGACCACGAACTTGCCCGGCAGCTTGCGCGCGGCGGCGTTCGAGGCGGCGGCGGCCTTCAGGCCCTCGGGCAGGCCGGCGAGGTCGGCGTCGGAAAGCTCGATCCAGGTGTTCTCGTCGGCCAGCAGGTTCTGGCTGAACTTGGTGTAGAGGCCGGCCAGCTCGGTGTTAATCGCGCCGACCCGGGCCTTGGCTTCGGGGTTCAGCTTGGCGCCCGACCGCACGAAGTTGGTGTAGTAGATCCACAGCACCCGCTGCTGCTCGGGCGTCAGCTTGGCCTTATCCGGCGAATTGTAGACCGCCTCGATGCGGGCGAAGAGCGCCGCGTTCTGGTTGACCTTGTCATAGTGGGCCGAGAGCTTGGGATCCATCTCGGCCTCGACGACCTGGAACTCGGGGCTGCTCATGTTCGAGCCCCAGATGCCGTAATAGGTCTGGACGTCGTTCAGCGTCCGGCCGGCGTCCTCCAGGGCTGCGATGGTGTTTTCGAAGTTCGGCGCGGCCTTGTCGCCGGTGATGGCGTCGATCTCGGCCAGGTTCTTGGCCATGGCCGCTTCGAGCGCCGGCTTGAAGTCGGCGACCTTGACCTTGTCGAAGGCCGGCACGCCGCCATAGGGACCGGTCCATTTCTGAAGCATGGGATTGGAGGCTTGGGCCAAGGCGAAACTCGGGTTGAGGGCGGCGACGGCGCCGGTGGCGGCGGCCGAGGCAAGGAACGTACGACGTTGCACGGAGTGTCTCCGGTAAGAGTTTGACGCGACCCTAGGGCAAGGCTTCGGGGCCGTCACATGACAGGACCGTAACCTTTCCCGTACGCGTTCGACCATGGTCTTGGCGCGTGGACGGCGCCCGGTTTGGCGGCTACAGCTTGCCTCATGATCGGCGTCTTCGACTCCGGCGTGGGCGGCCTGACGGTCCACCGCGCCCTCGTGCAACGTCTGCCGCAGGCGGACTTCACCTACCTGGCCGACCAGGCCAACGCGCCCTATGGCGTGCGCACCGGCGAGGAGATCGTCGAACTGACCAAGGCCGGCTGCGTTCGGCTGTTCGATCGGGGCGCCAGCCTGGTGGTCCTGGCCTGCAACACTGCCTCGGCGATCGCCCTGCGCCGCTTGCAGCAGACCTGGCTGCCGGGCTACCGCAAGGACCTGGGCCGGCCGGTCAACATCCTGGGCATCATCGTGCCGACCATCGAGAAGGCCACGGGCCTGCCCTGGGAGCACGAGGCCGAGCGGCGCGGCGAGAAGGTCCAGCAGCTGGACATCCTGGGCGTGTTCGCCACCCAGGCCACCGTGCGCTCGCGCGTCTATGAGATCGAGATCGACAAGCGCAAGCAGGACCTAGCGGTGTTCTCCGAAGCCTGCCCGGAACTGGTGCCGCTGATCGAGGGCGACGCCAGCGCTGTCGAGCTGGCCAAGGCGGTCGAGGGCCACGTCCAGGCGCTGAAGACCCGCATCGGCCGCTTTCCCGACCGCGTTGTGCTGGGTTGCACCCACTACGAGATCATCGCCGACATCTTCCGCGCCGCCCTGCCGGCCGGCACGCCGCTGATCCAGCAGCCCGAGGCCACGGCCGACGCGCTGGAGCTCTATCTGGAGCGGCACCCGGAGTACGCGACGGGATCGGGCGGCAGCCGCGTCTTCCTGACCACCGGCGCGCCGGGCCCGCAGAACGGCCTGGTCCAGAGCTTCTGGGGCGGTCCGGTCGCGTTCGACGCGGCCTAATCTGAATCGTTTCCTGACGAACGTCGTAAACGCCTCTTAACGCTCTTCGGGCAAAACATCGCGGTTCGACCCGTTTTGGCGGGTCACGGGATGCGAAGTTGAGTTCGGAGACTTTCATGGCGCGAGCCGCGCGGCGATCCACGACGGAGCTCCTGTGGGACGCGATCCGTTACGGCTGGGTCCAGCCCTGGACGGCCCGGTTCCGGGGCGGCGTCGTCACCGTGGTCGGCGCCGGCCTGCTGCTGGCCATCGCCACCTACAACGCCACCGATCCCAGCCTGAACGCCGCCACCGGCGATCCGGCCCGCAACGCCCTGGGGGTCCGGGCGCGGCGGTCGCCGACCTCCTGATGCAGTCGATCGGCCTGGCGGCCTGGGGAGTCGCCTTGCTGATGCTGGTGTTCGGCGTCACCCGCGCGGCCCAGGCCGACCCGGACGCCGAGCGCAAGGACCTGCGCCTGCGCGCCATTGTCGGCGTGCTGGGCCTGCTGGCGCTGGCCGCGACCCTGGCGGCCCCGCCGCCGCCAGCCATCTGGCAGCTGGAGAAGGGCCTGGGCGGCTTCTGGGGCGATTCCCTGCTGCACATGGTCGCCGGGATCCTGCGGTTCGCCCACATCCCCGGCGCGACGATCGTCGCGGCCTTGCTGTTCGCCGTCGCCGCCATCTTCGCCCTGGGCTTCGCCATCGGGGTGCGCGACGTCAACCCGGACGCCATCCAAAACGCCGTCAACAACGCCCTGCAGCCTCGCGCCCGCGTCGCGCCCGAGCCGGTCGCGGCCGCCAAGCCCGCGCGCGCCAAGAAGGAAAAGCCGGAAAGCGCGCCCAAGCGCGAGCGCCGCCTGCCGCCGATCGACGACGAGGACGACGTGGTCGCCGCCGCGCCGGCCGCCGTGGCGACTCCGGAACGCGCCTATACCCCGCCGCCCGCCGACGATGGCTATAGCGACGAGGACGAATTCGAGGACACGCTCGACGCCCGTCCGATGGCCATCGCCAAGCCCAAGGCCCCGCCCAAGGAGTCTGGCCGCGAGCTGCGCGAACAGCAGAAGGCCTTCGATTTCGACGACGGCGACGGGTTCCAGCTGCCCGAGCTGGCCATGCTGGCCAAGTCCAAGCCGCGCTCGTCGGAAGTCGACGCCGGCGCCCTGCGCCAGAACGCCCGCCTGCTGGAAAGCGTGCTGGCCGAGTTCGGGGTCAAGGGCCAGATCGACCAGATCCGCCCTGGCCCCGTGGTCACCATGTACGAGCTGGTGCCGGCCCCGGGCGTGAAGACCGCCCGCGTCGTCGCACTCGCCGACGACATCGCCCGCTCGATGAGCGTGATCTCGTGCCGCGTGGCCGTGGCCCAGGGCCGCAACGCCATCGGCATCGAAATGCCCAACCAGCGCCGGGAGACCGTCTATCTGCGCGACCTGCTGAGCAGCGCTGACTACGAGAAGGCCAGCCAGATCCTGCCCATGGCCCTGGGCGAAACCATCGGCGGCGAGCCCTACATCGCCGACCTGGCCAAGATGCCCCACCTGCTGATCGCCGGCACCACCGGCTCGGGCAAGTCGGTCGGCGTCAACGCCATGATCCTGTCGATCTTGTACAAGCTGCCGCCCGAGAAGTGCCGCTTCATCATGGTCGATCCCAAGATGCTGGAACTGTCGGTCTATGACGGCATCCCGCACCTGCTGGCCCCCGTCGTCACCGATCCCAAGAAGGCCGTCGTGGCCCTGAAATGGACCGTGCGCGAGATGGAGGACCGCTATCGCCGGATGTCCAAGATCGGCGTGCGCAACATCGCAGGCTACAACGAGAAGGCCAACGAGGCGCTGGAGAAGGGCGAGCACTTCGAGCGCACCGTCCAGACCGGGTTCGACGACGCCGGCCGTCCGATTTACGAGACCGAGCAAATCCGGCCCGAGGCCATGCCCTATCTGGTCGTGGTCATCGACGAGGTCGCCGACCTGATGATGGTGGCGGGCAAGGACATCGAAGGCGCCGTGCAGCGTCTGGCCCAGATGGCCCGCGCCGCCGGCATCCACCTGATCATGGCCACCCAGCGCCCGTCGGTCGACGTCATCACCGGCACCATCAAGGCCAACTTCCCGACCCGGATCAGCTTCCAGGTCACCAGCAAGATCGACGCCCGCACCATTCTGGGCGAGCAGGGCGCCGAGCAGCTGCTGGGCCAGGGCGACATGCTCTACATGGCCGGCGGCGGTCGCATCACCCGCCTGCACGGCCCGTTCGTGTCGGACGGCGAGGTCGAGCAGGTCGCCAAGTTCCTGCGCGACCAAGGCATTCCGCAATACCTGGAAGAAGTCACCGCCGGCGGGGACGAAGAACAGGAAGAGGCCATCGAGGGCGCGTTCCAGGGCGAGGGCGGGGCCAACGACCTCTACGATCACGCCGTCGCCGTGGTCACCCGCGACCGCAAGGCTTCGACCAGCTACATCCAGCGCCGCCTGCAGATCGGCTACAACCGCGCCGCCTCGCTGATGGAGCGGATGGAGAAGGAAGGCGTCGTCGGCGCGGCCAACCACGCCGGCAAGCGCGAGATCCTGGCGCCGCCGCCGCCACCGCTTTAAAAACTGTCATCCCGGACAAGCGCGTAGCGCGTTGATCCGGGACCCAGGGGCCATGCGCAATGCGGTCGCCCCCTGGGTCCCGGCTCTCCGCTTCGCTGCGGCCGGGATGACAAGCTTTGTCGCAAATCTCTCAGGGGTGGTCCGGCAACCTTCACCTTGGCGGGCGCGTTCCCCACCTCCCAACCTGAACGGCGCTTCATCGGAGCGCCGGAAAATGGCCTCGCGGCGGCCTTCGCGCGGGCCACGGTTGGGCTTAAGGAGTTCGCATGACCAATCGCCGTTTCCTTCTGGCGGCCGGCCTGGCCGCCGCGATCGCTTCTCCCGCCTTCGCCCAGACCGCGCCGGTCCCGGCCAAGCTGACCGCCGAGCAGCAGGCGCTGCTTAACAAGGCGACCGCCTATATCCAGGGCCTGTCGTCGGCCAAGGGCCGCTTCGTACAGACCGACGCGCGCGGGACCCAGACGCAAGGGACCTTCTACCTGCAGCGCCCGGGCAAGGCGCGGTTCGCCTATGATCCGCCCGCCGGCCTGCTGGTGGTCAGCAACGGCAACAACGTCAACATCTTTGACAGCCGGCTGAAGACCTACGAGAGCTATCCGCTCAGCAAGACGCCGCTGAACCTGCTGCTGGCCCGCGAGGTCCGCCTGGATCGCGGCGTGGTCATCACCGAGATTCGCCCGCTGGCCGATGGCTTCACGATCGTGGCCCAGGACGCCAAACGCCAGGCGCTGGGCAAGATCTCGCTGGATTTCTCCAACGGCCCGATCGCGCTGATGGGCTGGACCGTCACCGACATCAAGGGCGGCCAGATCCGCGTGCGCCTGGCGGATTTCGCCGAGACCGGCGCCCTGGATCCGAAGCTGTTCGTGCTGACCGATCCCCGCCGCAAGGTGGGGCGGCCCTAGACGGGCCAAATGTGACATTACCACAACATGCAAGAATCAACCGACTTCGGGGTTGACTTAAAGTTTTGAAGTGGCATATTTAACACGCATGGCGATGAGCGACCGACCCGCTCTTCGCGAACCGTGCCGGATCCTATCCCCTCCCGGCGGCGGCATGAGAGACTAGACTTTCGTCCCCCGGACACACGGTGTCCGGGGGCGTTTTTTTTTGGCCGGCCGCTGGCCGGCCGGGGAGACACACGGTGTCCGGGGGCGTTTTTCTTTGCCAGCCGGGATTTCCAGGCTAGAGCGCTGGCATGCGCCTCCGTATTGCCACCTGGAATGTCAATTCCGTCCGCCTCCGCGCCGAACAGGCCGCCCGTTTCGTCGACGAGCAGGCCCCCGACGTCCTGTGCATGCAGGAGATCAAGTGCCAGGATGGCGAGTTCCCGCGCGAGGCCTTCGAGGCCATGGGCCTGAAGCACCTGAAGATCGCCGGCCAGAAGGGCTGGCACGGGGTGGCCATCGCCTCGCGCCTGCCGATCGAGGACGTCCCGACCCTGATGAACTGCCGCGAAGGCCACGCCCGCTGCGTCGCGGTCAAGGTGGCTGGGGTCGAGATCCAGAACTTCTACATTCCGGCCGGCGGCGACCTGCCCGACCGTGCCGCCAATCCGAAGTTCGACCACAAGCTGGACTTCTACGAGACCCTGACCACCGCGCTGAAGAAACGCGATCCCAAGGCGCCGCTGATCGTCACCGGCGACCTGAACATCGCGCCTGGCGAGAACGACGTCTGGAGCCACCGCCAGATGCTGAAGATCGTCAGCCACACGCCGGCCGAGCTCGAGGCCTTCGACGCGATGATCAAGTCGATGGACCTGCTCGACCTGCCGCGCCTGGCGACGCCCGAACCCGAGAAGCTGTTCAGCTGGTGGAGCTACCGCGCCGCCGATTTCCGCAAGTCCAACCGTGGCCTGCGCCTGGATCACATCCTGGCCAGCCCCGGCCTGCGCGACGCGGCGCTGGTGGACGGCAAGGCTTCCTCGCGCGTCCACGACGACGTCCGCGAATGGGAACGTCCCAGCGACCACGCGCCGGTGACGGCGGACCTGAAGGTCTAGGAACCGAAAACCCCGCCCTTCGACAGGCTCAGGGTGAGGTTTTCTACTGAACGGTCCTTCAAGTAGCCCTCACCCTGAGCCTGTCGAAGGACGAGGGCGGCTCCTCTGCCTCAGCCGAAATACCCCGCGTTCTCCAGGTCCTCGGCCAGGCTCGATCCGGTCGGGGACCAGCCCAGGGTCTCGCGCGTCCAGGCGGCCGAGGTCGCCGCGTCCATGCCGGCGAACATGGCGAACCAGCCGAAGTGCTCGGGCGGACGGCTTTCGACCGGCAGGCCCAGGCCCTTGCCGATCGCGGCGGCGATCGTCTTCATCGGGACGGCCTCCTCGGCCACGGCGTGATAGCGCTCGCCCTTGGCGCCGCGTTCGAGGGCCAGGCGGTAGAGCCGGGCGGCGTCGCCGCGATGGACGGCCGACCATCTGTTGTCGCCCTCGCCGATATAGGCCGCGACGCCCTTCTCGCGGGCCAGGCCGATCAACATCGGCACGAAGCCGTGATCACCCGCGCCGTGGGTGGTCGGCGCCAGACGGACCACCGAGGCGTGGACCCCCTTGGCGACCAGCGCGTCGGCCGAGGGTTCGGAGATCCGCGGCGAATGTCCGCCGGGTCGGTCTTCCTCGGTGGCCATCCGGCCGACGGCCAACATGGCCGTGCCCGAGGTCACCAGGATCGGCTTGGTCGTGCCTTCCAGCGCCGCGCCCAGCACGGCGATCGCCCTGCCGTCCTGCTGGGCGTTCTCGGCGAACTTCGAGAAATCGTGGTTGAAGGCGGTGTGGATGACGCCATCGCAGGCCGCCGCGCTTCGCGTCAGGACATCGTGGTCGTCGAGCGTGCCGAGCACGGCCGCGACGCCGATCGCCTCGAGCTGAGCCACGCCGGTTTCGGAGCGCGACAGGCCCAGCACCTGGTGACCGTGAGCCTTAAGCTCCTGAACGACGGCCGAGCCGACGAACCCCGTCGCGCCGGTAACGAAAACACGCATGAATGACCCTCCACGGATTTCACGTGGAACATCGTCGGCGCTATGATCATCCTGTTAAAGTAGTGATCTTATACGGGTATAAGGCTTAATACGATGAACGCCCCGATCCCGCGCGAGAACCGGCTTACCAGCGAGAACCGTTTGGGCGCCTATCTGCGTGATCGCCGCGCCAGGCTGGACGCCGTGGCGCTGGGCTTTTCCGGACCGCGCCGACGCACGCCGGGCCTGCGCCGCGAGGAAGTCGCCCAACGCGCCTGCATCAGCGCCACCTGGTACACCTGGCTGGAGCAGGGCCGAGGCGGCGCGCCGTCCGCCGACGTGCTGGACCGCATCGCCCGCGCCCTGATGCTGACCGACGTCGAGCGCGAGCATCTTTTCCTACTGGGCCTGGGACGCCCGCCGGAGCTGCGCTACCGCGAGGCCGACGGCGTCTCGCCCCGGCTGCAGCGGGTGCTGGATGCGCTGGATCCCTGTCCGGCCATGATCAAGACCCTAACCTGGGACGTGATCGCCTGGAACCGCGCCGCCACTGTGGTGCTGGCCAATTATGGCGATCTGCCGCTGGAAGAGCGCAACATCCTGCGCCGCATCTTCTGCGATCCCCGGGCCAGGGCGATCAATTCCGAGTGGGAGCAGGTGGCCCGCTTCGTGGTCGCCGCCTTCCGCGCCGACGTGGCCCGGGCCGGCGCCGGCGCAGAGGGGCCGGTGAACGCGCTGGTCGAGGAGTTGCGACGGCGCAGTCCCGAGTTCGCGGCGATGTGGGCCGACAATGACGTCCGGCAGTATGGCGACGGCGTCAAGCACCTGCGCCATCCGGTGCTGGGTCCGGTCTCGTTCGAATACTCGGCCTTCGCCGTCGATGGCCGGCCCGACCTGGCGATGATCGTCTACAATCCGGCGACGCCGGAAGACTTGGCCGCGGTGCGATCGCTGCTGGACGATCGCGTCTAGGCGCCGCCCGCGCATCGAACACGCGGGCCGATCGCCCCGCGTGTTCTTCTCAGCGCCCAGCCTAGGCGGCCCGCGCCCGGCCGCTCCGGTTCATGGTCTCGCTGACCTTGAACTGGCTCATCAGTCGGGCCAGTTCGTCGGCTTCGGTCGCCAGACCGTGGCTGGCGGCGGTGGATTCCTCGACCATGGCCGCGTTCTGCTGGGTCACCTGGTCCATCTGATTGACGGCCACATTGACCTGCTGCAGGCCGCTGGCCTGTTCCTGGGCCGAGGCCGCGATCTCGCGCACGATGGTGCTGACGTCGAGGACCTGGGCGACGATGCTTTCCAGCGCCTTGCCGGTCTGACCGACCAGATCCACGCCCACCGTGACCTGATTGGTCGACAGGTTGATTAGGGACTTGATCTCCTTGGCCGCGTCGGCCGAGCGTTGGGCCAGGGCGCGGACTTCCTGGGCGACGACCGCGAAGCCACGGCCCGCCTCGCCCGCCCGGGCCGCTTCGACGCCGGCGTTCAAGGCCAGCAGATTGGTCTGGAAGGCGATCTCGTCGATCACCCCGATGATCTGGGTGATCTGTTGCGAGCTCTGCTCGATCTCGGTCATGGCGACCACGGCCCGCTCGGCGATCTGGCCGCCGTTTTCGGCGTCCGTCTTGGCGCCGCTGACGGCGGTGCGGGCGTGACCCGCACCTTCCGCCGTCTTGTTGACGGTCGCGGTAATCTCCTCAAGCGCCGCGGCGGTCTCCTCCAGGCTGGCCGCCTGCTGCTCCGTGCGACGCGCGAGGTCGTCCGACGCCACCGAGATCTCGCGCGCGCCGCCGCTGATCGTCATAACCGCGTTGCGCACGCCGGAGATGACGGTCTCCAGCTTGGCGATCGAGGCGTTGAAGTCTTCCTTCAGCTGCTCGGACTTGGGCGCCAGGGGCTCGCTGATGCGGTGCGTGAGGTCCCCGGCCGACAGCGCGTGCAGGCCGCGACCCAGGGCTTCGATCGTGGCCCGGTCCTCGGCCGCCTCGCGGGCGCGCCGGGCTTCGGTCGCGGCGCGCTCGACTTCGCCGGCCTCGCGCATGGCGCCGGTCTCTTCCTCCAGGCGGATGGCCTTGAGGCTGTTGTCCTTGAAGGTCTCGAAGGCGCGCGACAGCGAACCCACCTCGTCGGCGCGATCGCGGTCGGGAACCTCGACATCGAAGTCGCCATCCGCCAAGCGCAGCATCGACTGGGTCATGCGTCCGACGGGGGCGGCGACCAGCGTGGTCAGCTGCCAGCCCATGCCCAAGGCGATGACCAGCAGGCCGACGCCGCCGCCGATCAGCATGGCGACCGAGGAGAAGATCGCGCGATGCTGGTCGGCCTCGCGGACGCTCATGCGGCCCTGCTCGATCTTGCGGATCAGCGTCACCTTCTTGGTGATGTGGGTCACGCGCGCCTTTTCGCCGGCGGCGATCAGGGTCTCGCGGCCCGCGTCGCGACGGGCCGGATCGAGCGCGGCCTCAGTCAGCGGCGCGCCATAGGCGTCGAGCCAGGTCTTGGCGTCGGCCTTGACGGTCGCCAGGGCGGCCTTCTCCGGGCCGGTCAGGCTGGAGCGCTCGAGGTTGGCCACCGCCTCGTCGAACTGCTGCCAGCCTTCCTTGTAGGATCCCATATATTTGGGGCTCCCGGTCAGCAGCACGCCGCGCATCTGCGAGTTCACGCGCAGCATGCCTTTCTCGGCGGTATGGGTCTGATCGATGATCGACTTGCTTTCATCGTTCAGACGGATGGCCTCCTGCATGCCCGTGAGCTGAAGAAAGACGCTGAGGATCATCGCGACAGCCGCGCCCAGCAGCAGGCCAAACGACAGCATGATCTTGTTGCGGATCGAAATGTTCTTCAGGAATGACACCCGGAAGCTCCAGACCGTAAGTATATGAGAGTGTGTTGATTAGAATTCGATCTGCATACGGGTCTGCAGCAACGTCACCTTGGCGTCATTCTCCAGGGCGCCGATCGCACGATTGTTGATCTTGGCCTTTGTGACGTTCGCCATGAAGCGGACGTTGCTGCAGGGGTACCAGTTCAGGCCAGCGGTCAGACCCTTGTAGGTCCCGGCCGTCGCCAGGCCGGGCTGGTTAGTCAGCGCGGTGGCGGTGTTGGCCTTCATGTCGCCGAGATCGGCGAAATCGTAGCGCGCGGCCAGCTCGTAGGCGCCCCGTCCGCCCTTATCGAGCGGATGCAGGACCTTGATCCGGCTGAATTGGCCGGCGGCGCTGTAGGGACGGGTTTCGCCGGTCGGGAACCAGCTGGCCATCGCATAGCCCGTGACGATGTCGAAGTCCTGGCCGCCATTGGCGGCGCTGCGGCTCGTGTCGATGCGATCGACGCGGATCTTCGCGACCTCGCCCTGCAGCGACAGGCTCTTGCGCGTCCAGGCGCCTTCCAGGGCCAGGGTCTTGTCGCCCTTGCCGACGGCGCCGGTCGACAGCAGCACGCCGCCCGCCGAGTTCTGCGCGCGATAGGCGGTGTTGGCCGCGGCCGAATAGGTGAAGGGCGTTTCGCCGCCGATCTCGCGGTAACGGGCCGAGACGCCCAGGTGGACGGTCTGGGTCGGGGTCATGACCGGCGCCCAGGTGGCCCGAGCCATCACGCCCGAACGTTCCTTGGCGTTGTTGACGTTGTAGGCGCCGGCCGCGACGTCGGCCTTGTTGATGGAGTCGCCCTGCAGCGCGCCGCGCAGCGACCAGTTGCGGCCGACCTTGGTGGCCTGCGCCGCCAGCACGAAGCCGTTGTCGGTCAGATCGCCGAAGGGACCGCGCTCCATGAAGGTGATGGTCTTGATCGAGGTGAGGTTCTCGAGGCCGCCGACCTTCTGGTTACCGACGGTCAGGAGCATGCCGCTCTTCATGCGGTACTCGATGACCGCGTCGTCCCAGGCCCAGCCCGAACCGTTCGCCGCGCCGCCCTCGAGCCGATAGGCCCACGACCCGACCTGACCCTCGGCGCCGAGGAACAGCTGACGGGCCCGGTATTGGCGGGACTTGTAGGACGGGCCGGTTTCGCGATCGACGTTGACGTCGACGGCGTCCACCAGCAATCGGCCGCGCATCTTGAAGGTCGCGCTGGCCTCGGTGAAGCGCGGCGAGTTTTCCCACTTGATCTGCGTCGTGGCCGGCGCGGCCTGGGTCTTGGCGACCGGCGCCGTCGCGATGGGGATGGGGACGGGCGCGTTGGCCTTGGCTTCCAGGCTCTGCAGCCGCTCCTGCATGACGCGGAGCTGCGCCTTCAGTTCTTCCATGGCGGCGGCGTCGGTCTTCGGCGCTTCCTGGGCCGAGGCCATGCCGGCCATCATGCTGGCAGCGAACAGAGTTATGGGAAATAGTTTGCGCAAGTCGATCGCCCTGTTTTCTGAGAAAACGAGAATTGTTGAGCGAAGTTGATCGTCCTTGCGGATGAATTCGTGATTAATACCTCCGGAAGCGCGACAATATGACCTACCTGAACTGAAGACGTCGCGCATTTCTTATCGAAAACTAAATATCAACCAGAGGTATTTGATTTCTTCCTTGTGCTTCAGGATGTCTTCCTGATCCGCCCAGGCGGAGCGGCGCGCCACGCGAACGAACGCCTATGAACGCCCACCAAGGTTTCCTTGGGCACTCGGGCATTCCTGAAGAGAAGAAATCGCGCGACCGGCTATGGACCGCCGCGGCGTCGATCGACGACTAGCCCTCGGCCGCGACGACCCCGAACTTGATCCAGAGCGCCTGGTCCTTGAGGTTCTTGCGCACCCAGGCGGCGTGGACCTCGCGCTCGGCGTCGGTCGAGCGTGGGGCCAGGGGTCGCGAGCGGGCGCCGTACGAGCCCTGGATCGCGGCCGACACCGACAGGGCCTCGACATGGGTCAGTTCCAGGGCGCGTTCCTTGCCGCCCTGCAGTTCCAGATACACCTCGGCCAGGAGGTGGGAGTCGATCAGCGCCCCGTGCTTGTCGCGGCTGTCCAGGCTGATCTTGAACCGCTTACAGAGCGCGTCGAGCGAGTTGTACATGCCCGGAAAGCGCTTCTTGGCCATGGCCAGGGTGTCGATCCAGCGTTCCTCGGCGATCGGCGCGCGGCCGCACTTCTCCAGCTCGAAATTGATGAAGCTGCGGTCGAAGGCGGCGTTGTGGGCGACGACGACGCTGTCGCCGACGAACTCCAGGAACTTGTCGGCGATCTCGTGGAACTTGGGCTTGCCGGTCAGGAAGGCCGACGACAGGCCGTGGACCTTCTCGGCTTCGGCCGGCATGTCGCGCAGCGGGTCGCAATATTCGTGGAAGTTGCGGCCGGTCGGCATGAACTCGACCACCTCGATGCAGCCGATTTCGACCAGGCGGTCGCCCGTCTTCGGATCGAAGCCGGTGGTTTCGGTGTCGAGGATGATTTCCCGGGCCATGACCCTTCAATGAAGCCGTTCGAGTCCCGCATCAAGCGGAGCTGGAAGTTCTCAACAGAGTCAGAAGGTCGCGGACCTGCTGGCGGGCGCTGTCCAGCCCCTGGCCGGTATCGATGACGAAGTCGGCGCGGGCGCGCTTTTCGGCGTCGGGGGTCTGGCGGGCCAGGATCGCCTCGAACTTCTCGGGCGTCATCTCGGGACGGGCCAGGACGCGAGCCCGCTGGACGTCGGCCGGCGCCGAGACCACCACCACCTTGTCGACCTTCTTCTCCCCACCGGTCTCGAACAGGAGGGGAATGTCGAGCACGACGATTTCGTGGCCCTCGGCCGTCGCCTTCTCGAAGAAGCCGATCCGGTGGGCGCCGACCAGCGGGTGGACGATGGCCTCCAGCTTGGCCAGGGCCTCGGCGTCGCCGACCACCTGGGCGCTGAGCCTGGCGCGATCGATCGCGCCGTTCACGACCACGCCCGGAAAGGCCGCCTCGACCGGGGCGACGGCCGCGCCGCCGGTGGCGTACAGCGCATGGACGGCGGCGTCGGAGTCGTAGACCGGCACGCCCTCGACCTGGAACATGGCCGAGGTCGTCGACTTGCCCATGCCGATCGAACCGGTCAGGCCCAGCACCAGCATGGCTCAGGCCTCGCCCAGCAGCTTCAAGGCCAGGCCGCGCACATCGACCTCGGGGGAGGGCGGCTGGCCATAGATCGCCTCGAAGGTCGGGATCGCCTGGCGCAGCAGCATCTCCAATCCGTCGACCGTGCGACGACCTGCGGCCTCGGCCCGGCGCAGGAACTCGGTGCGCAGCGGCTTATAGACCATGTCGACCACCACGGCGTCCTCGGGCGTCAGGTCCAGGCGCGCGGCCGGGCCATCGCCGCCGCCCAGGCCCAGCGAGGTCGCGTTGATGATCAGGCCCGCGTCCTTCAGATGATCGGTCAGGGCGTATTCGGCGACCGCCAGGGTGCGCGGACCGAAGGCGGCGACCAACTCGTGCGCGCGGTCGAGCGTGCGGTTGACGATCGCGACCTTGGGCGCGCCGGCCAGCAGCAGGGCGGCGACCGCGCCCCGCGCCGCGCCGCCGGCGCCCAGGATCACCACCGGCCGGGCGGTGATGTCGAACCCCGGCGCCTGGGCCGCGATCGCGCCGAGCAGGCCGGGACCATCGGTGTTGTCGGCGCGGATGACGCCGTCTTCCTCGAAGATCAGCAGATTGGCCGCGCCGGCCATGCGGGCCAGGTCGCTGACCTGGTCTGCGGCCGCCAGGGCCTGTTCCTTGAACGGGATGGTGACGTTGAGTCCCCGCACGGCGCCCCCGCGCAGGCCGTCGACGAAGGTGGCGAAATGATCGGCCGCCGGCGCGAACGGCACATAGGCCGCGTCCAGGCCCGCCGCCTGGATCCAGGCGTTGTGCAGGATCGGGCTCATCGAGTGCTTGATCGGCTGGCCGCAGACGCCGCCGACGATGGCGGCGCCGGAAATCCCAAAACCGGTGGAATGGCTCATGCGGCCAGGGCTCCGTGAAGGCGCAGGAAGTCGAGCAGGCCGATCAGGGGCAAGCCCAGGATGGTGAAATAGTCGCCGTCGACCTGGTCGAACAACTGCACGCCCTCGGCCTCCAGCTCGTAGCAGCCGACCGACCACAGCAGGGCCTCGCCGCGGCGCTCGATATAGGCGTCGAGCCAGGCCTCGCTGAACGGGCGAACCGACAGCTTGGCGCTTTCGACGATCCGCCAGATCGGCTGGCCGTCGCGGGCGACGACCACGGCCGAGTGCAGCTTGTGGACCTGGCCGCGCAGCTCCAGCAGGCGGGCGCGGGCCTCGTCCAGCGTGTCGACCTTGTCGATCAGCGTGCCGCGAAGGTCCAAGGTCTGGTCCGCGCCGATCACCAGGCCCGGCCGTTTGGTCGAGACCTTGACCGCCTTCATCTCGGCCAGGGCGTCGGCGATGTCGCGCGGCGTGACATCCTCGGCCAGCAGGCCGGCCTTGGCGGCCTCCTCGTCGACGCCGGGACTGACCGCCTCGAAGGCGACGCCGGCGTTCTTCAGGATCATCTGCCGGGCAGAACTTTTCGACGCCAAAGTCACTGGGGTGGGGGTTACAGGGGTCATCCCAGGACCTCGACCTTGCCGCGGCCGCCCGACAGCAGGTTGATGATCGCCGCCGCCGTCTCCTCGACCGAGCGGCGGGTGATGTCGATGACCGGCCAGTTCATCCGCTCGAACAGACGCCGGGCGGCGATGATCTCCTGACGAACGGCGTCGCTGTCGACATAGTCGCTCTCGCGGTTCTCCTTGAGGGAGAGCAGGCGGTTGCGGCGGATCTGGATCAGGCGGTCGGGCGAGGTGATCAGGCCGACGATCAGGGTGTTCTTCAGCTCGAACAGGTCCTGCGGCGGCGGGCGGCCCGGCACCAGCGGCACATTGGCGGCGCGCACGCCCCGGTGGGCCAGATAGATGCAGGTCGGGGTCTTGGAGGTCCGCGACACGCCGACCAGGATGACGTCGGCCTGGGTCAGGTCCTGGCCACCCTGGCCGTCGTCGTGGGCGATGGCGTAGTCCAGCGCCTCGATCCGGTCGAAATAGTCGTTGGTGAGGGCGTGCTGGGCCCCGACCCGGGTCGAAATCCGCGCGCCCAGATAACGCGACATGGCCATGATCACCGGGTCCAAGGCGGCGATGCAGGGCATTTCCAGCTTGCGGCAGCCTTCTTCCAGCGCCGCGCGCAGGCCCGGATCGACGATCGTATGCATGACCACGCCCGGCGCGCCGCCGATCTCTTCCAGCGCCCGATCCAGCTGCCGCGTGGAACGGACCAGCGCATAGATGTGTTCGATCGGCAGGATGTCGGTGAAACGGGCGCACACCGCGCGCGCCATGGCGTTCAAGGTCTCGCCCGTGGAGTCCGAAACCAGGTGGATATGGAAGTAGGTGGCGAAGCGCGGCGGCAGCCGTTCCTGGTCCGCCTGGCCCAGACTCTCCTGTGGATCATCCGTTAACGGTTGCTTAACCACTTGCCTCGTCCCTGGGGACGCCTGTGCGCCGAAAGGCCCTAGAGGCGTCGTGACACGGCGCCGCTGTGATCAACGGTCGCATTGCTCGCGTATCATCCCCAGGCCCGCGCCGCATCCCCCGATAGGTGAATCCCGACTGTCCAAGGTCAGGGACAGAGTCCCGCGAACGGCCTTGCGTCCGTCGCCGCGAGTTAAGAATTCATTAAGACCTTCAACGCGCTGCTGGACCATCCACATGATTAACAGAGTCTTAATCACATGTG